>NZ_JBFUDK010000020.1:0-88829 GCF_056404755.1 Sphingomonas sp. P2_B6
GGGCGGGATTCTCGAGGCGCTGACACCCGACGACTTCTATTTCGGATAGCCGTTGCGCAAGGTCGAGGAACAGAGACGCCAGATCCTTCTCGAACCAACCTTCGCCGGGATGGCTGATCCGCTGCAGCGGCTTTGAGCATCAGGTGCGTGAGCTTGGCGAAGACCTGCTCGATCGGATCGAGATCGGGGTTGTAGGGCGGCAGGAACAACAGCCTGGCGTCGGCGCTGCGGATCGCCTTACGGATGGCGAGCCGTTTGTGACTGCTCAGTTTATCCATGATGGCGACGTCGCCGGCCGGCACGGTATTCAGTGACATCCGTTGCGCCGCGGGGGCAGGGCGAGAATGCCCCCAACCAAGATATGGTTGAACGCACCGGCAGCGCGCTCCTATTGAGGCATCGGCAGGGGTGCCCGTTCGGAGTATCGCCACATGAAACCGCTCATTCTCTCCGCCGTCGCGCTGCTTGCCCTGGCCGGGGCGCAGGCGCCCGCACAGGGCAACGCGCAGCGGGTCGAGATCGACCTGTCCAACTTCAAGTTCACGCCCGACACGATCACCCTGCAGCACGGCCAGCCCTATGTGCTGCACGTCGTCAACCAGGTGAAGGGCGGGCATGATTTCGAGGCCAAGGCGTTCTTCGACGCGGCGCGCGTCGCGCCGGAGGATCGGGCGGCGATCGCCAAGGGCAAGATCGCGCTGGACGGCGGCCAGTCGGCCGATGTGCACCTGACCGCGCCTGTGGCCGGCCGCTACGAGGCGCATTGCACGCATTTCRTGCATTCGACCTTCGGGATGACCGGGACGATCGTGGTTCAGTAGGGCCCGGTCCTACATCTTCACCCGTTCGTGCCGAGCCCGTCGACTAACCTTCTTCATGGCTGGCGACTTAGAAGAGCAGCCCCCTTCGACTGCCTGCCAAGGCAGGCGCTCAGGACAGGCTTCGACAAGCTCAGGGCGAACGGGGGATGTGTGGCGCCTCAGCTATATTTCGCCTTGAGCATCGCCCATGTCGCGCGCAGGCCGAGGGCGTCGCCGCCCTTGGGGCGGCCGGGCTTGGCGGCGGGGCGCCAGGCGAAGGTGTCGAGATGCGCCCAGGGGGTGCCCTCGGGCACGAAGCGTCGGAGGAACAACGCTGCCGTCACCGCGCCGGCATAGCCGCCATCGGGGGAGTTCACCATGTCGGCGATGTCGGATTTGAGCATCTCATCATAGCCGTCCCATAACGGCAGGCGCCACAGCGGGTCGTCCACCGCGCGCGAGGCGGCGAACAGCGCGTCCGCCAGCGGCTCGTCATTGACGAAGGTCGCCGGGAGATCGGGCCCGACCGCGACGCGCGCGGCGCCGGTCAAGGTCGCGAAATCGAGGATCAGCGCCGGCTTGTCCTCGCCGGCGCGGGTGAGCGCGTCGCCGAGGATCAGCCGGCCCTCGGCATCGGTATTGGTGTTCTCGACGGTCAGGCCCTTGCGCGTTCTGAGCACGTCGCCGGGGCGGAAGGCATTGCCGGCAATGGCATTCTCGACCGCGGGGATCAGCAGGTGAAGCCGGACCTCGAGCCGTCCCGCCATGACCAGCCCGGCCAGCGCCAGCGCGTGCGCCGCGCCGCCCATGTCCTTCTTCATCAGCCGCATGCCCGAGGAGGGCTTGATGTCGAGCCCGCCGGAATCGAAGCACACGCCCTTGCCGATGATCGCGATGCGCGGGTGTTTCGGGTCGCCCCATTCGAGCTCGATCAGGCGCGGCTCGCGGCCCTTGGCGGCGGCCTGGCCGACGGTGTGGACCATCGGATAACCCTTGGCCAGCGCCTCGCCCCGGGTGACGTGGAGCGTCGCGCCATGCGCCTCGGCGAGAGTCGCGACCTCGGTCTCGAGCTCGGCCGGGCCGAGATCGGACGCGCCGATATTGACCAGGTCGCGCACCTTGTTGGTGGCGGTGGCGATGCGGACGATCTCCTCGAACCGCGCCGGCTCGCCCGACAACAGGATGCGCGGGCCCTCGCCCTCGGGCTTGCGGTAACGGTCGAACCGGTATTGTCCGAGCACCCAGCCGAGCATCGCGGCGCCGGCATCGCGCGAGGGGCGGTAGCTTCCCTCGGGCAGCGTTTCAGCCAGCCTGGCGAGGTCCCAGGCGCCGAGCGCGGCGTGCTTCACCACCAGGACGACCGACCAGTCATCGGCCTCGCCGGGCAGGATCGCGCTGGCGCCCGCTTTGGCGCCGCCCTTGCCGCTGAGCTTCTGCGCCGCGACCGCCGCGCGGATACGGGGCGGCTGAGCCTTGATCCACGCCTCGAAGCCGTCGGCCTCGACGATTTCGATCGCCTGCGCGGGCTGGCCGCGATCGGGCTGGAGCAGTTTCGTGGGCATCAGCGTTGCACCGGGGTGATGAGGAATTGTTCGATCTTGCCGCTCTGGTCGGCATAGCTGCTGATGGTCAGCGCGCGATTGGCATAGGTGACGCGGTAGGAACGGCCGACGAAACCGCCGCGCAGCCGGGCGCGGCCGGTCTGGACGAAGGTTACCGGATCGCCGAGCGGGACCAGGCTCGCGCGATAGTCGTCGAGCGTTACGCTCGTGAAATAATAATTGGCGTTGTCGGTCAGCAGCGCGCGGTCGAGCGCGCCGGTGCGAAGCTGATCGAACACGCGCCGCGCGGTGCCGAGCGCGGCGGCGTCCGCGGTATCGGCCGAGGCCGGGGGCAGGGGCGGGAGCAGGGTCCGGGCGAGCGCCTGGCTGATCGAGATGAAGGCGTCGCTCGACCAGGTGTTGGTCAGCACGACGATCGCCGCCTTCTCGTCCGGATAGACGATATTCTCGGACAGGAAGCCGACCGCCTCGCCGCTATGCTCGATGAAGCGGCGGCCATTGGCGCTGCCGATCGAGACGCCCAGGCCATAGCCGGTCGAGCTGCCGTCAGTCAGCTTGACTGGGGTTTCCTGCAGCATCCAGTCGTCGGGGGCGAGGATCTTGCGGTCGAGCCGGGCGACGTCCCATTTCGCGAGGTCGCGCGCGCTCATCGCCAGCTCGCCCGCGGCGAACAGCCAGCCATGCGCTGCGGGGGTAGCGACGCGCACCGGGCCCATCGCGGCGCGGCCATAGCCCTGGGGGAAGCCCTTGCCGATCGCGAGATCCTGATCGTAGGCGGTGATGCCGAGCGGCTTGAAGATGCGCAGCTCGAGGAAGTCGAGCAGCGGCATGCCGGCGACCTTCTCGACGATCATGCCGGCGACGACATAGCCGGTGTTGGAATATTGCCACTGCGTGCCCGGCGCGAAATCGAGCGGCTTCTTCGCCCAGCGATCGACGATGCCCTGGGGCGTGACCGGGGTAGCCATGGCCTTGAAGCTGTAATCCTGCGGCCAGTAATCCTGCAGGCCCGAGGTGTGGCTGAGCAGCTGGCGGATGCTGATCCGGTCGCCGTCAGTGATGTCCGGGACATATCTGGCGACGCTGTCGTCGAGGCTGAGCTTGCCGTCCTTCTGGAGCAGCAGCAGCGCCGCGGCGGTGAACTGCTTCGAGACCGACGCGATCTGGTACGGCGCCTCGTCGCGCGGAACGGGCTGGTTCTCGGCCTGCTTGCCATAGGCCTTGGCGAAGACGATCTCGCCGCCGCGCACCACCGCGATCGAGGCCGAGGGAACGTCGGTCGCCTTCAGCGAGTCCGTGACGATCCGGTCGACCTGGGCGCGCTCCTCGGCAGTGAGGGCCTGGGCGAAAGCGGGGGTCGCGGCGAATAGCGCGACCAGAGTCAGCGTCGAGCGGAGCAGCATCGTCAATCAGTCACCTTGCCAGTGGCGGGGGAGCCCGTCTTTTCACCTTAGCGCCGCAAAGGGAAGGGGGCGGCGATGACGATTTTGTCATGGAAACAACCAGTGCCTTCGCTGGTTTGGATGGAGCGGGGCAACAGGGAAATCGTCATGCCGGTCCGTCACAGCTGGATCGCCGCCATCATCGGCATCGTCGTCGCGCTGATCGGGGCGGTGCTGAGCATCGGCGGGGTCTGGCTCGCCGTGCTGGGCGGGTCGCTTTATTATCTGGTGACGGGCGCGGCGATGGTCGCCGCCGGAGCGCTGCTGGTGCGCCAGCGGCTGCTGGGCGGCTGGATCTATGTCGCGGTGGTTGCGCTCACCCTGTTATGGGCCTTTGCCGAGGTCGGGACCAATGTCTGGGCGCTGGTACCGCGCATCGTCGCGCCGATCGTGCTGCTGGTGGCGGTGCTGGCGGTGATGCCGACCCTGTCGAGTGCGCCGAAGCGCTGGCGCATCGCGCAGGGCGCGATTGCGGTGCTGCTGGTCGCGACGGCGGTGCTGTTCGGCATGCTCGGCACGCGCGATGATGTGGCGGTGGCCGCGCTGCCCGCGCCGCAATCGCCCGGGTTCGCCGACCCCTCGGGCCAGGCGACCGGGCCCGACTGGCCGGCCTATGGCGGCACGTACAGCGCGCGGCGCTTCTCGCCGCTGGCGCAGATCAACAACGGCAATGTCGGCGGGCTGAAGCGCGCCTGGCTGGTCCATACCGGCGACATGCCGTCGAGCAAGGCGATCGCCGGGACCTATGGCGCGGAGACCACGCCGCTCAAGATCGGCGACAGCCTGTATCTCTGCACCCCGAAGAACCTCGCCATCGCGCTCGACGCAGCGACCGGCAAGGAACGCTGGCGCTTCGACCCCAAGGTGGCGGACGACGCGATCCCCTATACCGCGGCCTGCCGCGGGGTGAGCTATTATGCGGTGCCGGGCGCCGCCGCCGGATCGGCCTGCGCGGCGCGGATCGTCGAGGGAACGCTCGACGGACGGATTTTCGAGCTGGACGCGGCGACGGGCAAGCCCTGTGCCGATTTCGGCACGGGCGGGCAGGTCGACATCAAGGCCGGCATGGGCGCGGTGCCGCCGGGCTATGTCTCGATCAATTCCGCGCCGACCATCGTGCGCGGGGTGATCGTGACCGGGCACCAGGTGCTCGACGGACAGGATCGCTGGGAGCCGTCGGGCGTGATCCAGGCCTATGACGCGGTGACCGGCAAGCTGCGCTGGGCGTGGGACATGATGCGCCCCGACATCACCGGCATGCCGCCGGCGGGCCAGACCTATACGCGCGGCACGCCGAACATGTGGACCACGGCGTCGGGCGACGAGCAGCTGGGCCTGGTCTATCTGCCGATGGGCAATTCGACGGCGGATTATTATTCGAGCCTGCGCCGCCCGGCGGAGAATTTCTTCGCCACCTCGCTGGTCGCGATCGACGTGACGACGGGCAAACCGCGCTGGCGCTTCCAGGCGGTGAACAAGGATGTGTGGGATTACGACTTCGGCAGCCAGGCGACGCTGATCGATTACAAGGGCACGCCGGCGCTGGTGCTGCCGTCGAAGCAGGGCGATCTCTATGTGCTCGACCGTCGCACCGGGCGGCCGCTGACGCCGGTGGGCACGATCAGGGCGCCGGGCGGCGGGGTCGAACCCGAGCAGCGCGCGCCGACCCAGATCGTCTCGCTGTGGCAGACGCTGCGCAAGCCGGCGCTGACCGAGCGCGACATGTGGGGCATGTCGCCGATCGACCAGATGATCTGCCGCATCCAGTTCCACCGGGCGAGCTACAAGGGCTTCTTCACGCCGCCCGAGGCTGATCGGCCCTCGATCGAATATCCCGGCTATAATGGCGGCAGCGACTGGGGCGGTATCGCGGTCGATCCGCAGCGCGGGGTGATCGTCGCCAATTACAACGACATGCCTAATTATGTCCGGCTGGTGCCGCGCGCCGAGGCGAACAAGCGCGGCTGGACGCCGCGCGACCAGGCACGCGGCAAGATCGGCGGCATCGAGGGCGCGGGCGACCCGCAGGCGAACACGCCCTATGCGATCAACGTCAATGCCGGCTGGCGGATGCCCTTCACCGGCCTCCTCTGCAAGCAGCCGCCTTATGGCGGGATCAGGGCGATCGAGATCGCCACGGGCAAGACCCTGTGGGACCGGCCGCTCGGCACCGCGCGGACCAACGGGCCGTTCGGCATCCCCTCGATGCTGCCCTTCCATATCGGCACGCCGAACAATGGCGGTGCGGTGGTGACGGCGGGCGGCCTGGTGTTCGTCGCGGCGGCGACCGACAATCTGATCCGCGCGATCGACCTGCGCACGGGCAAGACGCTCTGGTCCGACGTGCTGCCGGCGGGCGGGCAGGCAACGCCGATGGTCTATGAACAGGGCGGGCGCGAATATCTGGTGATCGTGACCGGCGGGCATCATTTCATGGAGACGCCGATCGGCGACCAGGTGATCGCCTATGCCCTGCCGCAGCGGAGTTAGGGCCGATAGGGCCGCCACAGCCCTTGACAGGCGCCGACGCCGCCCGTCGAATGATGCCACGCAAAAACCGGGAGAGACGGCATGTGTGACAGCGACATCCATCAAGGGCTGGTAGAGACGTCCGCATTGTCCCGCCGGGCGTTCGTGATCGCTGGCGTGGCGGTGGCCGGGCTGGCGACGACGGCGCTCGCGGACAATGTCGTCGAGACCGACGTGACGGTGAAGACCGCCGACGGCGAAGCCGACGCCGCGCTCTTCTACCCCAAGGGCAAGGGGCCCTGGCCGGCGGTGGTGGTCTGGCCCGACATTCTCGGCCTGCGCCCGGTGTTCCGCGAACTGGGCCGGCGCCTGTCGAACGAAGGCTATGTCGTGCTCGTGCCCAACCCCTTTTACCGCAGCAAGCGCGCGCCCGTGGTCGACGGGGCGTTCGATTTCAGCAAGCCGGACGACCGCGCCAAGGTCATGGGCTTCCGCCAGGCGATGACCGACGCCGGCGTCGACACGGATGCCGCCGCCTATCTCGCCTTTCTCGACCAGCAACCGCAGACCAATAAAAAGAAGAAGGTCGGCGTGCAGGGCTATTGCATGGGCGGGCCATTGTCGTTCCGCACGGCGGCTGCGGTACCGGGGCGGATCGGCGCGGTCGGCAGCTTTCATGGCGGCGGGCTCGTCACCGCCGAGCCGTCCAGCCCGCATCTGCTGATTCCGAAGACCAAGGCGGCCTATCTGGTCGCGGTCGCCCAGAATGACGATGCGCGCCAGCCCGAGGCGAAGGACGTGCTGAAAAAAGCGTTCGAGGCCGCCGGGCGCCCCGCGACGGTCGAGGTCTATCCCGCCGACCATGGCTGGTGCGTGCCGGGCAGCCAGACCTATAATGAGGCGGCCGCGGAAAAGGCGTGGGGCGAGTTGCTCAAGCTGTACAAGGCAAACCTGGCCTGACGGATCGGCGCGCGCTTGGCGACCTGCCTCGCGCGCGCTAGCCTCCCCCAAAGGGGGAGAGCGATGCAGGAGACAGGACTGCGCCCATTGGCGATCGCCCTGGCGGCGACTGCCCTTGCCGGGATCGGCATCGTCTTGCTGCTTTTGGCGCTCGGCCCCGACTGGAGCGTCTATGCTCCGGCGAGTTGCACCGCGACGCGATGTTTCTGCGAGATGCCGCGCATCGGCGCGCTGATCCTCCAGCGGGCCAATAGCTGGTCGTCGCTGGGCTTCGTGTTTGCCGGGTGCCTGATGATCGTGCTGGCCCGCGCGCCGGCCTGGCATTCGGCGATGACGCCGGTTTCCGCGGTCGCCTTCGGGATCACCGCGATCATCGTCGGGCTTGGCTCCGTGCTGCTCCATGCGACGCTGACCTTGTGGGGGCAGTTCCTCGATGTGCTCGGCATGTATCTGGTGGGGTCGTTCCTGCTGGTGAGCGCGCTGGCTCGCTGGCGGCGTATGGCGGACGGGCAGGCGATCGCGCTCTACCTGCTGTTGTGCCTCGTTCTTGTCGGGGTGTTGATCGTCGCGCCCGAGGTCCGGCGCTGGCTGTTCGCGGTGGTGCTGATCGCGGCGATCGTCCTCGAACTCGGCCTTGCGCGTCCCCGTCGGCAGGGGGTGCGGCTGCGTTTCTATCTGGCCGGCATCCTGGTCAACGCGATCGCCTTCGCGATCTGGAACCTCGACCAGCACGGGCTGGCCTGTGCGCCGTCCAGCTTGATCCAGGGGCACGCGATCTGGCACCTGCTCGGCGCCGTCGCGACCTGGCTGACCTTCGCTTATTATCGCAGCGAGCGGGCCGAAGCCTAGGAGCTGCGCTTGACGTGGCGGATCGTCTGCTTGCCTGCCTGGAGCGTCTGGGGATGGCATGTCGCGCCGTCCGCGCCTGACGTCGCGCAATAGCTGGTGCCGGGGCCGATTCCGCTGACGGCCCCGGTCTCGTTCACCGCGACGGTCGCGGTGGAGGGGCTGGCATTGCCGTCGAAGCGGAAGACGCACTTGCCGCTCGACGATATGCGGCAGGTGAAAAGAGCGACGCTCTGATTCGCATCGACATCGGCCGAATAGGCCAGCTCGTCGAAATGCGCCGGGCCGCAGGCGGCGAGGGTCGCCGCGAGCACCGACATCAGGACCGCTGTCTTGACCATTGTCACCCCTTCGTCATCGTCGCGAAAGTGTATTGTTTAAGCAATACACTGTCAATATGCGGCAGCGACGGAAACACTGGTTACGGTGAAAGACCATATCATGTCGTGAGCAAGTAAGCGCCATGTTGAATGCCAGTTGCATCCCGAAAATCCTCAGATCGGTGCCAACATGACTTGAATACGCCCGAAATGAGAGGATGCTCCCCGCGAGACACCGGCCAGTCGGACCGATGTCCGCCATTTGAGACGCAGGAGAGGTTGTCCATGGGATATGCATTCTTGGCGATGATGGGGTGGTGCGGGACTAAATGGCCCGGCTGGTGGCGCGGTCCACGGCCGCCGCAGCCGGATCCCTGGTGGTGGATCGTCGGTCTTGCCGGGGCCATCGGCGGCGTACTCGCGGGCACCGTCTTCGCGCCGGTGATCGGCGAGGCGGGGATCTTCGCCAGCGCCCTGACCGGCTTTGCCGGCGGCGTGCTGGTCGGCAGCATTGTCGATGGTATCGGCGGCGTAACCAACAGGGGTTGACCGCGATCGGAGGGGGAGGTGGCGGCCGTCAGGGCGCCGCCTCCCTTTTTGGTTACGCGACAGGCACGCCGAACAGGTCGTGCTCGTCGGCATCCTCGATCTCGACCTGGACGATATCGCCCTGGCGGAGATGGCCGGCATCGCGAAGATGCACTTCGCCGTCGATCTCCGGCGCATCCGCCTTGGACCGGCCAGTCGCGCCGTCGCCATCGACCGCGTCGATGATCACGTCGAGCGTGCGGCCGATCTTGGCTTCCAGCTTTTCCGCCGAGATGCGCGCGGTCAGCTCCATCAGCCGGGCGTAGCGCTCTTCCTTGACCTCTTCGGGCACCGGGTCGGGCAGGTCGTTCGCCGCAGCGCCCTCCACGGGTTCGAAGCGGAAGGCGCCGACCCGGTCGAGCCGGGCTTCTTCCAGCCAGTCCATCAGATAGCGGAAATCATCCTCGGTCTCGCCGGGGAAGCCGACGACGAAGGTCGAGCGGATCGCGATATCGGGCTCGATCGTGCGCCAGTTCCTGATGCGCTCCAGCACCTTCGCCTCGTTGGCCGGGCGGCGCATCGCCTTCAGCACGGCGCGCGAGGCATGCTGGAACGGGATGTCGAGATAGGGCAGCACCAGCCCCTCGGCCATTAGCGGGATGACCTGGTCGACATGCGGATAAGGGTAGACATAGTGCAGGCGGACCCAGGCGCCGAGCTTGCCCAGCTCGCGCGACAGATCGGTCATGTGCGCGCGGACCTCATGGCCGTGCCACATGCGTGGGTGATGCCTGATGTCGACGCCGTAGGCCGAGGTGTCCTGGCTGATGACCAGCAACTCCTTGGTGCCGGCCTCGATCAGCTTCTCGGCTTCGCGCAGGATCGCGTCGGGGCGGCGGCTGACGAGGTCGCCGCGCAGCGACGGGATGATACAGAAGGAGCAGCGATGGTTGCAGCCCTCCGAGATCTTCAGATAGCTGTAATGGCGCGGAGTGAGCTTCAGGCCGCTTTCGGGCACCAGGTTGAGGAAGGCGCTGGGCGGCATCGGCGCTGCCTCATGCACCGCGCCGACCACTTCCTCATATTGATGCGCGCCGGTGACGGCGAGGACATTGGGGAAGCGCGCGCGGATCGTCTCGGCTTCCTTGCCCATGCAGCCGGTCACGATGACGCGGCCGTTCTCGGCGATGGCTTCGCCGATCGCTTCGAGGCTTTCTTCCTTGGCGGAATCGAGGAAGCCGCAGGTGTTGACGAGCACGACGTCGGCACCGGCATAGTCGGGCGACATCGCATAACCGTCCGAGCGGAGCTTGGTCAGGATGCGTTCGCTGTCGACCAGGTTCTTCGGACAGCCGAGCGAAACCATGCCGATTTTCGGCGGGGTGGGGAGAATCGTTGCCATGGGGAACGGGCCACATAGGCGCATCGCGCGGGATTTTCCAGTCATCGCCTTCATGGGCCGGAGAGTCGACTTCCAGTCGGGCCAGAACGGGCATATCGTGCCGTGGGCGAAACGAGGGGAGAAGGACGATGGGAACGGAAGTGCACTGGCTGGCGATCCTGGTCGCCGCGGTTTCGGGGTTTCTTGTCGGCGGGCTGTGGTACGGCCCGATCTTCGGCAAGGCGTGGCAGGCAGCGCGCGGCCTGAGCGACGACGCGATGAAGAACGCCAACATGCCGATGATCTTCGGCCTGACCTTCCTGCTCAACCTGTTCTCGGCCTTCATCCTCGATCACACGCTGACCACCTACGGCGCGCCGGATCTGAGCCTGTCGGTGATGATCTCGGGCGGCATCGCGCTTGGTTTCATCGTGCCGTCGATCGGTGTGAACTATCTGTTCTCGCGCCAGTCGCTGCGGCTGTTCCTGATCGATGCGGGGTATTGGCTGGTGATTTATGCGGTGATGGGCGTGGTTTTCGCGCTGCTATAAGGGGCATTTGAGGATGTCGCTCTTGCCACCATAACCCTCCCCGGCAAAGGCCGGGGTCCAGTTGGGGGACGCTGGAATGGAAGAGCAATTCTACGTTTACATCATGACGAACCGGCGAAACGGCGCGATCTACATTGGCTCGACCAACCATCTGATCCGGCGTGCGTGGGAGCATCGTAACGGCGTTATTGCGGGCTCCACGAAGAAATAGGATTGCCGGTTGCTGGTCTGGTACGAGATGCACGGCGATCTTGAGTCTGCGAGGGTGCGAGAGGTTCGGATGAAGGAATGGAAGCGGGCGTGGAAGGTGCGTGAGATCGAGGGGCTCAATCCCGATTGGGAAGACCTTTACGACCGGATCGCGCAACCATGACCGACATCCCGACTGGACCCCGGCCTTCGCCGGGGAAGGAAGAAGGGCAGGGGGAATCGTTTTCGCTCGTCCCGCACCCCGATTGTCCGAGCAATGCGGTACGATCGATCGCGGTCACGGCGCGGCGGGATGGGAACCGGCTGAGCCTGACCTATCGCGTTACCGGCGCGATCGGCGATGTGCTGTGGCCCGAGCCGGCGGAGCCCGGCTTCAGGGACGAGCTGTGGCGGCATAGCTGCTTCGAGGCCTTTGTCGGGCACGAAGGGACGTCGCTCTATGTGGAGCTCAATATCGCGCCGTCGGCGCAATGGGCGGCCTATGATTTCGACGATCATCGTACCGGGATGCGCCGCGCGGCCGGTGCGGCGGTGAGTGACGTGATGTGGCAGCCGGAGGCGGAGGTCGCGGAATTGCGGGCGGCCGCCGACTTGTCAGGGCTGGCGGGTGTCGACTGGGATGTCGCGCTGACCACGGTGATCGAGGAACGCGACGGGACCAAGTCCTTCTGGGCGTTGGCGCATCCGACGGGGCCGGAGGATTTCCACGATCGGGATTGCTTTACGGCACGGCTCGCGGCACCCACCGCCCCATGAAATTCGGTATCGATCGCCTACTCGCCGACCCCGCCCTGCGTGCGCCGCTGGAGGGGAAGCGTATCGCCTTGCTTGCCCATCCGGCCTCGGTGACGGCGGATCTCACGCATTCGCTCGACGCGCTGGTGGCGAGCGGGCTGAATGTGACGGCGGTGTTCGGGCCGCAGCACGGCGTGCGCGGCGACCTGCAGGATAACATGATGGAGTCGCCCGACTTCACTGACCCGACCTATGGCATGCCGGTATTCAGCCTGTACGGCGAAGTGCGCCGGCCGACCGGCCAGTCGATGGGCACCTTCGACGTGATGCTGTTCGACCTGCAGGACCTGGGTTGCCGCATCTACACCTTCATCACGACCTTGCTCTACGTGCTCGAGGCGGCGGCCGAGCATGGCAAAACAGTCGTAGTGCTCGACCGGCCCAACCCGGCCGGACGTCCGGTCGAGGGGCTGACGCTGTTGCCGGGCTGGGAGAGTTTCGTCGGCGCCGGGCCGATGCCGATGCGGCACGGGATGACGCTCGGCGAACTCGGCCACTGGTTCGTCGCGCTGAAGGGGCTTGATGTCGATTACCGCGTGATCGAGATGGAGGGCTGGGCGCCCGAGGCCGCGCCGGGCTTCGGCTGGCCGGACGACCGGATCTGGATCAACCCGAGTCCGAACGCGCCCAATGTCAACATGGCGCGGGCCTATGCCGGTACCGTGATGCTGGAGGGCACCAATTTGTCGGAAGGGCGCGGCACCACGCGGCCCCTGGAACTGTTCGGTGCGCCTGATGTGGATGCGCGCGCGGTGATTGCCGAGATGCGGCGGCTCGCACCCGACTGGCTGAAGGGCTGCGCGCTGCGCGACATCTGGTTCCAGCCGACCTTTCACAAGCACGTCGGTAAGCTCTGCAACGGCGTGCATATCCATGCCGAGGGGCCGTTCTACGACCATCACGCCTTCCAGCCGTGGCGGGTACAGGCGCTCGGGTTCAAGGCGATCCGGCTGCTATACCCCGACTATGACCTGTGGCGCGATTTTCCGTACGAATATGAATTCGGCAAGCTGGCGATCGACGTGATCAATGGCGGGCCCGGCCTGTGCGAATGGGTCGACGACGCGGCGGCGGTCGCGGGCGACCTGGATGCTGTAGCGCGCCCGGACGAGAGCGCCTGGGTGGAAGAGCGGAAGCCCTATCTGCTGTATTGATGCGCCGCGGGACCGGGGGAGGCGAGCATGCGACCGATGATGTGGATGCGGCACCTTGGCCTTCTGGCTTGCCTAGCCATGGGGCCGGCATCGGCCGTGGCAGGTGACGGACGCGCTTGCCGGCTGCAACCCGCCGACCGGTTGTGGACCGAACAGGCGCTGGACAATTGGCGCTGGGCCGAGACCAACATGCTTCACCTGCCGGCCGTGCCGATGCCGGAAGTGGTGGCAGTCGATGCGACCTGCCAGGCGAATGCCGTGCCGCACACCGGCGCGCCGATCCGGTGGCGCGGGCGGCTGCATCACGGCAAGGTGATGATGCCCGACGGCAACGGCGCGCCCGTCGGCGTGATGTCCTTTGCGGGCCCGAATCCGAAAGACCCGCGCGGCTTCTTCGTGATGAGTATGCCGTCGGTGTGGCGGAAAGGCGGGGTGACGAGCGAACTCGGCCTGGAAACGCTGATGGACGGCGTGCTGCTGCACGAGATGATGCACACGCGGCAATTCGCCTTCGCTAACCCGGCGGTGGCAGCGCTGAGCAAGCGCTATGGTTTGCCCGAGGACATCAACGACGATTCGATCCAGGCTGCATTCAAGGGCGACCCCGCCTATGTGAGTGCCTGGCAGGCGGAGACCGACCTGCTCTATGCCGCCGCGGCGGCACCGACCGATGCCGAGGCGCGCCGGCTGGCGCGCAAGGCGCTGACGGCGATGCGCGTGCGGCACGCGATGTGGTTCGTCGGGCCGGAGGAGAAGTGGAAGCCGCTCGACGATATCTTCCTGCAGATGGAAGGGCTCGGCCAATGGCTGATCTACAAATATTATGTCGATGGGCCGAACAAGGTCTACGCGCCGGGGACGGCATTGAAGGCAGTGCGGCGCGGGCGGAAACAATGGTCGCAGGACGAGGGGTTGGGGCTGATTCTGGTGGTCGACCGGCTGGTCCCGGGCTGGCAGGACGGGGCGTTCGCAGCACAGCCGATGCTGGCTGAAGCATTATTGGCCAGGGCTGCTGCGTAACGGCTGGCCATCGGGCGTCGGGACGTTCAGGGGAAAGTCACGATTTTCCTTGGAAAGAGCGTGGGATGCGTAAGGTTGGATTGAGTGTCGCCATGGCGATCGGCCTGGTCTGGGCAGCACAGGCGGCCGCCCAGGATTCGTCGCAGGACGATGTCGTCGTGACCGCGCGCAAGCCGCTGGATCGCGACGAGGCGACCCGTTTCGTCAGCAGCATCACCGCCGGCAAGAGCGACGGCCAGGTGGCCCGGTTCGAGGCACCCGTGTGCCCGATGGTGATCGGATTCACGCCCGAGATATCGCGCGAGATCGTCGCGCGCATCCGCAAGGTCGCAAAGGCAGTGGGTGCCGAGGTGGCGCCGGAGGACTGTGCGGGCAATGTCGCGCTGGTCGCGACGCCCGATGGCGGCGCGCTGGTGAAGGGCATGCGGGCGACCAACCCCGAATTGCTCGCTGGGCTGGAGACCACGCAAATCCGCCGGCTGATCGATGGCGGCGGCCCGGTACGCGCATGGAGCGCGACCGCCACGGTGAACGAGGATGGCCAGCGCCTGTCCGCGCCGTCGAGTAGCAACCCGATGGGGCCTTCCTCACTCAACGTGAAGACCGCATCGATCCTCAATCCATCGAGCAAGCGGATCATCGACACCTCGACAGTGGTGATCGACTCGCCGGTCATGGCCGGCAAGACGGTGATCCAGCTTGCCGATTATGTCGCCATGCGCGCGCTGGCGAAGACCCGGCCGGTGGGAGGCGAGGCGAAGGTCGGCACGATCCTCACCCTGTTCGATCCCGAAGCGAGCCCGCCGCAATCCGTGACCGACGTGGATGTCGCCTATCTGAAGGCACTTTATGCGATGCCCGGTAACCGGCGGGTGGGGTATCAGATCAGCGCGATCGCAAGGGCGGTCGAAGCCGCGGCGCGAAAGTGAGGTCAACCAGCGATTCGAGATGGATCACGCCGGGCGAACCATAGCCGCCATCCCGATGGTCGTGATATTCAGCGCTTCGGAGACAAGGACTGCGGTCGGTCGTTGAATTGCCTGATCCCTCACCGCTTCCGCGTCAATTCCCGCATCGCGTCGTCGAGCCCGGCCAGGCTCAGCGGGTACATGCGGTCGTTCATCAGCTCACGGATGATGCGGACCGATTGCGAATAGCCCCATTGCTGTTCGGGGACGGGATTGAGCCAGATTGCCGCGGGATAGGTGGTGGTCAGGCGGTGCATCCACACCGCGCCCGATTCCTCATTGAAATGCTCGACCGAGCCGCCGGGATGGGTGATCTCATAGGGGCTCATCGAGGCGTCGCCGACCAGCACCAGCTTGTAATCATGGCCGTATTTGTGGAGCACGTCCCATAACGGGGTGCGCTCGGTGAAGCGGCGGCGATTGTCCTTCCACACCCCCTCGTACGGGCAATTGTGGAAATAGAAGAATTCGAGATTCTTGAACTCGCTGGTCGCGGCGGAGAACAGCTCCTCGCACAGCTTCACCCAGGGATCCATCGATCCGCCGACGTCGAGGAACAGCAGCAGCTTGACCGCATTGTGCCGCTCGGGCCGCATCACCACGTCGAGCCAGCCCTGGCGGGCCGTGCCGTCGATCGTCGCGTCGATGTCGAGCTCGTCGGCGGCACCCTCGCGCGCGAAACGGCGCAGCCGGCGCAGCGCGATCTTGATGTTGCGGGTGCCGAGTTCCTTGGTGTTGTCGAGATTCTTGAAGTCGCGCTGGTCCCAGACCTTCAGCGCGCGCTTGTTCCTGCTCTCGCCGCCGATGCGCACGCCCTCGGGATTATAACCCGAATTGCCATAGGGGCTGGTGCCGCCGGTCCCGATCCATTTGTTGCCGCCCTGATGCCGGCCCTGCTGCTCCTCGAGCCGTTTCTGCAAGGTCTCCATGATCTCTTCCCAGGAGCCGAGCGACTTGATCGCTTCCATCTCCTCGGGCGTGAGGTATTTCTCGGCGACGGCGCGGAGCCATTCCTCGGGGATGTCGGCATGCTGGGTGCCGAAGCTGGTGGCGATGCCCTTGAACACCTTGGAGAAGACCTGGTCGAACCGGTCGAGCAGGCCTTCGTCCTTCACGTACACCGCGCGCGACAGATAGTAGAAATCCTCGGGCGTGTGCTCGATCACGTCGCGGTCGAGCGCCTCGAGCAGGATGAGATGCTCCTTCATGCTCGCCGGAATGCCGGCCGCGCGGAGCTCGTCGAGGAAGTTCAGAAACATCGTTGGGAGAGTAGGCGCTGCATCCCGGTCAAGTCGATGCTTTTATGCTCAGCGCGCGTAGACATCGATCATCGCGCCGACATAGTCGGGATCGTCGCCGGTCAGTTCGGATGCCGGGCGGGCTTTGGCGACCTGCTTCGACTCCGGCGTGCCATAGATGAACCCGTAGACGGGATAGGTCGTGGTGCCGAGGCCGTCGCGGTCGCGGTACCAGACCTGCACTTCGCTCCAGTCATTGTCGCGCGACATGTCGGTCAGGGTCACGTCCTGCTCGGCATGGCCGCGTTCGCCATTCTGGCGCGACCAGTTGGCATGCGTGACCATCACCACGCGCGGCGTGATGACCCGGCTGATCACCGCGACATGGCCGAGCGGCAGGCGCGCGGTCCTGGCAAAGACGATGACCGATCCGATCCTGGGCTTGTCGCCGCGTTTGTATTTGCCATCGGCCTGGTCCCACCAGGTCCAGGCATCGCCATAGATCTGGATGCCCGAGGCGGCGCGGGCGAAGGGCACGCATTCGCCGACATAATCGAGCAGGGATGCCGCGCCGGCGGGCGACATTACCGCGCACGACATGGCGCAGGCGGCCGCTGACAAAAGGGCGTTCGAGGAAAGGATACGCATAAGCGCCGTCGTCCCGATGGTTCCGCATCTGCCTGATCGGCGATGATTATTAGCACGTAAACCCTGTTTCGCGCCAGTTGCGCGTGACGTTCGCTTCGCGCGCGATGATCAGTTCTTGTTCGCCTGCCTTTTTGCCATGAAGGCGAGCCGTTCGAACAGCATGACATCCTGCTCGTTCTTGAGCAGCGCGCCGTGCAGCGGCGGGATCGCCTTGGTCGGATCGCGGTTCTGCAGGACCTCGAGCGGCATGTCTTCGTGCAGGAGCAGCTTGAGCCAGTCGAGCAGCTCGCTGGTCGAGGGCTTTTTCTTCAGGCCCGGCACGTCGCGCACGTCGTAGAAGATGTCCATCGCCTTCGAGACGAGGATCTTCTGGATGCCGGGGAAGTGCACGTCGACGATCGCCTGCATCGTCTCGCGATCGGGGAATTTGATGTAGTGAAAGAAACAGCGGCGCAGAAAGGCGTCGGGCAGTTCCTTCTCGTTGTTGGAGGTGATGACGACGATCGGGCGCTCGACCGCACGGACCGTCTCCTTGGTCTCGTAGACATGGAATTCCATGCGATCGAGTTCCTGGAGAAGATCGTTGGGGAATTCGATATCGGCCTTGTCGATCTCGTCGATCAGCAGAACGGGCACCTCGGGCGCGGTGAAGGCCTCCCACAATTTGCCACGGCGGATATAGTTGGAGATGTCATGGACCCGCTCGTCGCCGAGCTGACCGTCGCGCAACCGGGCGACCGCATCATATTCGTACAGCCCCTGCTGCGCCTTGGTGGTCGATTTGACGTTCCATTCGATCAGCGGGGCGCCGACGGCCTTGGCGATCTCATAGGCGAGCACGGTCTTGCCGGTGCCGGGCTCGCCCTTGACGAGCAGCGGGCGGCGCAGGGTGACGGCCGCGTTGACCGCGACCTTCAGGTCGTCCGTCGCCACATAGCTTTGCGTGCCCTCGAAGCGCTTCATTCAGCCGTCCAATCCCGTTTCGAATATCGGGTTTGGGGATAGAGGGAATACTACGCCTGACGCAAGCCGGTGTTACGGGTGATTGCGCGCGCTCGCACGGGCTTCGAGCAGATCCCACAGGCCGCGATGCTGCGCGAGAATCTGCTGCGCGCCGAACGCCATGGCGCGTTCGATCGCCGGCGTTTCGGCAAGCGCCGAGACGAGGGAGGCCGTCTCCATCTCGTCGGGCAGGTCGGCGGCGGGCGGCTCGATGCCGAAGCGGCGGGCGGCGGCATCGAGCATGACTCGTATCGCCGCCCAGTCGAGCACGAAGGCGATCGCCGCACCGGTCGCGCAGCCGGTACGGTCGGACTGGGCCAGCATCTCGAGCGCGTGGCGTTGACCCGCGACGGCGGCCTCGGACTCGGCCTGGCCGGGAGTCGAGGGCAGGGGGCCGGCCACCGCGGTGAGCCGCGCGAGATAGGTACGCTCGCCGACGAACGCCGCGGCGGCCGACTCGAACCAGTCCTGCGCGGCGGGCTGGTGATTATGGGCAGCGGCGCGATCGACCACGCCCGGGTGGCGGCCATGCAGCCAGCACAGGGCGTGCACCGCGTCGGCCAGGTCCCTTACCGCGACGTTCGCGCCCGACAGCGAGCGCGGCACGGCATGAGTCGCGGTTCCGTCGACGGACGCCAGCGTGGCGATGGTGCCCCAGCTGCCGCCGATACGCTGACCAAGTGCCGAATCGAAAGCCATGACCCCCCGGGGTTTTCGTGAACGCGCCGGCGAATCCCGGTGCGGTTCATCAATGGGCTCACGGAGTATACCGAAGGGCGTAAAGACTTGGTTAAAACCCCGTTAGGCGTTTCCAAATCGCACCCATTTTATCGGCCTTGCGCCCCGGATCAGTCGTATTTTCTTCGTCAGCCGGATTCACTCAGGCTTTAGTGTACGAAAAAGCGCCCCGGAAACAAATCCGGGGCGCTTTTTGCGCAAAATAGATATTGCGGTTCTTACTGATCGAGAAAGCTGCGCATCTTGCGCGATCGTGACGGATGCTTGAGCTTGCGCAATGCCTTCGCTTCGATTTGCCGAATACGCTCGCGCGTCACCGAGAATTGCTGGCCGACCTCTTCCAGCGTGTGATCGGTGTTCATGCCGATGCCGAAGCGCATGCGTAGCACGCGCTCCTCGCGCGGGGTGAGCGAGGCAAGGACGCGGGTGACCGTTTCCTTGAGATTGGCCTGAATCGCGGCGTCGACCGGGATGACCGCGTTCTTGTCCTCGATGAAATCGCCGAGATGCGAATCCTCCTCGTCGCCGATCGGCGTTTCGAGGCTGATCGGCTCCTTGGCGATCTTCATCACCTTGCGGACCTTTTCGAGCGGCATGGACAGCCGCTCGGCCATTTCCTCGGGCGTGGGCTCGCGGCCCTGCTCGTGCAGGAACTGGCGGCTGGTCCGCACCAGCTTGTTGATCGTCTCGATCATGTGCACCGGAATACGGATGGTGCGCGCCTGGTCGGCGATCGAGCGGGTGATCGCCTGGCGGATCCACCAGGTGGCATAGGTGCTGAACTTGTAGCCGCGGCGATATTCGAACTTATCCACCGCCTTCATCAGGCCGATATTGCCCTCCTGGATGAGATCCAGGAACTGCAGGCCGCGATTGGTGTATTTCTTCGCGATCGAGATCACGAGCCGCAGGTTCGCCTCGACCATTTCCTTCTTGGCGATGCGCGCTTCGCGCTCGCCCTTCTGGACCATGTTGACGATGCGGCGGAACTCGCCGAGCGACATGCCGGTCGCCTGGCTGATCTCCGAAATCTCGATGCGGATCCGGTCGACCGCATCGCTCTCGTTCGCGACGAACGCCGTCCATTTCTTGTCGAGCTTCGACACGCTGGGGAGGAACTGCTCGTCCAGCTCATGGCCGATATAGCGGTCGAGGAAATCCTTGCGCGGCACCTTGTGGCGCTCGGCAAGGCGCAGCATCTGGCCGCCCAGCGCGGTCAGGCGCCGGTTGAAGGCATAGAGCTGATCGACGAGATATTCGATCTTCGCATTGTGGAACTGGACGCTCTCGACTTCGGCGGTGAGGTCCTCGCGCAGCTTCTGGTACTTGCGCTCCTCGGCACCCGACAGCTCGCCGCCCGCGGCCATCGCCTCGAGCCGCTGCTGCTGCATCTTCGAGAATTTCTTGTAGATCGCCGTGATGTTGGCGAACCGCTCGAGCGCCTGCGGCTTGAGCTGCTCTTCCATCTGGGCGAGGCTGAGGGTGTTGTCCTCTTCCTCGTCATCCGACGGCCGCGGCGTGCGCCGCTCGGTCATCGAATCCTCGTCCTCGTCGGCGGCGGCCTCCTCGGGCTCTTCCTCTTCCTTGAACGACGGGCCGGCGGTCTTTTCCGAGATTTCGCCCGAACCTTCGGCGTCGTCGTCGGTCAGCGACTCGGGGGCAGGGTCCTTGGACAGCATCGCATCGAGATCGAGGATCTCGCGCAGCTGCATCGTGCCTTCATTGAGCGCGGTCGACCAGTCGATGATCGCGTTGAAGGTGATCGGGCTTTCGCACAGGCCGAGGATCATCGTGTCGCGGCCGGCCTCGATGCGCTTGGCGATGGCGATCTCGCCCTCGCGGCTGAGCAGCTCGACCGCGCCCATCTCGCGCAGGTACATGCGCACCGGATCGTCGGTGCGATCGATGACCTCTTTTTTCTTCACGTCGAGCGCGGGCGCGCTTTCCTCGGACGAATCGACCGATTCGACCTCGTCCTCGGGCTGATCCGCCTCTTCGCCGTCCTCGCCGGCTTCGTCGTTCTCGACGATGTTGATGCCCATCTCGTTCAGCGCGGACATCACGTCCTCGAGCTGGTCGGACGACATCTGGTCCTGTGGCAGCGCTTCGTTGAGCTGCTCATAGGTGATGTAGCCACGCTTTTTCGCGCGGGCGACCAGCTTCTTGATCGACGCATCGTTCAAGTCGATCAGCGGCGCATCGCTGTTTTCGGTCGTGTCAGCGACGTCCGCCATTTCCGTCTTCGCCATTAATTGCCCTCGGTACCTAAAGCTCTGGCGTCTTCGTTCGCTTGCACCAGATTTGCAAGTCGTGCGTCGAGCGCCTGTTGTTCCTTCACCAGCGAAACCTGCCGTTCAAAGGCTTCGTCCGAATAACGCGCCATGAGCGCCGCCGTTGCTTCCGCCAGTGCCGCATCCACTTCCGGCCGTGCCACCAGAATGGCGATGGCTTCGTCCAGATCCTCCCTCGCTCGCACGGGTTCGGCGCCTTTCAGCGTGAACGACCACGATAATTGGTCGGCCCGTAGCAGATTGCTGGCGATGTTATCGAATCCTGATTTCGCCAATATGGTGAGCAAGCCGTCGCTATCAAGCGCCTGATCTTCAACCGCGAGATCGACGACGGCCTCGAACAGCCTTCCCAGCGCGCCATCGGCAAGTTTCAGCGAGCCGAGAACCTCCATGTGGCGGGCGATTTCGGCCGGGTGGCGGATCAGGCCGGCGAGCACCGCCTTGGCGAGGATCCGGTCGATTCCGGTGGCGCGCACACCCTTGGCGACTTCGCCCACGGGTGGATCGGGCGCTTTCCATTTCTGGCCGGGCTTACGCTTCGGCCCCGGCTGAAAGGCGCGGAAGGGCTCGCGGACGCGGGCATAGAGATCGTCGAAGCGGCGGCGGAATTCGGCCTGATATTCGATGCTGACATTCTTGTCGGCGATCGATTGGGCGATCTCGTTGAGGCGCATTTTCAGCCCGGCCTTTTGTTCGGGCGTGTTCAGCGGCTCGGCGGCGAGTTCATGCGCCCAGAGCCGGTCGACCAGCGGTTCGGGGGTGCGGAGTAGTTCCTCGAACGCGGCGGGGCCCTTCATGCGGACCATATCGTCCGGGTCCACGCCCTCGGGCAGGGTGACGAACGCGAGGCTGCGGCCGGGGGCGAGCATCGGCAGCGCGCGGTGGGCGGCGCGCATCGCGGCTTTTTGTCCGGCCGAATCGCCGTCGAAACAGAGGATCGGGATGTCGGAGAGGCGCCACAGGCGTTCGAGCTGCGCTTCGGTCAACGCGGTGCCGAGCGGGGCGACCGCTTCGCCGAAACCTGCCTGGGCGAGGGCGATGACGTCCATATAACCCTCGACCACCAGCACGCGGCCGGTTTTGCGGGAGGCCGGGGCGGCGCGATCGAGATTGTAGAGCGTGCGGCCCTTGTCGAAGAGCGGCGTCTCGGGCGAATTCAGGTATTTGGGCTCGCCGTCGCCGATGATGCGCCCGCCAAAGGCGATGGTGCGACCGCGCGGATCGCGGATCGGGATCATCAGCCGGCCGCGGAAGCGGTCGTACGGCTCCTTGCCCTCGACCGAGATCAGCAGCCCGGTCTCAACCAGAATCGGGTTGCCATAGTCCTTCAACGCCTCTTTCAGCTTGCCGCGCGAATCGGGGGCAAAGCCGAGACCGAAATCCCGCCGCGCCTGGTCGGTAATCCCCCGGCGCTTGAGCAGCGCGACCGCCTCGCCGCCATCGAGACCGCCGAGCTGTGCTTCGAACCAGTCTGCCGCGGCTTTCATCGCATCATGCAGGCCCTTGGCTTGCTCCGCTTTTTCGGCCGAGCGCGGGTCCATCGCGGGCAACTCCATGCCGGCGGCCTGGGCCAGCTCCTTCACCGCGTCCATGAAGGGCAGGCCGCGCTGATCGGTCATCCAGCGGATCGCATCGCCATGCGCGCCGCAGCCGAAGCAATGGTAAAAGGCCTTGTCGTCGTTGACGTAGAAGCTTGGGCTCTTCTCGTTGTGGAACGGGCAGCAGGCGCGGAATTCCCGGCCGGCCTTTTGCAGCTTGGTGGTGCGGCCGATCAGTGCCGAGAGGAGGGTGCGGCTGCGGAGTTCGTCGAGGAATTGGGGGGAGAGGCTCATTGGGGCGCCTCCTCCGGGCGCGCACCTCTGCTCCCTCGCTCGTTTGCAGAGTCACCCACCCCACCGTTCGTTTCGAGCGAAGTCGAGAAACCTTGTGGCACGGGACGTATGTTTCTTTCCTTGGGCGGCTTCGCAAGATGCGAGACCATCGACCAGTCGCCAGCGATCAGCGCTTCTTTCTTGCCTCTGGACCAGCCGCTTACGATTCGTTCGGCCTCGAGAGACTCGATCCGCGACCCGAAACTCTCGGACCAAGCCAACTCGATCGGGAGGCGGCGCGAGGTGTAGTCGCAATACCCGCCGGTCTGATGCTCGCCGATGCGCCGATCGAGATCGTCAGTGTGGCCGGTGTAGAATTTGCCGTCCGCGCACCGCAACATGTATGCCCAGAAAGCCATGGGGCATTGTGCCCCACGCTCCCCATTCGTGTCGAGCGTCGTCGAGACCCAACAAGGGCATTGCCAGCCAGGTTTCTCGACTTCGCTCGAAACGAACGGAGGGGTGATGTTCGGTCGTAAGGACCTTACGCCAAAGCCGACTTCACCAGCCCGCTCGCCTTGCTCATATCCAGGCTCTGCGCATGCCGCGCCTTCAGTTCCGCCATCACGCGGCCCATGTCCTTCATGCCGCTCGCGCCCAGCTCGACCTTGATCGCTTCGATCGCCGCCGAGGTTTCCGCCTCGCTCATCT
Source organism: Sphingomonas sp. P2_B6 (assembly GCF_056404755.1). Classification (NCBI taxonomy): domain Bacteria; kingdom Pseudomonadati; phylum Pseudomonadota; class Alphaproteobacteria; order Sphingomonadales; family Sphingomonadaceae; genus Sphingomonas; species Sphingomonas sp. P2_B6. The sequence continues at coordinate 23,446 of NZ_JBFUDK010000020.1, forward strand.
GCTGCGGCAGGAAGCGTTCGATCACCGCGACCTCGGCGGATTCGGCGTCCGCGAGTTCCTGGCGGTTGCCCTTCACGAACATCTCGATCGATTCGCGGCGCTGCTTGACCATCTTCTGCAGCACTTCGACCACCAAAGTGTCGTCGTCCTCGGGCGCCTTGCCGGTGCGTGCTTCGATATCGCGGTTCTTGATCGCTGACTGGATCAGGCGGAGGGCGGCGGTGCCTTGCTTGTCTCCGCCCTTCATGGCGGTGACGAGCGCGGCCTTGATGTCGTCGCGAATCATTGTCGGTCCTTTTCGGTAATCCGTACAGATAGCGCGGCGGCCCCATCTTTAACAGATTGACGCTCCGCCCCGCGAGGCTTAGCGACCGCCGCTTAGCGACATCGAAACCCGAAGGAGTGCCCGCCACGATGGCCGACGCCAAACCCGTAACTGCGCCCGAAGGAGCGACGGGAGTCCTCGTCCTCGCCAATGGGGACATTGCGTGGGGGCGCGGATTCGGCGCTGAAGGCGAGGCAGTGGGCGAGGTATGTTTCCACACCGCGATGACCGGCTATCAGGAAGTGATGACCGATCCGTCCTTTGCCGGGCAGATCATCACCTTCACCTTCCCGCATATCGGCAATGTCGGCGCGAACCCGGAGGACATCGAGGCGAACGACCCGCATGCGCTGGGTATCATCGTGCGCGAGGACGTGACCGCGCCGTCCAATTTCCGCTCAGTCGAGCGGCTCGACGACTGGATGAAGCGGCACGACCGAATCGGCCTTTCCGGCATCGACACGCGCGCGCTGACCCGCCGCATCCGCACCGGCGGCGCGCCCAATGGCGTGATCTCGCACCGCGCGGACGGCCAGTTCGACATTCCCCTGCTGCTGGAGATGGCGCGGGGTTGGCCGGGGCTGGAGGGCATGGATCTCGCCATCTCGGTCACCACCGAGACGCATTATGGCTGGGAGGGTGGCATCTGGCGGCTCGGCTTCGGCTACGGCGCGGGCGGGGCCGAGGATGCGCGGCCGCATGTCGTCGCGATCGATTACGGCGCAAAGCGCAACATCTACCGCAATCTGGTCAAGGCCGGCGCCAAGGTCAGCGTGCTGCCGGCGACCGCGACCTTTGAGCAGGTCATGGGGTTGAAGCCCGACGGCATCTTCCTGTCGAATGGCCCGGGCGATCCCGCCGCGACCGGCGACTATGCCGTGCCGGTGATCCGGCAGCTGCTCGAGACGCGTATCCCGCTGTTCGGCATCTGCCTTGGTCACCAGCTGCTCGGCCTTGCGGTGGGGGCCGAGACCACCAAGATGTTCCAGGGCCATCGCGGCGCGAACCATCCGGTCAAGCGGCTGAGCGACGGCGCCGTCGAGATCACCAGCATGAACCATGGCTTCGCAGTTCGCAGCGAGACGCTGCCCGCCACCGCGCGCGAGACTCATGTGTCGCTGTTCGACGGATCCAACGCCGGGTTCGAGCTGACCGACCGGCCGGCGTTCAGCGTGCAATATCATCCCGAGGCGAGCCCGGGTCCGCAGGACAGCCTGTACCTGTTCGAGAAGTTCGTTGGATCGCTGGAGAAGGCGGCATGAGCCTGCCCGAGGTAGACCAGACCAGGTTCGAGCAGGAGTGGCTCGGCGACCAGGACGTGCTCGCGCGGCTGGCCGAGAGCGGCGACCGGCCCGAGCTCGAGCGACTGGTCGATGTCAGCTTCACCGGCGACGAGGATGCGCTGGACCAGCTCTCCGAGGAGGCCGGCAAGTTCGGCTTCTCGGTGATCGAGCGCGAAGAGAATGAGGATGGCGGCGAATCGCTGTTCCTCGCGAGACACCAGAAGGCGGACGCGGCGTCGATCAAGGCGCTGACGCTGCAATGCCTGCAGATCGAGATATTGTACGACGTGGAATATGAAGGTTGGGGCTGCATGGCCGAAACGGGATCGAGCCACTAATGCCAAAACGCACTGACATCTCCTCCATCCTCGTCATCGGCGCCGGCCCGATCGTCATCGGCCAGGCGTGCGAGTTCGATTATTCCGGCACGCAGGCGATCAAGGCACTGCGCGAGGAAGGCTATCGCATCGTCCTGGTCAATTCGAACCCGGCGACGATCATGACCGATCCCGAGCTGGCCGACGCGACCTATGTCGAGCCGATCACGCCCGAGATCGTCGCCAAGATCATCGAGAAGGAACGCCCCGACGCCGTCCTGCCGACGATGGGCGGGCAGACCGCGCTCAACACCGCGCTGGCGCTGTTCAACGACGGCACCTTGGAGAAATACGGCGTCCAGATGATCGGCGCCGATGCCGAGGCGATCGACAAGGCCGAGGACCGGCTGAAGTTCCGCGACGCGATGGACAAGATCGGGCTGGAATCCGCTCGCTCGGCGATCGCGCATACGCTGGAAGAGGCCGTTGCCGGCCTGGAGACGACCGGGCTGCCCGCGATCATCCGCCCCAGCTTCACCATGGGCGGATCGGGCGGGGGCATTGCCTATAACCGGACCGAGTTCGAGGAGATCGTGCGCAAGGGGCTCGATGCGTCGCCCACCACCGAAGTGCTGATCGAGGAATCGCTGCTCGGCTGGAAAGAATATGAGATGGAGGTCGTGCGCGACCGCAACGACAATTGCATCATCATCTGCTCCATCGAGAATGTCGATCCGATGGGCGTCCATACCGGCGATTCCATCACCGTCGCGCCGGCGCTGACGCTGACCGACAAGGAATATCAGATCATGCGCAACGCGAGCATCGCGGTGCTGCGTGAAATCGGTGTGGAAACAGGTGGTTCCAACGTCCAGTTCGCGGTGAATCCGAAGGACGGGCGCCTCGTCGTGATCGAGATGAACCCGCGCGTGTCGCGCTCGTCGGCGCTGGCGTCCAAGGCGACCGGCTTCCCGATCGCCAAGGTCGCGGCCAAGCTGGCGGTCGGTTACACGCTCGACGAGATCATCAACGACATCACCGGCGCGACCCCGGCCTCGTTCGAGCCGACGATCGACTATGTCGTCACCAAGATCCCGCGCTTCGCCTTCGAGAAGTTCAAGGGCGCGGAGCCGATCCTGTCGACCGCGATGAAGTCGGTCGGCGAAGTGATGGCGATCGGCCGCAACATCCATGAATCGATGCAGAAGGCCCTGCGCGGCCTGGAGACGGGGCTGAGCGGCTTCAACCAGGTCGATGCGCTGGTCGGCGCGCCGCGCGACGAGATCGAGGCGGCACTGGCGCGCGCCACGCCGGACCGGCTGCTGGTCGCGGCGCAGGCGCTGCGCGAAGGCTTCACCGTCGCCGAGGTGCATGCGATCGCGAAATACGATCCATGGTTCCTGGAGCGGATCGCCGAGATCATCGCGGCCGAGGAAGAAGTGTGCCGCGGCGGCCTGCCGCGCGATGCGGCAGGCATGCGCCGGCTCAAGTCGATGGGCTTCAGCGACAAGCGGCTTGCCTGGCTCGCGCTCAAATCGGCCAATCTCCACGGCGGCATGGACCGCGGCATCGCGCGCGGATCGGGCCTGATCCATGAGGCGGTGGTGGCGATGACCGGCGGCATCACCGAAGACGAGGTGCGCAAGCTTCGCCACAAGCTCGGCGTGCGGCCGGTGTTCAAGCGGATCGACACCTGCGCAGCCGAGTTCGAGGCGAAGACGCCGTACATGTACTCGACCTATGAGGCGCCGAGCTTCGGCGAGCCCGACAATGAGTCGATGCCGTCGGATCGGCGGAAGATCGTCATCCTGGGCGGCGGGCCGAACCGGATCGGGCAGGGCATCGAGTTCGATTATTGCTGCTGCCATGCCTGCTTCGCGCTGGCCGAGGCCGGCTATGAGACGATCATGGTCAACTGCAACCCGGAGACGGTGTCGACCGATTACGACACGTCGGACCGGCTCTATTTCGAGCCGCTGACCGCCGAGGACGTGCTSGAGATCCTGCATGTCGAGCAGCAGAACGGTACCCTGGTCGGCGTGATCGTGCAGTTCGGCGGGCAGACCCCGCTCAACCTGGCCAATGCGCTGGAACAGGCGGGTATTCCGATCCTGGGCACCAGCCCGGACGCGATCGACCTGGCCGAGGACCGCGAGCGGTTCGCCGCGCTGATCACCCGGCTCGGCCTGCGCCAGCCCGCCAACGGGATCGCGCGCAGCCGCGACGAAGCGATCAAGGTCGCCGAGCGGATCGGCTATCCGGTGCTGATGCGGCCGAGCTATGTGCTGGGCGGCCGGGCGATGGAGATCGTCGACGGCCCGGCGCAGCTCGACGATTATATCCAGACCGCGGTGCAGGTGTCGGGCGACTCGCCGGTGCTGATCGACCAGTATCTGCGCGACGCGATCGAGGTGGATGTCGACGCGATCTCCGACGGGACCGACGTGACGGTCGCGGGCGTGCTGCAGCATATCGAGGAAGCGGGAGTCCATTCCGGCGACAGCGCCTGCTCGATCCCGCCCTACAGCCTGTCGGACGAGATCATCGCCGAGATCGAGCGCCAGACCAAGGCGCTGGCCAAGGCGCTGTCGGTCATCGGCCTGATGAACATCCAGTTCGCGGTGAAGGACGGCCTTGTCTATCTCATCGAGGTCAACCCGCGCGCGAGCCGGACGGTGCCGTTCGTCGCCAAGGCGATCGGCGCGCCGATCGCCAAGATCGCGGCGCGGGTGATGGCAGGCGAGAAGCTCGCGGCGCTGCCGGCGATCGACCGGGCGATCGACTATGTCGCGGTGAAGGAAGCGGTGTTCCCGTTCAACCGTTTCCCGGGGATCGATCCGGTGCTCTCACCAGAAATGAAGTCTACCGGCGAAGTGATGGGGATCGATAGCGATTTCGTCATGGCCTTTGCCAAGTCGCAACTCGGCGCGAGCAATGTGCTGCCCAAAAGCGGCACCCTGTTCGTCAGCGTGAAGGACAGCGACAAACCGGTTGTCCTGCCGGGCGTGAAGCTGCTCGCCGAGAATGGCTTCGCCATCGTCGCCACAGGCGGCACGGCGGATTATCTGCTCGCGCACGGCGTGCCGGTCGAGCGAGTCAACAAGGTGGCGCAGGGCAGGCCGCATATCGTCGACCGGATCAAGGACGGCCAGATCGGCCTGATCTTCAACACGACGGAAGGCTGGCAGTCCTTGAAGGACTCGCAGCCGATCCGCGCGTCGGCGCTGAATCAGAAGATCCCGTACTTCACCACGGCCCCCGCCAGTGTGGCCGCGGCCCAGGCGATCGTGGCGCTTGCGACACGCAGCCTTGAAGTACGGCCCTTGCAATCCTATTATTCGCACTCGCACAAATAATTTCCCACATGAGAGTGACGTGCGGGCGGGTCCGTGAAGGGCCGGCTTGAAGAAGATTTTTTGACGAAGGACCTAAAGGGATGGCGACCGTCGACAAGATGCCGATGCTGCAAGAGGGCTATGAGAAGCTCAATGCGGACCTGAAGCGGCTGAAAGCGGAGCGCCCGACCATCGTCGACGCGATCGAGGAAGCGCGCGCGCACGGCGACCTTTCCGAAAATGCCGAATATCATGCCGCCAAGGAGCGGCAGGGGCAGATCGAGGCGTCGATCTCCGACATCGAGGACAAGCTGAGCCGCGCGCAGGTGATCGATCCGCGCGACCTGTCGGGCGACAAAGTGGTGTTCGGTGCGACCGTCACGCTGCTCGATGAGGACGACAAGCCGATCCGCTATCAGATCGTCGGCCAGACCGAGGCCGATGCCAAGGGCGGCCGCATTTCCTATAATTCGCCGCTGGGCCGGGCGCTGATCGGGCGCAAGGTCGACGACGAGGTCGAAGTGACGGTGCCGTCGGGCGACCGTTATTACGTCGTCTCGAAGATCGAGTTCATCTGAACGGAATCGATCTTCCGCGGGGCCGGTTCACCGACGCGCTGGTTGCGCTGTCGGTCTTTACCGTCTTGCTCGCCACGGCGGTGTTCGGCCTGGACGCGGCCGCGATCTGGTTCGGCTTCACGCCGGGGGATTTCCTGGCGGGCGGGTGGAGCAACGACCCGATCCGGTCCTGGCTGTCGCCGCTTGCCTCCGCCTTTCTGGCGCGCGATTTCATCTCGGCGATCTTCAACCTGATCTTCCTGCTGATTGCCGGCCGCTATGTCGAAAAGGCGATCCGACCGATCGGGCTGGGCGTGATCTTCGTCGCGGGCGCCTATGGCGGCGCGCTCGCGCGGCTGATCCTGACGCCCGGATCGGCGCTGGCCAGCGCCGGGGCCGACGCATCGGTGTTCGCGGTGATCGGCGCCTATTTCATGCTGTACGGCGTGCCGAGCGCCATCCCGATCGCGCGGCACCATAGCCGGCTGACCCAGATCGCGATCCTTGCCGGCATCTGGATGGCGATCCAGATCGCCTTTGCCGTGCTGTCGCAAAGCTTCGCGGTATCGGTGACGATCGTCGAGCCGATCGGGGGGCTGCTGGCGGGCGTGGCGCTGGCACGGCCGATGCTGGCCTGGGCTTATCGTAAGGCTTGAGGGAGGACGTTAGACTGCCCTCTGCCTCAACCCCAATCCGCTCGTAAAACGCACTGAAGTCGGGAGCGATGATGGCGTCGCGATTGCCGCCCGCGACCATGTCGATCGCAAATCGCCGGTCTGAGCGCCTTCACAACACCACCAAACGCCCAGCCACGGGCCATCAGCCTGATTTCGGCTTCTTCCCCGTAGCGAGCGGCTTCAAGGCGGCTTGCGACATCCATGGCATTAGCTGGGCTTCGTCCATCTCATCCGTCGATGCCAACTCGACGCCGCGCGTGGCCTTGCCCATTCCGACAGGCGTTACCGGAGGCTCGGGGCTTAGCTCGGTGCCCCGAATGAACATCAGCTTCACATGGCCGACAAAGGCGCCGGACGAGAAGCACCAGCCGTCAGGCACGCCATAATAGGCCATGCCCCATTTCACCGCGCGCTTGAGGTCAGGCACTGCCTGCATGGCCAGTTCGTCGACACGCTCGGCGATACCGCGCTGGGGCTGCGGTAGACTGGCGATATAGGCGAACACCGGCTTGTCCCCTTCTGCGGCCTTGGCCGAACTGGCTTTGCCCGTCATGGCAACGAGGAGTTCTGACTCTCTTGTGGTGGCGGGCTGATTGCCCGAAACTTTTGTCATGCGATGTTCTTTCGCTGTCGGCCGAGGTCTGGCACTTGATTGCTGAGCTGGGCTTTTGACGCGACGCGCATAACCTCGCACAGCCTCGTTTCTCCCACATGACGACTGCATCTCCGCCATCGCGGTCGGCGCGCCGTCGGACCACCGCTCCCATGGAGTGCATTGGAACGACGAATGAGCGGATCGATATTCGACATCGTCTCGTAAATTTTTTGAAGATACGGATGACGAATGGCCGCATTGGGGAGCGACGCCACTTTCATTGCCACGAGCGGGCTGGAGCGCGTCGACCAGCCTCGGCGACATCGCGCAAGATGTGCATCTTGGCAAACTAATCGCGGTGGGCTTGGCAACCGCGGGCCGCATGGCGATTTTCCCACCTCCTACCCAGATGAAGAGCGCGCCACACGGTGCCGCCGCGGCATGGTTCACGCAACGACCGGATGAAGGGGTCGCCGTCCCTCGAGAGGAGCAAGTGTGGCTACACCAACAAAGGTGGGACGCGGGAAGCCGGTGGGCGAGCGTCGATTCTTCGCAGCCATGGCGATCGTTATCGCCGTAGCGACGTTCGTGGGCTTCGCGCCAAGCTATTATCTTGCGCCGGCGTTCCATGCCAAGCCGCTGTCGGCCCTGCTGCATCTTCACGGTCTCGTCTTCACCGCATGGATATTGCTCTATGTCGCGCAGACCGCGCTGATCTCGGCGGGCCGCACCGACATACACCGGTTCGTCGGGCCGGTTGCGGCCGTGCTCGCCGTCGTCATGGTCCCGTTGGGTATCGCGACCGCGATCATCACCAAGCACGTCGCGGCGGTTCATCACGTGCCGCCGCAGGGGCCGCCTCTGGTCTTTCCCCTGGGGGCGATCCTCACCTTCGCGGTGCTGGTCGGCGCGGGCGTGACGATGCGCACGCGATCTGCCTGGCACAAGCGGTTGATGCTCCTGGGCACATTGGCGATCCTGACCACACCGCTCGCTCGGGTGACACGCTTCACGCATATCGGGCTGAGCCCGGCATTCGGAGGGATGATCCTGACCGACATCCTGCTGGCGGCGCTGGTGGTCTATGATGTCAGGACGCGCGGCACCCTGCATCTCGCGACGATCTGGGGCGGCGGGTTCTTCCTGGCGACTCAGCTGATCCGCATCGCGCTGAACGCGATGCCCGCATGGCAGGCATTCGCCAAGAGTCTGACGGGCTAAGCCCAACGGCTGCCATGCACCCAGCCTATGCCGGCACGCACCAACGATCCAGCGCCTGTTCCAGGCCGAGCACGCTATCCCTCTCGCCGGCCCAGGCGACGCACGCATCGGGGCGGATCAGCATCGAGGGCCCCGTATCGACCGCCGCACTGCGCACGCTTTGCGTGGCGGCCGAAACGAGCCTGGAGGCCGACCCGTCCGCCGACGCGTCGAGGAACACGCCCATTCCGTCCTGCATGAGATCGTAGAGCGACCCGCCGCCGACCGGCCGGTCGCCGATGAGCCGTCCGACCGCGTCATGCTCCGAGCCGAGATCGTAGCGGTTGGCCAGCCCGCTCATCATCCCGCCGATGAAGCGGTTGGCCTCGTCGCCCTCCATCAGCGTCGCGACGATGGCGCGCATCGCCGCCGCCTGCGGGTCGGGTCGCATGATCGCGGCCTGGGCGAGGGTGTTGGCCAGCACGGCTTCGGCGACCGGCCGCCGCTCGGCCTGATAGGTGTCGATCAGGCTTTCCGGCATCGTCCCGCGAACCACCGCGGCCAGCTTCCAGCCGAGGTTCGCGGCATCGGCGAGCCCGAGGCTCAGGCCCTGGCCGCCAAAGGGCGAGTGAATATGCGCGGCGTCGCCGGCGAGCAGTATCCGGCCGTTGCGGTAGGTGTCGACGAGGCGCGTATTGTCGGTCCAGCGGCTGGCATTTTCGAATACCGTCACGCGCACGTCCGCGCCGCTGACCCGGCGCAGCACCTGTTCGAACGTGTCGCGGGTGACCGGGGCGTCGCGGGCTTCGGGCGGGCCGCTGAAATCCAGCATGACCAGGCGACCGGCGAAGGACATGTACATGCCGCCGGACGTGTACTGGAAACCATGGGCGGCAAGCCGTTCGGGATGATCCACCTCGGCGACGGCCTGGTACATCGTCATCGTCGGGTCGCAGCCGGGAAAGGCGAAGCCCGACAGCTTGCGGACGGCGCTGCGGCCGCCGTCGCAGCCGAGGAGCCATGAGCAGCGGACCTGGCCGTTACCGGTCTCCGAGCTCCAGTCGACATCGATCCCGTCGGGCCGCTGCGTCAGGCGGTGGACGTCGCATCCGCGGCGGACCTCGATCCCGAGCGCGCCGGCGCGCTCACCCAGCATCGCTTCGATATTTTGCTGGTCGATCGGGCTGCCGAGCCGGTCCGGCTCGACCTGCGCATCGCGTCGGATCAGCATCAGGCCGGCGAAATGGCCGCTATAGCGGCCCCCGGGACCGCGCGGCGCCGCCTGGCCATGGCCCGCGGGCCGCGCCATCGCGGCAAAGGCGCGGGCCTGCGCGGCGTCGATCGCCGAGGCCATGCCGCGCCGCCGCAGTGCCTCGATGCCGAGCGCGCCGATGCCGCCGGCCTTCAGCACCTTGCTCGGTTCGGTCAGCCGTTCCAATACAAGGACGCTGGCGCCGCCAAGGGTCAGCTCGATCGCGGCAAGGAGGCCGACCGGACCTGCGCCGACCACGACGACATCATAGGGCGTTTCCATATACTCAATCCCAATATATACTCGATACATAATAGGTGGGAGTGAATGAGCGACCTGTCAACACCGACCGACCGCCGATCGCGCAAGCGCCTCGCCACGCGGCAGGCGATCTCGGACGCCGCCACCTGCCTGTTCCTGGAGCGCGGTTTCGACGCGGTGACGATCGATGAGATCGCCGACGCCGCCGATGTCGGGCGCATGACCGTGTTCAATCATTTCCCGCGCAAGGAGGACATGTTCTTCGACCGGGACGATGAGGGCCGCGCGGTCCTGCGCGAGGCGTTGCGGGATCGCGATCCGGGGGTTCCGCCGATCGAGAGCCTGCGCCTGCTCGCGCATCGGCTGGTGGCGGAAGGGCGGCCGTTCGTGGAGTTCTCCGCGATCAGCCAGCGCTTCATCGCGACGATCGAGGCAAGCGAGACGCTGAAGGCGAGGGCGCGGGCGATCCGCGACGAGCTGGCCGGCGTGGTGGCGGCGGCGCTGGCCGAGAGCGTCGGACGGGAGGCCGATGGCGACGCGCGTCTGGCGGCCGGCCTGTTGCTGGCGACCTGGACGGTGGCGTTTCTCGAGGCGCATGGGACCTATCGCCGGACGGGGGATGGGGGGGCAGCGAATGCCGCCTTTCTCTCGATCGTCGACCGGGGGAGTGTGGGGCTGGTCGCGGCGATGGCGGGTACGCCCTATGCGTGACGCTGCGTAAGGGGATGACGATGCAGGCCAAGCCCGTGTTTTGCGAGATCCGGTACCGGCTCGATCCGGACAGGCTGGAGGCGTTCGAGGACTATGGCCGGGCCTGGACCCGGTTGATCGAGCGGCACGGCGGCGTCCATTACGGCTTTTTCATGCCGCGGGCGGCGCCGGGCGATGCGACGATCAGTTTTCCGGGCAAGGGACAGCCGGGCGCCGAGGATGTGGCGATCGCGCTGTACGGGTTTCCCGATGAGGAAAGCTACAACAACTATCGCACACAGGTTCCGCTCGATCCCGAGGCCGCGTCCGTCATCGAACGCTTCGCCGCGCCGCCGTTCAGGGGCTATGAGCGGGTGTTCCTTGCGCCACTGGCGCGGGAATGACGGCTCACCTGATCGGACATCAGGCCGGGAGCGGGTGCCGCTCCCGGCCTGATGGATAACCTCCCCGTTCGCCGCTCAACCTGAACGGGGGAGGTGGATCAATTCAGCTTAGAAAGCGCTATTGGGCGCGTTCCGGAGCTGCTCCCGCGCCCTTCACATCACGTCGACGCTTTTGCTGACCAGGATATTGACCGCGACGCGGCGGTTCTGCGCCTTGCCTTCTTCGGTGTCGTTGCTCGCCAGCGGGTCGGCCGTGGCCATGCCGGTGGGGGTGAGCATGCGATAGGGTTTCCAGCCGCATTTCTGCTGGAGGTAATTGATGACCCGGTTGGCGCGCTTTTCGCTGAGTGCCTGGTTGATATCGTCGCTGCCGGTCGAATCGGTGTAGCCGACCACCAGGATCAGGGCGTTTTCGGTTGCCTCGGCCGTGGTGGCCGTCGAGCAGAGCTGAGCCCTGTCCTCAGCGGAGAGTTCCGACTTGCCGGTATCGAAGTGCACGTTGGTGGTGCCCTTGATGTTATATTTGTCGATATCGCCGAGGCGGCCGCGCAGCGACTCGGTTGCTGCGGTCTGTTCATCGAAGCGCTGGTCCGTCGCGTTGCGGATCATCGTCGCGGTCTTGAGGTCGTTCTTGCGGAAGCTGACCTGGCTCGCGACCAGCTCGGCGCCTGGCTGGCCGTCCGCCTGCAAGGTCTTGACGGTGACCGGCATGCCGTTGAGCAGCGCATCTGCGCCGAGCTTGCCGCCACCGCCGAACAGCCCGCCGCCGCCCTTGATGCGGGTGGAATCGGTGACGGCGATGACCACGGCGCTACCGTCGGCGGTCCTGACTTTCATCTTGTCGCCATTGCGCGCGGTGATGACGCCCTTGACCTCGGGCCCGGCGGTCATCGCGGGCGGGGTGCCATAGACGACGACGTTAGACTCGGGCGCGCTCTGCTGCTGCTGGTCCTGCTGCGGCTGCTGATCCTGCGCGGACACGGCGCCCGACACGGACACGGCCAGAGCGGCAGCCAGGAAAGGCACGCCTGCCCTTTGGGGAATGACACGCATTGAGCAATCTCCTCTACTTTGCCCCCCGACGGCCCTTGCGTGTTCGGGTGAAGCTGTCTCCCAGATGAACAGGGCCGGGAGAGTCTCTGTCCCGGCGGTCGGTTCGAGCGCGGCGTGCGACGAACCGAGGCCGATGGCGCGGCGACCGCGACGCCTGTATTGGCCCCGGATGGACAGCGAGACAGACTTGGAGACCATGTTGCTGGGGCCGGTCCTCGCCGATCGCGTATGCGGGGCGTGCACGGCGTGCTGCACCGTGCTCACCGTCGATACGCCCGATTTCAGCAAGCCGGCGGGAACGCCCTGCACTTATCTGACGGCGCGCGGATGCGGCATCCATGCGGTGCGGCCGCCTATCTGCCGGACTTGGTTCTGCGCCTGGCGCCGGGTCGCGGCGATGCCCGACGAGGCCCGGCCGGACCGGTCAGGCGTTCTCGTGTCGCTCAATTTCGAGAAGAAGCCGCGCAACTGCTTCGAAGGCGTATCGATCAACGTCCGCGCGCTCGCCGGCAGTGAAGCGATCGAGACCGGCATGGCGGCGACGATCCTCGACAGCCTGTGCGATCAACTGGTCCCGGTCTGGTTCAGCGACGGGTCGAGGAAGATGCTGATGCACCCGGACAACGACGTCGCCAGCCTCGTGCTATCGGGAGAAGCCGCGCCCGCGCATCTTGAAGACGAAGTGGGGGCGTGGCGCGAGCGCTACGGCGTTTTCGCGGCGAAGGATTAGGCCTTGGGCGTTTCCAGCACGTCAGGCTGGAGCAGGCGGTGGAGATGCACCACCACGAACTTCATCTCGGCATCGTCGACCGTGCGCTGCGCGGCGGAGCGCCAGGCTTTCTCGGCGCTGGCATAATCGGGATAGATGCCGACGACCTCGATCGAATCGAGATCGTCGAAATCGAGATGGCGGGGGTCCTTGACGCGGCCGCCGAAGACCAGGTGGAGTTTGCTCATGGATCGGGCTTCCCAAGGGAGGAGTCACCCGTCCTTAGAGCGTGAATTCCGCGAGGTGAACCATCCAGCGCGGCTTTTTGTTACTTGCTGGACGCTTTGGCGGCGGCGGCCGAACCGGCGCTGGACAGCGCCTTGACCACGCCGTCGAGCAGCTTGCCGACCTGGTCGCGCGCTGCCGCCTTGTTGAGGCCGAGCGCGTCGAGTTCCGCCTTGCCCGCTTCCTTCGCTGCCTGAGCCGCGCCGGCAGCCGTGTCGGTGATGCGCTTGCCGACCGGGCCGAGCAGCTTGCCCTCCTGCTCGGTGCGCGGGATCACCGCGCCGGCGAGCACGCCGATCGCGACGCCGCCGACCAGAACGGCGAGCGGATTGGCTTCGATCCCCTCGGCGGTGCGGCGCACGGCCTCGCGCGCGGTGTCACGCGTGGTCTCCAGCGCCTTTTCGGCGGTGCTGCGCGGCGTGGCCTTCGGGGTTGCGGGCTTTTCGGTGGTGGGGGCGTTCATTCGGAGGATCCTTTCCGTCGGGCAGGCGCCCGTTTGGGTTTCAAACTCGCGGGACGCTCGGGAGTTTCATCGAGATAGACCTCGATGAGATGCTTGATCGGCCCGCGGGCAAGGAGCAGGCCGACCGCCGCGGCGCCCCCCGCGAGGGTGAGGGGGTGGCGCTTGAGGCTTTCCAGACCGTCCCGCCCGATTTCCTGCGCCGCCTCCTTCAACTCTCCCATGGCCTCGCGGGCAAGCGCCTTCGGGTTGAGCCGGGCCTGGAGGTCGACGAGCGTCCCGGCCAGGCGAGCGCGCGCCGCCTCGGCCCGCCGCTTCGCCGCTGGCAGGTCGGTAGCGTCGTCGATTGCCTCGGGCAGGTTTTTAGGCGGGCTCATTCGGGCTTGTCCGACATATCGGTGATCTTGCGAACCTTGGCGATGGCGAGGCGGACAAGCAGGGCGGCGACCCCGAGCGAGAGCAGCACGACCAGGATCGTCGCCCCGACCTCGCCCAGCGGACGCCGCAGGATCAGCAACAGGCCGAGCACCGTCGCGATCATCGCCGACTGGGCCAGCAGCAACGCTACCACGCCGAGGATGATCGCGGTGCGCGCCTCGCCGACGCGGCTGAGGAACTGGGCGCGATACAGCCTGATCTCCGCGCGCACGAAGCGTTCGGCGTCGTCGATCAGGCGCGAGAACAGGGCCGCAATGCTGTTGCTGTCATGCTCTTCCGGCGGTTGCTCGGCCATGTTCCCCCCGGTTCCTGTCGGATCAGGCGTCGTCGCGGTCGGCCGCGTCGAGGCCCGACTTGATCAAGCGCACCAGCACGAAACCGATCGCCGCGGCGGTGCCGATCGCCACGGCCGGGCTCTTCTTCACGAAGCCGCGCGCATCGTCGATCAGGTCGTCGAGATTCTTCTGCTTGATCGATTCCGAAAAGCCCGAGACGGCGTCGGCGGCGCTGCGGGCATATTGGCCATATTGCGGGCCAACCTTCTCGTCGACGGTGCCGGCGGCCTCGGTCATCATCTTGGCCAGTTCGTCGAGCACGCCGCCCGCACGGGCCTTGCCGTCCTCGGCATAGGCGCGGGCCTTGTCGCCGGCGTCCTTGGTGAGCTTGGAGGCGCTGTCCTTCAGCGTCTGCGTCGCGGCCTTGGTCTCGGCCTTGAAGCGTGGGGTGGCGGTGTCTGCGGTGGTTTCCACGGTCGGGCCTTTCTTCGGCTTGGCCGGCTTGGGGGCCGGCTTTGCGGTTGTCGCGGCAGGCGAGGTCGTGGCGGCAGCCGCTTTCCGCGGTGTCGCGGTGGTCGCGGCCTTCTTCACCGGTTTGGCCGGTTTGGGGGCCTTGGGAGTTTCGTCAGCCATGCTGTCGCCCTTTCCTCGCTTGTCCATCGTCAACCGGCCAGCGCAGTCCGCGGTTCCATCGAACGAGACGAATTGCCGCCGCCGATGATAGCCGATAGAGGCACGCCCGTCTGTCTGGGGCATCAATCGTTAGAAGGATCATAACGTGACCGCAATCATCGACATCCACGCGCGCCAAATCCTCGACAGCCGGGGCAACCCGACCGTGGAAGTCGACGTGTTGCTCGATGACGGTTCCTTCGGTCGCGCCGCCGTTCCCTCGGGCGCGTCGACCGGCGCGCATGAAGCGGTCGAACTGCGCGACGGCGACAAAAGCGTCTATCTCGGCAAGGGCGTGCTGAAGGCGGTCGAAGCGGTCAACACCGAGATCGCCGACGCGGTGCTCGGCCTCGAGGCCGAGGATCAGGCCGATGTCGACCGGGTGATGATCGATCTCGACGGCACCGAGAACAAGAGCCGGATCGGCGCGAACGCGATCCTGGGCGTCAGCCTCGCGGTGGCCAAGGCGGCGGCCGATGCGCGGGGCCTGCCGTTGTACCGCTACGTCGGCGGCGTTTCCTCGCATGTGCTGCCGGTGCCGATGATGAACATCATCAATGGCGGCGAGCATGCCGACAACCCGATCGATTTCCAGGAATTCATGGTCGTGCCGGTCGGCGCTTCGTCGATCGCCGAAGCGGTGCGCTGCGGTTCGGAAATCTTCCACACGCTGAAGAAGGGCCTGCACGACAAGGGCCTGGCGACCTCGGTCGGCGACGAGGGCGGTTTCGCTCCGAACATCGCCTCGACCAGCGACGCGCTCGATTTCATCATGAGCTCGATCGAGAAGGCGGGCTACAAGCCGGGCGACGACGTGATGCTGGCGCTCGACTGCGCCGCGACCGAGTTCTTCAAGAACGGCAAGTACGACATCTCGGGCGAGGGCAAGATCCTGTCCAGCCACGAGATGGCCGAATATCTCGCCGACCTGACGCGCCGTTATCCGATCTTCTCGATCGAAGACGGCATGGCCGAGGATGATTTCGTGGGTTGGAAGGCGCTGACCGACCTGATCGGCGACAAGGTCCAGCTGGTCGGCGACGATCTGTTCGTGACCAACCCAAAGCGGCTGAAGCAGGGCATCAAGGACGGCCTCGCCAATTCGCTGCTGGTGAAGGTCAACCAGATTGGTACCCTGACCGAGACTCTCGAGGCCGTGTCGATGGCCCAGCGTGCCGGCTACACCGCGGTCATGTCGCATCGTTCGGGCGAGACCGAGGATGCGACGATCGCCGACCTGGCCGTCGCAACCAATTGCGGGCAGATCAAGACCGGCAGCCTCGCGCGGTCGGACCGGCTCGCCAAGTACAACCAGCTCATCCGCATCGAGGAGGAACTGGACGAGGCGGCGGTCTATGCGGGGCGCTCGATTCTGCGCAGCTGACTCGTCGGCGCGATGTCGTGCTCGATTTATCTTGAACAGGTAAAATTCCTGCTTGATCCACGAGTCGCGACCTGCGAGAATCGCGGGATGGCCAAGCGTTCCACCTTCCGCACCATGCTCCGCCGCGCCGGTCCGCCGGCTGCGTTGCTGATCGTGGGCGCGTTTTTCGGTGGCTATGCGATCATGGGTCCGAACGGCGCGCTCGCGTACGGCGACATCCAGCGCCAGCTCGACAAGCGCCAGAGCGACCTCGCCGTGTTGGAGAAGCAGCGCGCCGAGCTGAAGAACCGCGTCGCCTTGCTCGATCCACGCCATGCCGATCCGGACATGGTCGACGAGCTGGCGCGCAAGAAGCTCAACGTGGTGCATCCCGACGACATGATCGTCGACCTGGACAAATAGCCCCACCGCGCTGTGGGCGGCCTTGCGCCGGGCTGGCGCCCCTCGATTCAACCTGCCAGCATCGCGCGACAAGACGAATCAAGAGGAACGGGTATGCGCAGGATATTGCTCGCCGGGGCGGCCTTGCTGGCGGTCACGGCATGCGGGCCGTCTGAAACCAAGCCCATCACCAACGATGCCGAACTGGCGCTGCCGACGACCGAATGGCCGGCGTTCCGCGACGCGTTCATTGAGGGCTGGTTCAAGCTCGATCCGGCCAATGCGGTCTATCAGGGGCGGCATGATTTCGACGGTGGGCTGGGCGACTGGAGCGAGGTCGGGCTGAAGCGCCAGGCCGATTTCCTGCGCGCCTCGATCATCAAGGCATCGGCCTTCGACGCGGCCAAGTTGAGCAAGCAGGACGCGTTCGAGCGCGACTATCTGGTGAATGTCGCCGAGGGCAAGCTGTTCTGGCTGACCGATGCGGACCAGCCGCACACCAACCCGGCCTGGTATATCGGCGCCGGGCTCGACCCGAACGTCTATATCGCCCGCAACTATGCCGATGCGCCGACGCGCATGAAGGCGATGATCAAGTTCCTGCGCCAGATTCCCGGCGCGGCGGCGAACATCAAGGCGAACCTGAAGACGCCGATGCCGCTGAGCTTCATCGATTATGGCGTGGCGGGCTTCAACGGTTTCGCCGATTATTACACGGGCGACGCGAAAAAGGCCTTTGCCGGGGTGCAGAGCCCCGAGCTGCAGGGCCAGTTCGACCAGGCGGCGGGTGCCGCGGCCAAATCGATGCATGACCTTGCCGGCTATCTCGACGGGCAGCGCGCCACCGCGACGCAGGGCTTTGCGCTCGGCGCCGACAAATTCTCCCGCATGGTCAAGATGACCGAGGGCGTGGACGTGCCGCTCGACCAGCTCGAGGCGGCGGGGAAGGCGGACCTGAAGCGCAACCAGGACGCGCTCACGGCCGCCTGCGCGAAGTTCGCGCCAGGCGCGACGATCCCGGCTTGCATGGCGAAGATGAACGCCAACAAGCCCGAGGGCGGCCCGGTCGCCGAGGCGCGGCGGCAGATACCCGAGCTCAAGGCATTCGTGATCGCCAAGGACATTGTCTCGATCCCCGACGCGGAACAGGCGCTGGTCGAGGAAAGCCCGCCCTATAACCGGCAGAATTCCGCCTATATCGATCCGCCGGGACCGTTCGAAAAGGGCATCCCCTCGGTCTATTACATCTCTCCGCCTGATCCGGCCTGGGCCAAGGCCGTGCAGGACTCGTTCGTGCCGGGCAAGATGGACCTGCTGTTCACATCGGTGCACGAAGTGATGCCCGGGCATTTCCTGCAGTTCCGCCATGCCAACAAATCGCCCTCGCTCTTCGGGCGGCTGTTCGTCGGCTATGCCTATGCCGAGGGCTGGGCGCATTATGCCGAGGAAATGATGTGGGACGCGGGCCTCAATGATGGCGACCCGGAAACGCATGTCGGCCAGCTGTCCAACGCGTTGCTGCGCAATTGCCGTTATCTCTCGGCGATCGGATTGCACGCGCGCGGCATGACGCAGGAACAGTCATACCGGATGTTCCGCGACGAATGCTATCAGGACGAGGGCAATGCGAGGCAGCAGGCGGCGCGCGGCACCTATGACCCGGCCTATCTCAACTATACGATGGGCAAGCTGATGATCCGCAAGCTGCGCGACGACTGGACCGCGACGCATGGCGGGCGGCAGGGGTGGAAGGCGTTCCACGACCAGTTCCTGAGCTTTGGCGGCCCGCCGATCCCGCTGGTGCGCAAGGCGATGATGGGCGGCGACGGGAAAGCGGTGTTTTGAGCGGGGCGGGCTCGCCCGTTCGCTGGCGGGTAGGCCTGCTCGCCTATGACCGGGTCAACGGCTTCGACATTGCCGGGCCGCTGGAAGTGTTCGCCACCGCGACGGCCATTGATCCGGCCCGCGCGGCCTATGGCGTCGAGATCGTCGCCGCCACGCTCGATCCGGTCACGACGGAGGCGGGCATGCGCATCCTGCCCGATCGCGGCTTCGCGGAAGGCGGCGCGTACGACACGATCATCGTCCCGGGCGGGGTCGGCCTGCGGGAACCGGAGATCAGCGCCGCCGTCGCCGGATGGCTCAGGCCGCGGCTCCAAACGACCCGCCGGATCGCGTCGGTCTGCACTGGAGTCTATGGGCTGGCGGCGACCGGCGTGCTCGACGGGCGGCGGGCGACGACGCATTGGCGCTTCATCGCTGACGTGCAGCGGCGCTTTCCCGCGATCCGGATGCAGAGCGACTGCATCTATGTGGAGGACGGACCCTGCTTCACCTCGGGCGGAGTCTGTGCCGGCATCGATCTTGCGCTGGCGATGGTCCGCGCTGACCTGGGGCCGACCCTGGCGCTGTCGGTCGGGCACGAGATGGTCGTGCCGAGCATGCGCGCCGGTCCGCAGGCGCAATTCTCCGAGCCGCTCCGCGCCCAGGCGCGCGCCCCGCGCCGGCTGGCCGATCTGATAGCGTGGATCGGCGCCAATCTGGAGGCCGACCTGTCGTTGCCGGCGCTGGCGGAACGCGCGGCAATCGGAGAGCGGCAATTGTCGCGCATGTTCCGCGAGGGGTTGGGCGAGAGCCCCGGCGCGCTGGTGACACGGCTGCGCCTCGCGGCGGCGCGCGACATGCTCAGCGCCGATGCGGTGCCGGTGGGAGAGGTCGCGCGGCTCGCCGGCTATCGCAGTCCCGACGCGTTCGGCCGCGCTTATGCCCGCGCGCATGGCGAGCCGCCCGAGGTGACGCGCGACCGGCGGCGCATGTCCGGAACGGCAGGATAGTCGACATCCTCGCGGGGCCGGCCGCGCCCTATGGCTTCCCGTCTGAAAGCGAGGGGTTTTATGGGGTTCGGGCGATATCTGGTTCCAGCGGGCGCGGCGGCGCTGTTCGCCATGTCGGTAGCGCCGGCCAAGGCGCCCGAGGCAGCGGCGGCGGCGCACTATAACGACAAGGGCGAGATGCTGTTTCCGGCCGAATATCGCAGCTGGACCTTTGTCACTTCGGGCCATGCGATGAGTTACAACGCCTCGGCCAATGCCGCCTCGCCCGAGGGGCCGTTCGACAATGTCTTCGTCAATCCGGAGGCGCATGCCGCATTCCTGAAGACCGGGCACTGGCCCGAGGGAACGGTGCTGGTGCTGGAGATTCGCGGCAGCACCTCGAAAGGATCGATCAACAGGAGCGGCGCCTTTCAGTCGGGCGCGCCGCTGGCGGTGGAAGTGCATGTCCATGACCGCAAGCGCTTCAAGGGCGGCTGGGGCTTTTTCGGCTTCGACGGCACCAAGCCCGCAGCGATGATCGGCTATGATGCGAGCTGCTATGCCTGCCATCAGGCCAATGCGGCGGTCGATTCGACCTTCGTGCAATTCTACCCGACGCTGCTACCCGTCGCGACGGCGCATGCGACGATCAGCGCCAACTATCTCGCGAACGAGAAGACTGCGGCTAAGCCGTAGATCGCCACCACTACCCCGTTCGTTTCGAGCGAAATCGAGAAACATCGATCGAGCGCCAAGCCACGTTTCTCGACTTCGCTCGAAACGAACGGAGAGGGTGTGGTGCTGGCCAGCCCCTAGCGGTTCTGCGCCTCGGGCTGGACGTTTTCGGCCTCTTCGGGGCGCGGGTTGCGGATCGAGGGGCGGAGGCGGGCGATGCTGCACAGGCCGGCGATGATCGCGAGGCCGGCGGACACCATCGGCGGGATGCGGCCCTCGCCGATGCCGAGCGCAAGCAGTGCCGCGACCAGTGTCGCGCCCGTGGTCTGGCCGGCAAGGCGTACGGTCGACACCAGGCCGCCGGCAGCGGCAGCGCGCTCGCGCGGGGCCGAGCCGACCAGCAGTCTGGCGTTGGGCGGCAGATAGGTGCCGAAGCCGGACCCGCACAGCGCCATCCGCCATGCGACATCGAACAGGCTCGGGTCCGCCGGCATGAAGGCGAGGAGCAGCAATGCGACGATCGAGATACTCATGCCGATGCCGCCCAGGATGCCCGCGGGCACACGGTCCGACAGGAAGCCCGAAGCCGGTGCGACGATCATGTTGGTCAGCGGCCAGGGCGCGATCGCGGCGCCGATCGCCGCTGCGCTGAAGCCGAGCGCGTGGAGGCGGAAGGGCGTCGAGATGAGCAGGGTCATCGAGGCGGTGAAAGCAATGAAGCCGCCGATCGCCGACAAAGCAAGCACCGGGCGGACCAGCAGGTCGATCGGCAGGATCGGGTTGGGCTCGCCGCGTTCGCGCCGGACGAAATAGATGCCGACCAGCACGCCGACCAGGACGATCGCCGCCGAGACGACCGGGCTGTCGCCATGCACCATGCTTTCCAGCCCGCCGATGATCAGCCCGAACATTGCCGCGCAGAGCACCGCGCCGAATATGTCGAACGTCGCGTGGCGCGCGCGCGGATTGGGGATGGCGCGGCCGAGCGCAAGGCTGGCGAGCGCGAAGGGCACGGCACTGGCGAATACCCAGGGCCAGGGCGCGACCGACAGGATCAGGCCGCCGATCGTGGGCGCGATCGCCGCCGAACTGGTCACGACCACCGAGTTGATGCCGAGCCCGCGACCAAGCTGGTTCGACGGGTAGATCTGGCGGATCAGCGCCGAGGAGACGCTCAGCACGCCCGCCGCGCCGATCGCCTGGGCGGCGCGCACGATGAGCAGGAAGGGCAGGCTCTTGGCGAAGAAACAGAGGATCGTGGCAATGGTGAAGATCGCCTGCCCGGCCTGATAGGCGGTCTTCAGCCCGATGCGTTCGCCGAGACCCGCAAAGGGCAGCAGCAGCATCACCAGCATCACCTGATAGACGGTGACGACCGAGACGATCGCGCTTTGTCCAACACCCAAATCCCGGGCGATAGTGGGCAGCGCGACATTGGCGACACCGCCGTCGATGATCACGAGCGCCGAGCCGAACGACATGGCCGCGATGGCGACATAGCGGCGCGGGAGCGGAAGGCCGTCGCCGCTATTGTGTTTGTCGGGCTCCTGCTTGCGGCGGAACAGGCCAAGGCCACCGGCGGCACCGGTATCCGCGGGAGGAGGGGGCGGAGTCGTCACGGGCCGCCTATGCGACAAAATTGCCGCCTGTGGGAAGTTTTTCGAACCGGGGCGATGCCGGTGCGCCGCCCCGGTAACGCGTTTCTCAGGCCAGCGAGACTTCGGCGACCTTGTCCTTATAATCCTGCTTCGGATCCCGGCCGAGCAGCATCTTCACCCCGGCGAACAGGCTGGAGCCGTTGAGCCAGATCTGCGCGCGCTCGGGGTCGAGGCGCAGAAGCTGGAGCTTGGGATCGTCCTTGCCGCCTTCGAACCAGGCGGCGACGAACGGATTCCACAGCCGGTCGATCACGGCGCGGTCGTCGGACAGCGACAGGCTGCCATGGATGCTGGCGAACAGATCATGCCCCTTGGAGGCGAAATGAGCGAGCGCGCGGCTACCCTGGCCCTCGCGCAGCTCCTTGGTCAGATCGGCTTCCTTCGAGGTGAAGAACCAGATCGGGCCGTGATCCTCGTCACCGTCCAGCTGAGCGGTCATCGGCTGGGCATGGCCGTCCTCGACGCCGTCCAGACCCAGCATCAGAGTCATGTCGGAGCGGAGCGCTTTCCAGAACTTGGCGGTGATGTCCTGCGTATCGGGCATGGCGATTTCCTTGATGTTGCCATGTCCGAACGGGTGGGCGATTGCCGGGGTTCCAAAAAATGGAAACACACAATTCATCGATCTGTGCTTGCTGCGATGCAGCATATTATTGTATGGCTATGTCATGAAGCTACCCATCGAAAGCGACAAGGCGGCCCCCGCAGGCCCGGTCCCGACCATTTTCGAGGCGATCGTGCGCAAGCGCTGCGTGGTCGCGACCTACAACCGCGTCACCATGACGCTCGCGCCGCACGTGATCTACACGAAGCATGGCGACCTGTTCATCGACGCCGTGGCCGTCGAGAAGGACGGCAAGCCGCCGCGCGAGGAGAAGATCGGCACGTTCAAGCTCGCCGGGCTCAACGAGCTGAAGCTGATCGAGCGCGAATTCCCCGCGAGCACGCTGTTCCACGCCAATGACGCGAAATATGTCGAGGCGCTGATCGCGGTCGAAGCCGCCTGAGGCAGGCTGCTCAGCACCTGACCGTTCGTCCTGAGTAGCCATCGAGGTGCCGCGTAGCGGCGTATCGAGAGGGCGTATCGGTTCCGCGCGATAACCTGTCCTTCGATACGGGCCCTCGATACGCCTTCGGCACCTCGGTCCCTACTCAGGACGAACGGGAGGGGTAATGCGCGCCGCCCTAAAGCACCCACTCCACCGACAGAAAGACTTTGGTCGTGTCGGTCTGGAGCCGGTCGGCCTTGTAGCGGGCGAGTCGGGCCGCGACGGTGAAGCGTTTCAGCCTGGCCTGGGCAAGCAGGTCGAGCTCGTCGCCATAATGTTGCGACAGCCGGTCGCTGTCGAAATGGTGCCAGGTCGCGCCGAGACCGACGCCGCTGATCGGACCTTTTGTCTTCCAGTTGGCGCCGAGCGTCCCGTAGAGATCGCGGATGCCGTTGGGCGGCGTGGTGCCGAACTTGCCGGCCCAGCCCTGGAAACGGAACAGCGAGGCGAGCGGCGTCTGGAAGCTGGTCAGTGCGGCACCATGATCGGCGCCCAGCACTTCATAGCCCGCGGTTGCTGCGATCACCTTGCCGCTGAGATTGGCCTCGGCGAGATAATAGCTGGCGGCATAGTTGTTCGGGTTGCGGCGATAGTCGCTCTGCCGCGCGGCGCTGGCAATATAGCCGATCTTCCATCCCGCGCCGATCGGCCGGCTACCGGCGAAGCGGACGCCGTAGCTCTGGCTGGATAGACGGAAACCCTGCAGCGCCGCCAGATCCTGATCGACGAGATAGGCGAACCCGGTGAGCGTGCCGATCGGCGCCGTGTAACTGACCAGGCCGAACCAGTTGCTGCCGGGAACCGCCGTGGGACGGGCGCCCGTGCCGTCGATCCCGTTCACGGTGCGCACGCTCCAGACATAGCTGGCGTCGACGCTGAGCCGGGCAATGCCCGCCCAGGTCACCCGCACCGCGTCGAAGGTCTGCTCGTTCTGACGCCACGGCGCGGGCCCGACGAACCGTTGGTCGGCAAGGTCGAGCACCTGGCGCCCGGCGGTGATGCTTGCCTTGTGCGCGGTGTAGCGGAGCTGGGCGCGATTGATCTCGATATTCTGCGGATCGGCGACCAGCGGCAGCGGCCGGCCGTTCAGTCCGTCATTATAGCGGTTGGAAATCCCGATCGTCGCTTCGCTCTCGACCAAGGCCGACCAGGGGCCGGTGCTCGCCTGGACGCCGCTGCGAACGCGCAAGGTGGCGGCGTCGGCCGTATCGGCGATGCCGTCCTGATCGACATGTTCGTAGCGGAGGCGCGCGTCGATCAGCGGCTTTAGCGTCACATCCTGGGCATGGGCGGCCTGGACGCATGTTCCCAGCGCCGCGAGCCCGAGGACCCGCGCCATCGTCTTGCTCATGAGCAAATCCTTGAACTCGAAAAAATGGAGCGGGCGGGGTGGGCCGCCCGCTCCAGGGGAGGCAAGGGTCAGGCCGGCTTGGCGACGAGCCCGACGTCTATCGCGCCGAGCTCACCGGAGGCGCGCGCCTGGCGGCCATAGACCAGCTCGAACAGGGGGCCGGCCATCATCGTGGTGACGATCGCCATCAGCACCAGCATCGAAAACAGCGTGGGGCCGATAATGCCCTTTTGCAGGCCGATATTGATGATGATCAGCTCCATCAGCCCGCGCGAGTTCATCAGTGCGCCGATGCCAAGCGCCGTGCGATTGTCTTCGCCGGCAATCCGGGCCGCGAGATAGCAGGCGCCACCTTTGGCGAGGATCGAGGCGATCAGGATGCCGAGCGCGATCAGCAGCAGGGCAGGGGAGTTGACCATGTCCAGCCGGGTGTTGAGGCCCGAATAGGTGAAGAACATCGGCAGCAGCAGCACGACGGCGAGCGGCTCCACCTTCTTCTTGAGCTCCTCGACGAACAATCCGCGCGGCATGACGACGCCGAGGATGAAGCCGCCGAAGATCGCATGGATGCCGATCGCATCCATCAGGAAGGCGGAGAGGCAGAACAGCATCAGGGTGATGGCGAGCACGGTCACGCTCATCTCCCCGGCGCGTTCGACCGCGCGGCCGAGCGGCGCCAGCAGGCGCTGGCCGAACAGGATGATGAAGGCGGCATAGGCGAGACCACCGCCGATCGCGAGCACGGCCACGCCCGGCCCGCCGCCGAAGGTCGCCAGTACGATCGCCAGCACGCACCAGGAACAGGCATCGTCGAACGCGCCGGCGGTCAGCGACAGCGTGCCGAGCGAGGTGTCGGCGAGGCCGCGTTCGTTGATGATCCGCGCGAGCATCGGAAAGGCCGTCAGCGCAATGCAGGCGCCCATGAATAGCGTGGCGTTGAAGGTCGAGATGTCCTTCGCGAACAGGCCGGGTACGGTGAGCAGGAAGGGCGTGATCAGGAACGCGATCAGGAACGGTGCGCCGATCCCGGCGAAGGATACGCCCATGGCGCTCTTCGCCTTGGATTTGAACTTGTCGAGTTGCAGCGTGGTGCCGACAAGGAACATGTAAAGCCCGACGCCCAGCTGCGACCCGGCATAGAGGACGTTGCGGGTTTCCTTGGGGAAGATCGCGCCTTGCAGGCCCGGGAAAAGCAGGCCGATCAGCGACGGCCCGAGAATCACGCCGGCGATCATCTCGCCGACGACCTGGGGTTGGCCGAGGAACTTCTTGCCGGCCCAGCCGACCACGCGGCACGCCAGCAGGATGACCGCCAGCTGCAGGAAGAAATGAACGCTGAAATCGCCTGGTGTATAGCTTGCGGCCGCGGCCGGCGTTGCCGGGCCATGGGCTGACAAGATGCCGCCCACAGTAGACCGGATGCTGTCGATGACTCCGTCAGCCATGTACTTCCCCTCCTAAATCCGGGCTCTTCCCCGCGGCAATTCCTGTTGCCTGCTCATGATGGGGGCGAAATCCGGTACGGTGCGCAACCGGAAAATGCGTCCCCCATGCCTCACGCTGTCATTTTTCCGGTCGGAGCGTCCCAGTTGTTGCGAAGTCGCCACAGAGTAGTAATGTGCCTACAAGTTAGCGTGAATATTGTAGCGATATAGATACAGGAATCGGCACGATGAAGCTCGTCTCAAGCCGCGATTTCAACCAGGATGTGACCGCTGCGAAGCGCGCTGCACGACTCGAACCGGTGTTCGTCACCGATCGCGGTAAGCCGACCCATGTGCTGATGAGCATCGACGCGTTTCGCCAGCTTACCGGCCAGACCGAGACGATCGTCGACCTGCTGGCGATGCCGGGCCTGCCCGACATCGACCTGGCGGGCAGCGCGCATGACGCGTGGAGCCGGCATGAGGGGATCGGCTGATGTATCTGCTCGACACCGGCGTGGTCTTCGAGCTGCGCAACGCGCGCGCCGGCCAGAGCGACCCGCGCTTCGCAAGCTGGGCAACGGGGCTCGCCCGACAGAGTCTGTTCATCTCGGCGCTGACCCTGCTCGAGTTGGATAGCGGCGTCGCGCGCACGGCGCAGCGGGACAAGGTCGCCGGGGTGGCGCTCCGCCAATGGATCGACAATCAGGTGCTCGGCGCCTTCGACGGGCGAATCCTGCCGGTCGATACCGCCGTGGTGCGGCGGCGCGCGCAACTGCCTTATGCCGATGCGCGCGACGGCCTGCTCGCGGCGACCGCCGTCGAACATGGCCTGACCCTGGCGACGCGCCATCCCGGCGCGTTCAAGGCGGGCCGGGTCAAGCTGATCAATCCCTGGGCCTATACGGCTGAGGCGGCGGAGGAGGATGGCGACTGGCGCCAGGCAGCGAAGTCTGGGCCGCTCTGGCTCAAAAACCTGTTCGTCAGGGCATGATCATGGGGCAGGAAGGCGGCATGAACCGGAAACGCAGTATCCTGATCGTCGGCGGCGGTACGGCCGGATGGATGACGGCGGCCTATCTCGCCAAGTTCCTGGAGCTCTCCGGCAATGAACGGCTCGAGATCAGGCTGCTCGAATCGCCGGAGATCGGCATCATCGGCGTGGGCGAGGGGACCTTCCCCACTATCCGGAGCACACTCCAGTTCATTGGCATCGACGAAAGCCGGTTCATCCGCGAGACCTCGGCGACCTTCAAACAGGGCATCCGTTTCGTCGACTGGGTGCGCACGCCCAGGGACGGCGAGCACAGCCATTTCTTCCACCCGTTCGAGGCGCCCTTCCATGTCGAGGGCGTGAGCCTGGTGCCCTATTGGCTGCTCCAGGACGAAAAGACCCGCCGGCCCTTCGCCGAGGCGATGACGATCCAGAATCGCGTGGCCGAGGCCAAGCGCGGGCCCAAGGGGCCGGGCGAGGGCGATTTCTCGGGGCCGCTCAGCTATGCCTATCATTTCGACGCGACGATGCTGGCGAAGATCCTGGCCGAACGGGCGCGCGAGCTTGGCGTGGTGCACCTCCAGGGCCTGCTCAACCATGTCGAGATCGATGCGGCCGGCGCGATCGACCATGTCGTCACCGCCGAACAGGGCCGGCTCGACGCCGATCTCTATATCGATTGTACGGGGTTCCGTGCCGAGCTGATCGGACGGGCGCTGAAGGTCCCGTTCAAATCGGTCCGGTCGATCCTGTTCACCGACCGGGCGCTCGCCTGCAAGATTCCCTATGAACGGCCCGACGCACCGATCGAGAGCTATACCATCGCCGCGGCGCATGAGGCCGGCTGGACCTGGGATATCGGGCTGAATGGTGCGCGCGGCATCGGCTGCGTCTATTCGAGCGACCATATGTCCGACGATCGCGCCGCCGAGATCCTGCGCGACTATATCGGGCCGGGCGCGGAGGAGGTCGTGCCGCGCCGCATCCTGTTCGAGCCCGGCTATCGCGAGCGGCAATGGGTGAAGAACTGCGTCGCCGTCGGCCTGTCGGGCGGTTTCCTCGAGCCGCTCGAATCGACCGGGGTGCTGGTGATCGAGGCAGCGATCGGCATGATCGCCGAGATGTTCCCGCACAACGGCCCGATCGATGCGCCGGCGCGGCGCTTCAACGAGTTGATGGCCGCGCGCTACGACAATATCGTCAATTTCCTGAAGCTGCATTATTGCCTGAGCCAGCGCAGCGAACCGTTCTGGCGCGACAATGCCGACCCCGCCTCGATCCCCGAGCGCCTCGCAGAGATGCTCGACCAGTGGCGGCACCGGCCCCCGGGCCGGTTCGACTTCACGCTCGACCTCGAATCCTTCGCCTTCTTCAATTACCAGTACATCTTGTACGGCATGGAGTTCAGGACGGACCTGGCGCCGAGCCGGAGCGATTTCCCCAATGTCGGCGCGGCGGAGAAGACCTTTGCCCGCATCCGCAATTTCGGCGAGCGCGCCACGCTCGACCTGCCGCCGCACCGCGCGCTGATCCAGCAGATCAACGGCGCGGGCTGACTGCGGTCTATCCGCGTTCGCCCTGAGCTTGTCGAAGGGCTGTTCTTCTTGCGACATCGGAATGAAAGAGCAGGGCTTCGACAAGCTCGGCCCGAACGGAGATACGTGAGACCAGCTACCCGAGTGTTGCGTCAGCGGGGCGACCAGCCCGGCGCGGCGAGCTCGAAGCCGGAGAATTCGAAGGCGGGGGTGACGATACAGCTCACCAGCGCCCATCCCAGCTGCGCTTCCGCCGCCTGCCAGGCATTGGCCGGGACGATCGCCTGGGGGAGCTGGCCCGCCAGCACGTCGCCGCCGAGCAGATGCTCCTGCGGCGTGCCGTCGTCGATCAGCAGCCGCAACGGGCTGCCGGCGTGCCACAGCCACATCTCCGCCGCGTCGACCCGGTGCCAGTGCGACCTCTGGCCCAGGTCGAGCAGGAACAGGATCGCCGTCGCCAGCCCGCGGCCAGAGCCAGACGCGGGCTCACGCCCGTTGGCAGGCGCGGGCTGGCGGAACGTCTCGCGATACCAGCCGCCCTCGGGATGAGGCTCGAGCCCCAGCCGGGCGATGAGGGCGGCGGCGTCGCTCATGCCTTGATGAAGGCCAGAAGATCGGCGTTCAGCACATCGGCATGCACCGTCAGCATGCCGTGCGGATAGCCGGGATAGATTTTCAGGGTCGGCTGCCGGAGCAGTTCGGCCGAGAGCAATGCCGCGTCCTTGTAGGGCACGATCTGGTCGTCATCGCCGTGCAGGATCAGTACGGGCACGTCTATCTTCTTGAGGTCCTCGGTGAAGTCGGTTTCCGAGAACGCCTTGATGCATTCGTAATGCGCCTGGGCCGAGCCCATCATGCCCTGCAGCCACCAATGGTCCATGACTCCCTGCGAGATCGTCGCGCCTTCGCGGTTGAAGCCGTAAAAGGGGAAGGGCACGTCCTTGTAGAATTGCGCGCGGTTCGCGGCGAGCTGATTGCGAAGATCGTCGAACGCCTCGATCGGCGTACCGCCCGGGTTGGACTCCTTCTTGATCATGACGGGCGGCACGGCGCTGACCAGCACTGCCTTGGCGACCCGCGACGTGCCGTGACGGCCGAGATAGCGCGCGACTTCGCCGCCGCCGGTCGAATGGCCGATATGGATCGCATCCTTCAGGTCGAGCGCGGCGGTCAGCTCGGCGACGTCGTCGGCATAGGTGTCCATCTCGTTGCCGAAGGACGGCTGGCTCGACCGGCCATGGCCGCGGCGGTCATGCGCGATCACGCGGTAGCCCTGGGCGAGGAAGAACAGCATCTGCGCGTCCCAATCGTCCGAGCTCAGCGGCCAGCCGTGATGGAACACGATCGGCTGTCCGGTACCCCAGTCCTTGTAGAAGATTTCGGTGCCGTCCTTGGTCGTGATCGTGCTCATCGCGGTGTCTCCTCGGGGGGGTAAAGCAATCGCGAGCGGGATGATCCGTTCGCGATGGGCTCGATCTAGGTCGCGATGATGACACTATCCATCATCCCAAAGGATGAGCGCCGTATTTCCAGTTGCCGGACGGCGACGATCGCCACCAGCGCCACCAGCGCACCGGCGATCATGTCGGACAGATAGTGCGTGCCCTCGACCGGGGTGGACAGCAGCATCGCGACATTGAGCAGGATGAGCGGCCAGCGCAGCCGGCGAAACGGCCAGGCCGCGGCGATATAGAGCACCGCGCTCGCGGTGTGGAAGCTGGGCGCCGACACGAGTCCACGCAGATCGCCCAGATCGACATGGCTGACCGCGTGCAGGCGCAGCGCGGGGATGATCTGCGCCTCGGACAGCGCGCTCACCGGCATATAGGGGATCGGGCCCT
Organism: Sphingomonas sp. P2_B6; assembly: GCF_056404755.1. Taxonomy (NCBI): domain Bacteria; kingdom Pseudomonadati; phylum Pseudomonadota; class Alphaproteobacteria; order Sphingomonadales; family Sphingomonadaceae; genus Sphingomonas; species Sphingomonas sp. P2_B6. Next base: position 53,339 of record NZ_JBFUDK010000020.1, read on the forward strand.
GCCACAGAAAGGCGAGCGGCCCTTCCGCCGGGATGAAGCGGAACAGTATCAGCGAGATGACCGCGGCGAGCCAGAAAGCGGCAATGAACGATCGCGCGGCGCGGCGACGGTCATACCAGGCGAAATAGCCAAGCAGGATGACGGGCGTGACGAAGATGCTCTGATAGGCGGCGATGCCGAGCAACTGCAGCGAACGATGCGCGGCCACCAGATCATACCAGGCGATCCAGTTAAAGCGCAGCATCGCGTCGATCCGCTGCAGGGTGGGATCGATGAAGCCATGGCTGCCGGCCGACAGCGGATAGGTCGCGGTCGCGCCCATCAGCGAGATCAGGGTGAACAGGCCAAAATACTCGGCCATGTCGCGCGCGATGCGGCGGCCCCTGGTGGGCGAGTGGCGCAGGGCATAACGGATGGCAGCGGCAACGACACCCAGAGCGGAGAAGACGAGCGTGCTGCGCGCCCAGGGGTCGATCCGGAGTCCCTGCCACGCCATCAGCACGATCAGCGCGGTGAGGCTGAGCAGCGTGCCGGCGGTCACCCATGTACCTGGAATAGCATGGGCGGCGGCGCTGGATGGTGAGGTGTTCTGGAGGCGGGTGGTCCGGAAAGTCGATCGGGGGAAATGGAGCAAGCGCGTGCCTTAATGGCCGCCGCGGGCGGCGGGCCTGGTGATCTGGGTTCACGTCCGTCGCGATCTGCCGTCGATTGCGTGAACGGGCCGTGACGTCTGCATGACTTGTCGTTCAGCGGCAAGCGGCCTGATCTGAATCAAGCCCGGCCGCTAACGACTCGCAACAGGCCGAGCGCGCGGAACGAACCTTCCGCGTTGCGGTTGATCCAGCGACAAACAGGAGGTTTTCATGGCTGAAACGAAACAGGACGCGGTCGCTCTGCTCAAGGCGGATCACCGCACGGTCGAGCAATTGTTCGAGCAGTTCGAGGGTGCGAGCAGCCCCGCGAAGAAGCAGAAGATCGCGATGCAGATATGCCTGGAGCTGACCGTGCATGCGACGATCGAGGAGGAAATCTTCTATCCGGCCTGTGAGGGCAAGATCGAGGAAGACCTGCTCAAGGAAGCCTATGTCGAGCATGACGGCGCCAAGGTGCTGATCGCCGAGATCGAGGCGGGCAGCCCCGACGACGACTATTACGACGCCAAGGTGAAGGTGCTCTCCGAGCAGATCGAGCATCATGTCGAAGAGGAAGAGAAGCGCATGGAGGGCATGTTCTCCCAGGCGCGGCATGCCGGGCTCGACATGGACGCGCTGGGCGACCAGCTCCGCGCGCGCAAGGAAGAACTGATCGCGACCTACAAGGCGTCCGGACTTCCCAAGCCGGAGACGGTGACGCTGGAAACGGTGACGCTCTGACGCTGGCCGCTTTCCGAGCACCGGCATTAGTCCTGATCGGCTAGTTAAATAATCCGAAAGAGGCAGGGGCAAGTGGAACGGGCACGCGGCAAAATGGTTCTATCACCAACGTAACAATCGAGAGGAACATGTCGTGGGTAAAGGCATCTTGTTGTGGCTGATCGGCATTCCGCTCCCGATCATCATCCTTCTGCTGATCTTCTGGCACTGAGCAGCGCGACCATGTGTCGCGCTGCATTCGTCGGGCCGAGCCAGGCGGAGCGCCGCAGATCACGCTCTCGACGGATATTGCTGAACAAATTCACTCGGTCGTGACACCGAATTCATGTCACGCACGCTTGTCGTCCTCCATCGCCCGAGGATAAAGTTGCCCGATTGAGGGCGACACGCGTGAAGATGACCAGACCACTTGCGATCCTTGTTATGCTGTCCACCGCCGGAAGCGGTGTGGCCCGCGCTTCGGAAGACCCGGCAAAGACCGCAGAGGCGTTTGGGGCGCAGCCCTGGGTGCAGAGCGCCAGCCTGTCCCCGGATGGAAAACACGTCGTGTTCATTTCGCCCGGTGCCGGGCCGATGAATGTCGCGATGGTCGAAAACGTCGCGACGGGCGAGATGAAGACGATCACCTATGCGGACGGCAAGCCGCTGCGCCTCACTTATTGCGGCTGGTCGGCCAACGACCGCCTGGTGTGCCAGCTCTACGGTGTCTCGGTACTCGAGAACCGCAAGCTTGGATGGAACCGGATCGTTGCGGTCAATGCCGACGGCACCAAGGCGCTGGCGATGGGAAAGCCGAACCGCTCCATGTATTATGGCCCCAAGACCTATGACGGGCGCGTGGTCGACTGGCTTTCCGGTGCCGACGCGCAGATCCTGATGGTGCGATTTCGCAAGGACGGGGCGCTGGGGCTGGAGCGAGTCGACACACGCACGGCCGATGGCGTTCGTGTGAAGGCGCCCGATGCCGGAAGCTATATCACTGATGGTAACGGCACGGTCCGCATCACCGCGGACTATAATTTCAACAACATGTACAATTACACCGGCAAGGTGACGTATCGTTATCGTCCGGGGGACGATGGCGACTGGCAGATTTTCAGCAAGATCGATGCTGACGAAAAGGGCCTGAGGCCCGCAATCGTCGATGAGCGCACTAATGTCGTCTACGCATTTCAGAAACTGGACGGACGTGACGCGCTATACCGCGTCGCGCTCGACGGATCGATGAAGACCGATTTGGTCTTTGCGCATGCCCAGGTCGATGTGGATTCCGTCGAGACGATCGGTCGTCACGAACGGCCGATCGGCTACAGCTACATCACCGACAAGAAATATGTCGTTTATTTCGACCCGGAATATCGCGCTCTGGCGGCCAGCCTGACCAAGGTGCTCCCCAACCTGCCGACGATCGTCTTCGAAGGCGCGAGTTCGGACGAGCGCAAGCTGCTCATCTTCGCGGCGAGCGACGTCGATGCGGGGCATTATTATCTCTTCAACCGCGACACCAAGCGTCTGACCGAGGTGCTGCGCGCGCGTCCGCAACTCGACGGCCGCACGCTAGCGGAGCAGCGCGCCATTTCCTATCCCGCGGCCGATGGTACGATCATCCCGGCCTATCTGACCCTGCCGGTCGGATCGACCGGGAAGAGATTGCCGGCGATCGTGATGCCGCATGGCGGCCCGGCGTCGCGCGACGTCTGGGGATTCGACTGGCTGGCCCAGTTCTTCGCGGCGCGCGGCTATGCCGTGCTGCAGCCGCAGTTTCGCGGATCGACCGGCTATGGTGACGCGTTCCTCAACGAAAGCGGATTCAAGACCTGGCGCACCGCGATCGGCGACGTGACCGACGCCGGGCGCTGGCTGATCAAACAGGGTGTCGCGGACCCCGACCGGCTGGGCATCTTCGGCTGGTCCTATGGCGGCTATGCGGCATTGCAGGTCAATTACCTCGACCCGGCGCTGTTCAAGGCTGTCGTCGCGGTAGCGCCGGTGACCGATCTGCAGGCGTTGCGCAACGAATCGCGCGAGTCACAGAACGCCGTCCTGGTTTCGAAATTTGTCGGATCGGGTGCCAATGCGAGCGAGGGGTCGCCGACGCGCCATGCAGAGATGTTCAAGGCGCCGGTACTGATGTTCCATGGCGACCAGGACCTGAATGTCGACATCAAGGATTCTCGGAAGATGGATTCGGCGCTGCGGGCAGCTGGCAAGACGACCCGGCTGGTCGTCTATCCCGGGCTGGACCATCAGCTTTACGACAGCACGGTCCGGGCGGATATGCTCGCGCAGGCCGATGCCTTCCTGGCGAAGGCGCTGAAGCCGGCTGTTGCCAAATGACCGATTGTGGCGGGCGTTTTGTTGAGACCTGTCGGGGCGAGATCGGAACGCGTCGGCATCCGGTCCGTTCAAGCTCGAAGGAGAACAGCCATGGCCGACACAGTCCCCCACATACCCGAGATTCCGCCTGAAAATGGTCGCCGCGCCTCGATCGATTCTGCGACAGGAGAAGTTCACGGCAGCGGCGTCGGCGCGGGCGGCGGCAGCTCCGGCGAGGATTACGACAGTGACAGTGCCGCCGGTGACGGCCCGGTGCCGTTGCCTGGTCAGCCCAAAAGGGGCTGACGGGAACGCCAAGCCACTGGTCGATTATCGCTCGGGCGTGTCCGAACGCCTTTTCACTGCGGAACGTCCAGCCCAATCTTCTTCGCCCTTTCCGGCAGGGTCTTTTGCAGGGCGATAGCGGCGTCCATGTCCGCCTTGGCCTGCGCCGCCATGCCCTTGCGATGCTCGACAAGGCCGCGCCCATATAGCGACCAGGCCATTTTCGGTTCGAGCGCCAGCGCGGCGTTGTAATCCGCCAGCGCCTTGTCGAGATCGCCGTTGCGCAAACGCGCCAGGCCGCGACTATCGAGATAGGCCGCCGTTTTCGGACGCAGCCTGAGCGCCCGGTCGCAGTCGGAGATTGCCTTGTCGAGATCGCGCCCGAGAAGGGCACGTGCCCAGCAGCGGCTGTTGAGCGCGGTGGGCATGCGATTGTCGTCGGGATGCGCGGCGATCCACCGATCATATTGGGGAATGGATGCCTCAGGATCTTCCATGTCCTGATAATAGGCGCCGACCGTCAGGCGCAGATTGGAGGCATCCGGCAGCAGGCGATCGAGGGTCGCGAGATCCGCTCTGGCGCCCGGCCTGTCGCCGGTTCGCAGCCGCGCCGACGCGCGCAGCAACAGCGCGTCGGCATAGTCCGGCTTCAGGTTCAGCGCGCGATCCAGGTCGGTGCGGGCGTCCGCCGGTTTGCCGGTGATCAGAAGAGCGAGCGCGCGATGAAAGCGATATTCGGCATTGTCGGGTGCGAGCTCCACCGCGCGATTCAGGTCGACAAGGGCGCCCTTGTTGTCGCTTCGTGCCGCGCGCGCATTGGCGCGCCGGAAGAATTCCTGTGCGGTGACGGGGCCTGGAGCATTGCCCTCGCCCGCGCCGCTCGCCGGCGCCTGCTTCTCCTGCGCGGCGGCCAGCGCTTCGGCGTGCCTTACGCTGAGGTCGAAGACCGGCCCGCCATTATAGGTAAAGAACATCCGCTTCTGCGCGTTCGAGACATAGACCCGGTGAGACAGGAAGAAATCGGCGCCGATCAGCATGTCGGCGGACAGATCGCCCATCTCCGCGAAGCGCAGACGGATCTTGCGCACCTCCTCGTCGCCGATCTTGAGGCTCTGGAACGGACCGATCCAGCTTTCCGAGAGGCGCCGCCCAAGGCCGCCGACCGATCCGGCTTCGACCACGTCGGGCATGTCGGGCTTGATCCCCGCGCGCGCCGCGGCCGCCCTGGTGAGGATGGTGGTCGGCGCCCCGGTGTCGAACACCGCGCGGATCTTGACGCCGTTGAGCAGCACGGTGCCGATGGTGTGCGGCGTGAGCGGCGTCGGCGCCTCGATGTCGAGGGTCGAGACGGCGAGCCCCTTGTCCGCGGCCCAATAGGCCAGGTTCATGTTCCGGCAATCCTTGGATTTCATCAGCCGGATCGCGCCGCCGTTAAGATCATATTCGGTGTCGCCGATGCCGAGGACGTTCTGGCCGAGCAGGCCGATGCTGCCCATTTCGCTGCCGCCGACGAGAAACTCGATATTGTGCAGCGTCTCCGTCCCGAGCCCGAAATCCTTCACCTTGGCGACCGACATGCGCGCCTCGCCGCCGATACCCCTGACCCGCAGGTTCCCCGGCGCCTGAGTCAGCCGCAACTGAAGCTCCGCCGCCGATCCGGGGGAGATGGAACTGTAGAAGGCGCCGCTGTCGACCAGGAACCTGACCTCATGCCCGTTGATCTTCGCCGGGGCGGTTGGCCGGAGGCCCATCATGGTGATGGGCAGTTCGAGCATCTGGCCGACGGAGCATTTGGTCTCGGCGGCGGCGGGAAAACCGGTGGCGCCGGCGACGAGCGCGGCGAGAATGGAGAGGGTCCGCACCTAAGGTCCTTCATCGTGTCGCGATCGCTGGTCTTGGTCGCGCGACCGTGCGACGCGGTCAACAGGATGTTTCGCGTATCGTTGTTTCGGGCGGGCTGCGGGTTCGTGCTACGACACGTCATGAGCAAAGCCCGCGAGGTGCCCGCCCCGACCGACAGCATGCTGGAGCCGCTCTACGCCGGCGCCGACCTGACGGACGCCTATTCCAATGCGCTGCCGGCCGAGGCGACGGGCGATATCGAGCGGTTGACACGTGCGGTACTTGGCCGGCCAGCGGGGTGGGCTCGGGCGCTGATGCGCATTCGCGACGCTGCGATGGCGCCGCTGGGAGTAAAGACATCGGCCGCGATCGCCCGGACACGACCCGGCGAGCGGGTCGATTTCTTCCCGGTGCTGGATCGGTCGCTGCGCGAACTGGTGCTGGGCGAGGACGACCGGCATCTCGATTTCCGGACCTCCGCCTTGCTCCGCGGCGCGTCGCGTGGGGAGGGGCGGGAACTGGTCGTCATCACGGTGGTGCATTGCCACAATCTGCTGGGGCGGACCTATCTGGCGGTGATCAAGCCGTTCCACCGGGCGATCGTGAAATCCTATCTCGCGCGGGCGGCGCAACGGGGTTGGCCGGGCGGATCCTAGTCGCCAGGCGTGTGGCGAATTCGGTCGCACGGCGCCTACTGGGTCCTGAGTCCCAGTCACTTGTCGGCGGCTGCGGCCGCGACCATGTCACTGGTCGTCGACACCGCGTTGAGAGGTGGCCGGATCAGCCGCCGCCGGAAAGGTAGCGGCGAAGGATCGGCTTTCCGGCAGGACGTAAACCACCCCGTCGTGCGGCTGGAACAATGCTGCCACGACCTTTTCGTAAAAGGCGACGGGCACGTTGATGCAGCCATAGGAAATGCGGTTGTCGAGCGTGGTGGCTGTAGCGAGCCGTTCGAGCCTGCGTTCGGCCGGCTTGCTGGTGACGACGCGGTGCAGCGAGATCGCCGCATCATAATCGACCCAGAGGACGTCGTGCGAGAAATTGCGGCCCATCGCCGCGTCGAAACGACCGGCGGGCGTGATCCGGTCGGCCGGGCCGATATCGGCAAGCTTGCGATCGCCGATGCCGGGGGGCGAGATATCGCCCCGCGCCAGCCCGAGCAGCACCGGCGCATCGCCGCGAAGCGCGCCGTCCGGCCCGAAGGCGAAGACATGTGCGCCGGCCTTGTCGACGATCAGGAACGGGCGTCCATGCGCATCGCCCGATCGTACGACCCAGTCGGCAAGCCGTCGCATATCGGGCGAGGCGACGACCCCGGAAAAATCGGCGCCGCCAGCCGCGACCGGCGGCCGGGCGAGGGCCGGCCCGGCCGCGAGCAAGACGAGGCACAGGCCGGCCGTCCAGACCAGCGGGCCAGATCGCCGCATCTAGTTGCGGTCCTGCTTGGCCGGGCGGTTGGGCACGACCGGCCGGGCGGGGACCTCCTCGACTGGAACCGGCTGGACCTCCAACGGGGCTGGGGCGAGCTGCTGCTCGGGGACGGGCGCGAGCAGCGATTCGAGCTGCTGGCCCGGGACCGGTACGCCCTGATCGACCACCACCATGCCGGGCAGGCCCGCGCCGGGCGAGTAGGTCACCGGCAGCAACATCGGCGGCGCATAAGGCAGGACGGCCAGCGTGGTACCCGGCGGTGGCAACACGACCGGCGTCGTAACGGGTGGCACGACGACAGGCGGCACCTCTACGGGCGGCACCACCACAGGCGGCACGACGACGGGTGGCACGACGACCGGCGGTACAACGACGGGCGGCACTACGACGGGCGGCACCACGACCGGCGGCACGACGACGGCGGGGCCGATCGTCCCCGTGGTGCGGAAGGTCGAGACGCAGCAGGACCCCGCCAGCGCATATTGGCCGGCATTGGCGCCAGCCAGACTGTAGCCGGTATAGGTGATTCCGACATTCGATCCCGGTGCAGCGCTGTCGAACACCGCGCTGGCGCCGGGGCCGGCGACCAGGGTCACGCCGACCGGCAGGCCGGATGTGGCGGTGGTGTTGAACCCGTCGAGCGTGGTCGCGGTCGTGCCATCGGCTGCCCTGCTGCCATTGGGGAAGAGCAGCATCCGCTGCACCACTGACGCGCCCAGGCTGAGCGTGAAGAAGCCTGCGAAATTGGTGGGTGCGGCATAGGAGACGGGGTTGTAGTTGATCACGGCCGCTGCGTTCGGTCCGGTCACGGTGACCGGCGGCGTAAGCGGCGCGAAGACCAACGTGCCGCCCTCGACGCCCGGCCCGGTGCCGTCAGCGCCAGCGATGATCAGCAGGCCCGGCTGAAGGCCGAGGCTCTGCGACGGGATGGTGGTGCCCCGGGTGAGCGTGACCGCCGCGGCGATCGTCACGTTATGCCCGGCGCACAGCGCGATATTGCCGTCGGTGGTGGTCATCGCGTGGAACACGTTCACATTGCGTCCGGCGTTGAGCAGGATGCTGCCATTCGTGGTGGTGAGCGCGGCATTGACGTTCACGTCGCGCCCGCAACATGCCACGATATTGCCGTTGGTCGCGGTGATCGCGTTGTTGATCACTACGTCGCGGCCGGCGTTGAGGCGCAGCGTGGTGGTGCTCGGGGATGCCGTCCAGGCGATCGCATCATTGACGATGATGTCGCCATTGCCGGTCAGCGTGGTGCCGAGCGTCGTCGTCGGCGGCGTGCCAGGGACGGTCGCATCGGGGCCCGGCAGGGTGGTGATCGTCACGCTGTTGGTGACCAGCATCGCCGACAGCGTCGCGCCGGAAATGTTGCCGCCCGCGCCGATGATGAAATCCTGCGGATCGATCAGCCAGGTGCCGGTGAGGCCGGCGGGCGCGAGGGTGGTGACGTTGGCGCCCGTCGCGACGTTCACCTGGGCGGCGGAGGTCTCGACAAAGCCGCCATCGCCGCCATGCGCCGCGCTGGCATCGAGCGTGCCGGCCACATTGACCGTGCCGTTCTGCATGTCGCCGAGCAGGTAGATCGCGCCGTTGCGGCTCTCGATCGTGCGTGCTTCGATCACGCCGCTGTTGTTGACTGCGGTGCCGAGCAACTGGCCGGCACCCTGCGTCGTCAGCAGCACGCGGCCGCCATCGGCCTGAATCAACCCGCCATTGCGGACGAGCGCGCCGACCGCGCCTGTATCGACCACGATGTTGAGCAAGCCATCGCCGGCGACGTCGAGCGTCATTGCCTCGCCCGCAGCGAGCGCGACGGTGCCGAAGCGGGCGGCGATCGTGCCGTCATTGCCGACATGCGCGCCGAGCAGGGCGACGAAGCCGCCATCGGCCGCGGTGATGCTGCCCTGATTGAGGATCGTGCCGTTGCTCTTGCCGGTGAAGCGGTATTTGCCCGCCATGAAATCGGTGTCGGTAATGCCAAGCGTCGAAGCGACCAGGCCGCCGACATTTACCTGCGCGCCAGCCCCGAACAGCACGCCGTTCGGGTTGACCAGGAACACCCGGCCATTGGCCGTCAGGCTGCCGAAGATCTGCGACGCATCGGGACCAAGCACCCGGTTGAGCGCGACCGAGCTGCTGTCCGGCTGCACGAAGGTGACGCTATTGCCCTGGGCAATGTTGAAGCTGTCCCAGTTGATCGCCGCGGCATGACTCGACTGGTTGATCGTGACGCTGCCGGTGCCGCCGGTGATCGTGGCAGCCCCGCCGACGACCGTCCCGCCAGCCGGCAGCGCCTGGGCCTGTGCCTGGCCGGCAAAGGCGAACGCGCCGGCCAGGACGAGCGCGGTCGAACCAAGTAGCCGGGCATGGCGGGTTTTGGTGAAGAAGGGAGCGGGAGTAGCGAGGGCGTGGCGGATAGCGATCATGATCGATTCCTTGAAACGAAGGGAGGCGCGCCGCGACGGGGCGCGCGCCGTCAGAAGGTCTTGGAGACCTGGAACCAGAAGCGGCCCGCGCGATCCGGCGCCGAGGTCGCGAGCGTGTCGCCGATCCGGCGGGCATAGCTCGCTTTCAGGACGATATTTTCCGGCGCGTACCAGGCCAGTCCGACGCCATAGCCGCTGCGGTTGGCCCGGTTGCTGCCGGTGAACCAGGGGTGCTTCGCATAGTTGACGCGGCCGGTATCGACGAAGCCGAACAGCTGAAGCCCACCGGGAAAGTCGGGCGTCCAGTCGCTCAGCATCAGGCGCGCCTCGGCGGTGGCAATATAGCCCTGGTCGCCATAGGCCTCCCCCTCGGGATAGGCGCGTACGCCATAAGCGCCGCCCAGCTCCATCTTTTCCGAGATATCGAGATTGTCGAACGCCACCTGGCCGCGCACCGCGCCGTAAAGCGAGAAGGGTCCCGCGACATTCTGAAGCCGGGCAGCGCTGAAGGCGAGCTTGTTGAAACCGCCATCGGTCCGCGCGGTCAGCGCATCGGCGGCGCGATCGAGCGGGCTGCGCAGATCGAGGTCGCCGATCGTCCAGGCCAGCGAGAAGGCCGTCCACCCGCCGCCACCGAGACTGTCGCGCGCGGTGCCGTTGATGCCGAGCGTGGCCGCCTGGCTCGCCTTGCGCGAGCGGGCCGAGACCAGGTCGACCCGGTCGTCGAAGGATTTCGCGTCGAGGCTGCCGACCAGATAGACACTGGCGCGGCGCGAGCGGATCAGCGGATAGCTGGCATAGAGGCTGGCGACATCGGCAGTGCCGTGTGCGTCGAGGCTTTCGAATTCGTGGCTCAGATCATAGCGGAAATGCGCATAGGCGACGCCCAGGGTGAGGTTGCCGGCGGGCACCTGCCAGGAGACGCGGCCATAAGCGAGGCCCTCGGTGGAGGCGAGCAGGCGCAGGCCGAGTTGATCGCCCAGCCCGGTCGCGTTGTTGAGATTGATCGTCCCGCCGGCGCGATAGGCCCCGGTATAGCGATTGCCGGCATTGTCCGCCTCGACGCTGCCGGTGATGCGGCGCCCCTGCGCCAGCTCCACCGTCAGGTCCGAGGTCCCCGGCGTGGCGCCCGGAGCGAGCGTCGAGCTGACCGCGACACCGGGCAGATCGGACAGGAGCAGCAGCCGGCGCTCGAGCGGCGCGTTGGCGATGACGTCGCCGCTGTCGATGCCGCGCAGTACGCCACGCGCGACATGGTTCGACAGGTTGCTCTCGTTGTGAACGCCGATCTTGCCGTAGCGTCCCTCGATCACCGCGATGGTGACCGAGCCGCCCTGCACGTCCTGCGCGGGAAGATACGCCTGCGCGAGGAAATAGCCGCGCGCCCGGTAGAAACCGGCGATACGGGCGGCGGCGGCGCGCAGATCGAACAGGCTGAGGTCGCTGCCCGGCGTGACGCCGCTGGCGGCGACCAGGGTTGGTTCGTCGAACAGGGTCTGGCCCGTAACCTGCAGCGCGGTGACCCGGATCTTCGTTCCGGCCGGATCGGCGTCGGGCGCGGTCGGCGGCGGCGCGACCACGAGGATCGGATCGACCTTCGGCGCAGTGGGGGCGGGCGGAATTTGCTGCAATTGTCCGCCAGCGGAAGGAATCTGCTGCGCGAACGCCGGTTGCCCGGCCGCTATCAGCGCGACCGTCAAGAACCCGAGCTTCATCCGATTATCCTCACCTGACGCAGGACACGACGCTGTCACCATGCGCAGGACACGGTGCCGCCTTTAAACGCTGCAAAATAATTATCTGCCCGAAGTGCGGATCACGTGAGATCGATCGCAACGAGTGGAAATATTATCCTGTATATTGTTAAATGTTCCTACTCGGGTGAAAGTTTCATGATCGAAATAAAAATCTAAGAATGTAAGAAAAATTATGTTTTATTTGACATGGTGTGACAGAATTACCATGAAATTTCGCGATTTCACTGACTTCATCCGGAGGTGAATAGCAGAAATATTTGGTAAATGCCGTAGGGTGGGGCGACAACCGGGCCCTCGCCAACGCGCAACGACTTACGCCCTCGGTCGCCGTGGCGCGATCAAGCGATCACGAGCCGGCGGACGTCGACAGCGAAGTCAGGAGTGTCTGTGGTGGCAAGGATCGGACGCGAGTTTGACGCGATCGCCTTGCCGATCAGGCCTTCACGCCTGATCGCGGCGCCGCCTTTGCCGATGGCGTCAGCCGGTTTGAACCTTGTTCCCGGGCCGCGATCAAATTCTTCAGGACCACAACGCGCTCGCGCTCAGCGCTCCAGTCCCTCGAGGGATGGGCCTGGATCTGGTCGAGCAGGGCGCTGAGTTCCTTGTCCCATTGTGCTCCGTGGATGGACATATGTGCCTCCTTGCGTTGCGGTCCGCCCGATAACGCGGGCGACGTTCTGCCGGATCCGCGTCCCGTCCGGGTTGCAGAGCGTGCCGGCGAAGGGATCGATCCTGACGAAGTCCAGTACCCGAAACCTTATTCTATACTCCCTCGCGATGCGGTTCAAATCGCCGGAGCGATCGATCCTGCGGCCCGACTGCCGTCACGCAACCTTCGGGGTCCTGCGTCAGTTCTGCCTCCATCATTCTTTCAATCCGGAGCATCCAATGCGTACAGCCATCCTCGCTCTCAGCGCCTTTTCACTCGCAATCCCCGCCACCATGGCCTTCCCGACCAGCGGTGCCGAAGCGCGACCGCGGCACCATTACAATCACGGCACCTACCGGCATCATGGCTGCCGTTATTCCAAGGGCACCACGGGCCTGGTCGCGGGCGGCGTTGGCGGTGCACTGGTCGGCCGGTCGATCTTCGGCCACGGGCTGCTCGGCACGGCCGGGGGCGCCGTGGGCGGTGCGCTGGCCGGCCGTGCGATCGACCGCACGATCACCAAGAAACGCCGCTGCCGCTGATCCGTGGATTTGCCGCGGGAGGGCTGACCCTCCCGCGGCGAACGATTATGCCGCGTCGGCGCGGTGCGGGAGCTTCCAGCCCGGGCGGACGAAGTGGCAGGTATAGCCGTTCGGGATGCGCTCGAGATAATCCTGATGCTCGGGCTCGGCCTCCCAGAAATCGCCGGCGGGGGTGACTTCGGTCACCACCTTGCCGGGCCACAGGCCCGAGGCGTCGACATCGGCGATGGTGTCYTCGGCGACGSCCTTCTGCTCSGGGCTGGTGTAGAAGATCGCCGAGCGGTAGCTCGCGCCGACATCATTGCCCTGGCGGTTCCTGGTGCTCGGGTCGTGGATCTGGAAGAAGAATTCCAGCAGGTTGCGAAAGCTCGTCACCTCGGGATCGAAGACGATCTCGATCGCCTCGGCATGATTGCCATGGTTGCGATAGGTCGCGTTCGGGACCTCGCCGCCGGAATAGCCGACGCGGGTCGAGATGACGCCGGGCTGACGGCGGACCAGATCCTGCACGCCCCAGAAGCAGCCGCCGGCGAGAATTGCGGTTTCCTGACTCATGCCACTTCCTCCACCTGGTTGAGATAGGCACCATAGCCTTGTGCTTCCATGTCGTCGCGGTGGACGAAGCGGAGCGAGGCGGAATTGATGCAATAGCGCAGGCCACCGCGATCGCGCGGGCCATCGTCGAAGACATGGCCGAGATGGCTGTCGCCATTGGCGGAGCGCACTTCCGTCCGCACCATGCCCAGACTGGCGTCGCGCAGCTCGTTCACATTGGCGGGCTCGATCGGCTTGGTGAAGCTGGGCCAGCCACAGCCGGATTCATATTTGTCGCTGCTAGCGAACAGCGGCTCACCGGAGACGATATCGACATAGATACCGGGCTCCTTGTTGTTCAGATATTTGCCCGTGCCGGGACGTTCCGTGCCGCTTTTCTGCGTGACGTAGAATTCTTCGGGCGTGAGGGCGGCGACGGCCTCGGCCGTCTTGCGATACTCGGTCATTGGATACCTCCGTTTCGCCGCGGGATATGGGGTGGGAGGGCCGGTTGTTCCAGACGCGCGCGGACCCAATCGACGCGATATCGCGACTGCCATCTCGTCGGGTGCGGCGATCCGTCGCTGATCCGTCGCAGCGCCGTCGCCATGGTCGATTATCGCCTAGACGATCGCGCCCGCCAGCCGCAGCGTCGCGCCCGTCGCTGATATCATGTTACTGCCATCGGAGGGCGATGATGACTCGGGGTCTGTTCCTGCTATTCGGCATTGCCGCCTATCTGATCTTCTTCCTGACCTTCCTCTATCTCGTAGGCTTTGTCGGAAATCTGCCCTGGCTGCCGCTGACGGTCGATCGCGGCGGGCCGGTAGGCGGTACGGCGCTTGCCGCGATTATCGATCTCGCGCTGGTGGCGCTGTTCGGCGTGCAGCACAGCGTGATGGCGCGACCGGGCTTCAAGCGGTGGTGGACCCGCATCGTGCCCGAGCCGATCGAGCGCAGCATCTACGTGCTGCTGGCCAGCATCGCGCTGATCCTCCTGTTCCTGTTCTGGCGGCCGATCCCGGCGGTGATCTGGTCGGTCGAGAACCGCGCCGCCGTGATCGCGATCTACGCCCTGTTCGTCGCGGGCTGGGGGATCGTGCTGCTCAGCACCTTCCTGATCAGCCATTTCGAGCTGTTCGGCCTGAAGCAGGTGTGGGGCCATGCGCGAAACGCGCCCGCGGGCGCCCCGGTGTTCCGCAAGCCCTTCTTCTACAAGCTGGTCCGGCATCCGCTTTATAGCGGCTTCATCCTGGCCTTCTGGGCGATCCCAGTGATGACCGCGGGGCATCTGCTGCTCGCCGCCGCGATGTTCGTCTATATCCTGATCGCGATCCGGCACGAGGAGCGCGATCTGATCGACATGTTCGGCGACCCTTATGTCCGGTATCAGGGCGAGGTCGGCATGCTTGCGCCGAAGCTGCGGCGGTGACCGGCGCCTAGTTGCGGCTCTACTCCCTGACTTAATATCTGCCTGCTTGTTTCCGATATGGTCCATCGCCGGCAGGACCGGAGCTCATGATCAGGTCTCATTTTTCGCCCGAAGACCAATCCGCTCGCCAAAGCTGCCGCAACAAGCAACCTTGGATCAACCAGGAGTCACAACGTCAAGCTTGTCCACTAAACTTAGAGCCGCTGTAGCCACCCATTCGGATTGTATGTGGCGTTGCGCCCGTAAAAGTCGCAAAGTTCGGTGTCGAGACGGTATCCCGCGCCTTCTCGCGCAAGGAAGTCCGCGACGGCGCGATTGGGACCATTTTCGTACTGAATATACTGCTCGCCGGGGAGGTGAGCGACCACGCCATCCTCGACGACGATATAATCGCCCGTCTGTAACAATGGATGGAAGAATTCGAGGACGGCCAGTGAATGACGGTAGAAGTGGCTGCTGTCTTCGATCACCAGCCAGGGCCTGGGCGCTGCGGCAAGCAATCCTGGGGGAAGGCAGGTCCCCAAGTCTGCCGCATCGCCGACAACTACGTGTATCCGTGGATCCTCATATGGTGTTTGAGGATCCAGATCGACGGTGACGACCCGAGGCGTGACACCGTGAGCGGCCATCATATCAGCAAACCACAGGGCCGATCCACCGAAACGGCACCCGATCTCCACAATCGTCCGCGGGCGCAATCTCGAGAGCAATTGGAGATAGAGCCCAATGTCGAATGGGCTTTTGAGGAACGGCACTCCTCGATAGACCGAGCGCATTACACCTTCCTGGATCCCGTCGAGAACCAGGCTCGGTACATTGGTCGAGAAATCGCGTGGGCTGCTGCCGGCAATCACCGGCATAGCGGACAGTCGCGGCTGGCGGGGAGGGGCTGCAAGTCGGTCCAAAGACTCGCGTAGAGACGGCAGGCTCGCGGGATGAGGGCGCCCGACGAGTAACGGTTCCACTTCGGGCGGTGCGTACGGCTTGCCGCGAATGGCGACATATTCGTCATGGAAACGGTCCCAAGGGGATTGCGCGGCATTAGTGGCAACGCCGCCATGCACCTGATGGAACGTCGCCTCCCCGATCAGTAGAATGATGCGGTTAAGCGGATCGGCGCAGAGCCGCTCCCAGATATCGAGATTGGCCAGGCCGCCGCCGGGCGTAGCGAAACGCGGATCATAGCCGCCCAACTCCTGCCAATGCGTCCGCGTGAGGAACAGGGCGTTGGTCTCGGCGGGCGTCACGAACCATCCATTTTCCGAGGATCCGGCGAAGGTGGAAATGTTGAAAAGCCTGTATGGATCTTCCTCCCAGTCGCTGGAGGCGAGCAGTCGATCTTCGACCCCTTGATCATATCCCGCGAGCACGCTTCGCATCTGCACATCCGGACCAAGATGAAAGGCAAGCGTGCCGACCACCGCACGATCGTGCAGTCGTGACGCTTCGCGCGCGGTTGCCAGCAGGCGCGGCGAAGCCATGCGGGCACCGTCGATCCAGACACCGACCAGATCACCGCGCGCTTGCTCTATCGCGAGGTTAATCGCAGGGACCGGCGACACGGTAGGCTCCGCTATCGCGACGAGACGAGCGTTGGGCGACCATTCCGCTACTTGATCTGCCGTCGGCGGATCCGTGGAGCCGTTATCGACGACCAATATCTCATAGTCGCCTTCGCCGATATCACGCTGAAGCGCGGGAGACAGGCTGCGGATTGTCCGGGGCAATTCCCGGCCCATCTCGTAGCTAACGACAATCACCGATAGCGAAAGAGACCCGTTCATAAATCGCCTGCCATGGCTTTCGACGGGCTGCCCGTGGCGGCGAAATGACGCAAGGCCTCGATCCGGGCTTCTCGAGACGCGCTCGCGAGATCGGTACGGAAAATGTCATACGCGGGTGTCGATGGCGATATCGCGTCGCTCCGCATCACTATCGACGACGGTGGATCACCCATCGCAAGCGCTTCGCGGACAATGGGATTGTAGTTTTCCCAAAGAACGCGATTGGCAGGATCGAGGCCGGTTACCAACAGCAAGCCCGACGGTGACGTATCAAGCAATATCAGGGTGAGATCGGGGCGCCAGCGTTGCAATATGGGCACCAATCGCCACACATCCCCGGTCCATACGCGAGTGCGGCGCAGTCGTTCGGCTTGCGCCGGGTGATTGGGCAGGACGTCGTCGACGACGAGGATAGCATTCGGCCCGACGACGCGTTCAATATTCATGAAATCACGCAGAGCCGCTTCAAATAGATGTAGCCCATCGATAAAGGCGAGGTCCACCGGCTCCACAAAGATCGTACTGGCATGGTCGGCAAAGAAATCATCACTCATTTGAGTGAAGACACGTGTGGAGCTCGGCAACTCTACCCGAATCTCCGGTGCTGGATCGACACCGATCGCCGCTCCTTGCGCCAAGGCAAGGCTGCGTCCGAAACGTATTCCGATCTCGAGATAGGAACGTGGTGCCAGTATCTGGTGCAGATCTGCCAAGACATGAATATAGTCGCGCTGCCCTTGCGTCCGCTCTTCCTCATCGGTGCCGGGGGGGATGCTCGCCGGGTCGATGGCAACAGGTTCCGCCAACGGTGCGGACGCCGGCGGCGGACCGTGGCGTGCGAAGACACCGACCAAATCCTTCCAGGGGCCCCGTTCGTCCAGCCAAAGGTCGACCAGCTCGCAATGGGTGTAGCGTGCCAAGGCACGATAGGCATCTGGATAGAAACGATAGCAATCGACTGGATAGCGATGCTCCGGCCCTGCAGAGGGCGCGATCAGGAATATGAAACCTCCAGGGCGGAGGACGCGCACCATTTCGGCAAAGGTCAGCCAGAAAAATTCGCAATGTTCCAGCATCTGTCCGGAAATGACGATGTCGATCGAGGCGTCGTCGAGCGGTAGTCGATATGGGTCCTCCAGAACCAGGCGTACGCCCGGTCCGGCAGCTATATCGGCCGCGGTATAGGCGTAACGGGGATGCGCGAAGATTTCGCGGTAGCTTCCGTTGACATCGGAGCCGCCAATATCGAGCACGCGTACGCAGTCCTGCGTCTCCAGCGCGTTTCCAACAACGTGGCGCGCATAGCATTTGCGCATATTTTCCATGGAGGAGGCGTGCATGCGGCGACGTGTCCCGTTGTGGCAAGGAGAAGGCGCCGATGCCTATCGCGGGCCGCAGCTCGAGAAAAGAGCGATGGCCGGTTCGTAGCAAGATCTCGAGGATGCGGGGCATCCAGCTCGACAACGTAGCGACCATCATTTGGGTCAGGCCCATATGATGGTCGCGCAAAACGTTGTTCGGATCGCGGTGGTTATTTCACCGGGATGGTTGCCGAGAAGGCGCCGTCGGCGCCATTGTTACCGTTGACGCGATTATTCCCGTAGGAAGCTAGGACCCCACCGGCAGTGGGAAACAGCCCGGCGACATTGCCGAAGATCGTCGAATTGCCAACAAGCATGCCTGCATTGGCACCGCTTACCGCCAAGCCTTTGTTGCCGTTGGCGGAAACGGCAACATTGTCGAGCAGTAACGTCACGTTAGCCGCGGTGCCGTTGCTGGTCGTGATGCCATTTTGAGTATTGCGGCTGACGACGCTGTCGCGGACGACACCGTTGATTTTGCCGGTCGTGGCGGACCCATCAGCAATGATGCCAAAGGTCCCGCCGGTGATCTGAGTGCGCGTGATTGTGACGTCGGTCGTTGCGGCGCCCGCCGGGCGGATATTGATCCCTGCAAAGGTGCCGCTCTGTCCGGCCCTGCTGATGATCGTATCGCTCACATGAAGCGCCGCACCGCCCGACGCCGTCATGTTGATCCCGTTGTTGGTAAAATTACGAATAGTGCAATCGATGACCAAAAGTGCCTTCCCGGCAATGAAATTGATCCCGGTGACGCCCGTAGTACCTCCTTCGATATCGATGCCGTCGAGCACGATCACATCGTTCGCGCCCGCATTGATATTGAAGCCAGTGGTGCCGCTGGCGAGAACGCCCGCTTGCCCCCCACCGGCACGGATCGTGATCGCCTTGGTGATCGTCAAGGTACCGTAGGCGCCGTTGTCGATGATGTTGATCTCGCCACCCGCCGCGGTCTTGGAGATCGCGCCAGCGAAGGTCTTGCAGGGCGCCGTGCGCGAGCAGGGATTGACGTCGTCGCCAACGCCGGAGACCCAGGTACGAGTCGCCTGGGCCAGGGCCGGAGTCGCGGAAAGAGTGAACAGGACAGCCAGGGCCATCGCTAACTTCATCCAGATTTTATGCATTTCATGCTCCATCTCAGATTTGTGTTGCGCAGACCCGAAATTGCTTCGACTTGTCGTTGGCCGATTGTCGGCAGGCAAACCTGAACCGAGAAGCGCCCGGATCATCCTCATAGGATTTCGCTCGCGCCAGTGGTTCATCGCCCCTCGGAAGAGACGACCGGTCACCGATATCACGAAGATATGACGGAACAAAGCGGCGAGCGCGCTCAAGTGCGTCTTAGTAACGATGATTCTACATGCGCACCGGTAGGACTGCTTCACCCAAGGCAGTACCTATTCCTTAAGATGATCTCACAAAGGAATAAAGTCTGCCTGGCCTGGGATATCTTCTACGTCACCGGCACGGCGGATTTCATCCTGGTCGTGACCGCACGGGACAACGAGGCCTATGACGCGTTCATGAGCCGGCGGATCGCCGACGATCCCAATGTGCGCCGGTTCACCACGGACGTCGCGCTCGGCGCCGGCAAACGCAGCCTTGGCGATCCCGATCGACCTGGCCGGTTGAACGGCGCGGCCTTCCCTGTTCCGGGGCGGATAACAGCGACGGAACAGGGAAGGGATTTTTTCTTCGCTGTTATCGGGACGTTCAAGGGCGAAATTGTCTGAATTTTCCGTGTTATATCAATCGGATGTATGGCTTATCCCTGTTATTGGGATAACAGGGAAGCGAGCGGCGCGGAACAGGGATAGACTGTCCCGAACGGCGAGCCGGTTTCGGCGGTCTCTCGACGATGAGCGACCTGTCTGTCGTGCCAATGATTTCAAAGAGCGGCAGCGGCGTCGAATGCTGCGTTCGCCGGCACCTTGTGGCGATTTCCCGGAAAGTTGAATCGACCGCCGGTCACGGACCTGTCGAGCGTTGGATTGCTGAGCCGGGAGGCTTGCCCCGGACGGCCAGACTTCATGACTTTCCCCGGCCTCGTTCGCTTTTCGGCAAGAATTGCAGGCTAGGGTGATCCGGCGCACTGGAGGTTGCCGTCCTTGATCGAGATCGAAGTCCAGAACGAGACGAATCAGACCCAGGTCGGGCTGCGCTTCGCCGCGGTCCCCCGCATCGGCGAGGGGCTGCGCCTGCGCCAGCCCGACGGCTTCTGGGCGTCCTACGACATCATCGACGTGTGGTACCAGAAGGCCGAGTTCGGCGAGATCTGGGTGCCCTATATCCATGTTCGCATGACCGAAGCCGACCAGGCCGTGGTCGCCGCCGCGGCAAGCCAGATTCTGAGCCAGAGGGAGCCACAGCCATTCACGGTCTGATCAAGCGCCTGGGGAGCGCCGCAGCCATCGGCCGCGCCGCGCCCCTTCCCGCGGACCCGCAGCCGCCCGAGGCAGCGCCGGCGCCCGTGCCGGCCGCGGCGCCGCGCCAGCCGCATTGCCTGCTGGTCGATGATTCGCGGGTGATGCGCAAGGTCGCGCACCGCATCATCGCCGGCATCGGCTATCAGGTGACCGAGGCCGAAAATGGCGAGGAAGCGCTCGCCCGGTGCCGGGCGGCGATGCCCGACCTGATCCTGCTCGACTGGGAAATGCCGGTGATGAGCGGGGTCGAGTTCGTCGCCGCGCTGCGCCGGATTGCGGGCGGCGCCGCGCCGAAAGTCGTGTTCTGCACCTCCAAGACGCAGACGCCCGACATCTATCAGGGCATCGCCGCCGGCGCCGACGAATATATCACCAAGCCGTTCGACGAGCAGGCGCTGCTGGCCAAGCTGCGGCGGATCGGGGCGGCGTAGCGGCCGATCCGCGCGGCCCGATCGGGGATGAGCGCTATTCCGCGGGGAGGTTGTTGGGTGCCCAGCGCATCTCGATGATGCCGGGCGAATCCGAATTGTAATTGACGTAATGCCAGGCCGGCGTGGAGGAATAGAGCTTCAGGCTGTAACCTGACCCGCCCTGGTCGGTGAAGTCGAGCTGGAACGTGCCGGACCCGAAACCCGATGGCCCCTGGCCGAACACCCAGATGCCATAGGCGTAGCGTTCATACGCCTTTGGCGGCTGGTTGGTGACATAGGCGCAGGTGACCACGGCGCCGGACGGCCCGACCACGCAGCCCTGCAGATCGCTGTTGCCGTTGATCGCGAGCCAGCCGGCCTCAGGCAGCAACGGCGTCGCGCCGAGCGCGGAGCCGCCATCGGGGTCCGCGCAGGTAGTGGACGTGAAATCCGCGCCAATGCCGCTGGGCTGGTCGGTCGGGGGCGTATCGCTCATAAGCACCTCCAGGGCTCGCCATGGCGCCGGCGGGGCGACAGGTCGCGGGCCGGGCCGCAAAAGGCCATGGCCGGGCGGAGCCTGTAAACCCGGATCTTGGTTAAACAGCGGGATCCGGTTCTATTTCGTCGCCTGCGGGATAGAGCGGCGAGCGTTAAATCTGATCCATTCGTCCTGAGTAGGGATCGAGTAGCCGAAGGCGTATCGAGAGCCCGTATCGAAGGACAGGTTGTCGCGCGGAACCCGTCCTTCGATACGCCCTCTCGATACGCCGCTGCGCGGCACCTCGATGGCTACTCAGGACGAACGGGTGTTGGTGGCTCCGATGTAATGCAAGCTACTTCTAAACCGCCGCGTCCCTCATCCTGAAATGGAACAGCCGGCTCGGCCCGTCTTCGGGCACGAGGAACAGGTCGCGGCCCTTCACCGCCATGCCTTCGCCGGTATAGGCCCTGGCGCGATCGGTCACGCCGGTGCGGGTCGTCCGGACGAGCTTCATCGACGGCCAGTCGATCCAGTCGATCGTGCCGCTGAACGGCGTCACCACGCCGCCCGCGACGAGCTGGCCGTCGACGAACTTGATGTCCTGATAGCGGGTGGGGAAGGGGTTGGGCACGACCCGGACCTGTTTCCCGCTGGTCAGGTCGAAGATGCGCAGCAACTGGCTGTCCCAATTACCCGCGACGAGCGTGTCGCCCGAGACCGCGACGCACCCGAGGTGATCCGCGACCGGGATCCTGCGGCGGACCGCGAGGGAGGTCGTATCGATCTCCATCAGCGTGGCGGAGCTGTTCGCGGTCATTTCCGCGACGGCCACCCAGATCGACCCGTCATGCAGCGACAGCCCGCCCGGATGATAGCGCGGGCCGTCGGTCAGCTCCAGCCGCCGCAGCAACCGGCCGCTGTGCCGGTCGAACTGATGGAGATAGCCCTTGTGGCCGGCGAGATCGACCGAGGTGACCCAGATGTGCCGGCTATCGAGATCGACCCCCTGGACGTGGAACAGCTCCCCGTCGAGCGGCAGGGTGCCGACGAGCTGCGCGTTCTGGATCGGGTCGCTGCTCTCCTGCTGCGCGACCGCAGCGGTCAGGCTCAGCAGGACGAGGGAGAGGGCGGTCAGGGCGGTCCGTATCGTCTTGCGCGGCATATCGTGTCGCTCCCGGCTTTCGGTTCATCCGCACTGGATGCGCGCCCGGTAGCGTCGGTTTGCGACGGTGGTGTGAATGGGGTGGCGAAGGGTGATACCGACCGCCGGGGACGTCGCGCGCGGGCCCGGCAGGCTTCGGCCGCGCAGCCCGATATCCGACTGGCATCGCGCCCTAAATTCTTCCATGCTGCGATTTCAAACCGGGGGGAAGACGATGCTACGGAAAATCACGGCACTTGCTTGCGGCCTGCATGTCGTTGCGGGCGTGCCGGCCTCGGCGAACGCGCAGGCCGAAGATCCGCTGGCGCAGTGCCTCGTTTCCCATACCAGCCCCAGTGACCGCAGCGCCCTCGTCAAATGGATCTTCTCGGTGATGGCGGCCAGCCCGGAAGTATCCTCCATGTCCTCGATCACGCCGGCGCAGCGTGACGCCTTGTCCAAGGCCGCCGGCATCATTTTCACCCGGGTGCTGACGGTCGACTGTCGCGCCGAGGCGATCGGCAGCATCAAGGCCGGCGGGACGGACGCCCTGGAAAAGGGTTTCCGGGTCCTGGGCGAGACCGCGATGACGGGCTTGATGAGCGATCCGGCCGTCGAGAAATCGATGGTCGGGCTGCTGGCCGGGATCGACATGCAGGCTTGGGCCACCCTGATGATCGATGCGGGGGAAGGCCCAGGCAAGAAGTTTCAGAAGAAATAGGAGTGACGGGTTCCCGGCAGGGCGGCGGCGGCTCGCGGGAGCGCCGGTGTGGGGCTCGGTCCGGGGAGCCGGGCGCAGATGCCATGGCCGGGCAGCGCGCAAGGCCGGACCGAGGATAAACAGCGGGACCTGTTCTATCTCTGTCGCCACCGGATCACGTAAAGGCTAAGCGACCTGACACCGCAATTCACTCGGGCCGAGTGAAGCAATCGGCGTGGAAGGAGAATTGCGATGGACGAGCAATGGGACGGGATCGTCGCCCGGGCCACGCTGAACGAGCGGGGCACGGTCCCGCGCTCCGCGCTGGCGACGTCGCCGGACATTATTCTCGCCGGCCCGGTCCCATTTCAGGATCCCGGCTTGCTCCTCGATCCCGGCAACTATGGCAAGGTTTATGACAACGGCCTTCATGTCGGCTGGCCGAACTATCTTTATGTGCGGGGAAAGAACTGCGCGCCGGATGCGCAGTCGGGCTGGTGGAACCTCTTCTGGGCGAGGCCGAACATCCTGCTCTATCCCTGGCTGTGGGAACAAAACAAGCTTGCCACCTCGTCGGGGGACCAGAACCCGCGCTTCGCGATCGGCCCCGGGGCGATCGGCGCCACCACCGATCCCTTCACCTGGGTACCGAGCGATATCGCGGAGTATTATTGCCTCATCGCGATCGCCGAAACGCGCGAACATCGCGATCCGCTGAGGGGCGTCCGCGATATATCGAGCCTCGCTGCGGCACTGTCGCGCAACGCGAACATCGCCCAGCGCAATGTCCATTCGATCCGCGGAGACGTGCCTCAGGTCGCGTTTGAATCGGGTTATAATCAGGGCGACGAGCAAGCCCGGGTCGACCTCTCGGTGATATTCGAGAACATTCCCAAGGGCAGCAGCTACACCATTTCATCGGGGACGCCGCTGAACGGTCAGGTGCTCGGCCATCGCGACGCCAGCACGATCGCCAACAATTTCAGCCATGCGTGGGCCGATCTCGACATCCCGCCGCAATGGAGCACGCGCTTTACCTGCGCGATGACGTTCGGGGGCGATTGGTCGGGTATTCCCGCGGGCCAGAAACCAACGGTCACGATCCGCGCCGATCTCCTCCTGGGTGCGGGGGAGCAGCTTTACGATATCGGATTCGACCTGGCTCCGGATCCGCGCACCGGTCAGCCTCGCCGGGGTCGCTGGGGGGAGGCGGTACGGGCGCTGACGGCGGGCTCGTTCGGTATCGTCTGCCCGGACGTCGGGCCCTGACGCCACGCATGGGCGATGGCGGGTTTTCGGTGGCCAAGTGCAGCGTCACCGGGACTGCGAGATCAGAGGCATTGGGCGGTTTCGACCCGCGCTCGGGGTCGCGCCCACGCATCAGGCGCAGATAAAAATCACCTCGCTACTCAGAGGGGATCATCGCAGCGGATGACGACCAATTGAGTGCACTATCACCGTTGTTCCACGTGCCCCTCACCGGCGTTCACTGGCATTCCCGTCGACATTTCCTTCAAATATCCCACACCAAGCGCGGTGAGGTGATGCTTCAGCCGCTCGAAGGCATCGCGGTCGCCCTGTCCTTCGATCGCCGCGCGTGTCGGCCCGACGATCGAGGCGACCAGCACCGCGCTCAGCTCCTCGGCCTGCGCGAAGCTGGCGTCGCTCGCGGTGACCAGCATGTCGTGCACGGCGCGGGCGCAGCGCGCCGACTCCTGTTTGACGATGGCATCGGCGTTGACCATCGCAGTCGGCAGGTACAGCGCGCGCGAGACGTCCGGCCTGCGCGTTTTCGCCGTGACGAAGGCATGCATCATCGTTGCGCACATTTCGCGCACCGATCTGCCATGCGCCGACGCGCAGGCGGCGATCGTGGCGTCGACGACTTCGCCGACATGCCGGCCGACGACCGCCGCGAGCAGGGCGCGCTTGTTCGGGAAATACTGGTACAGCGAGCCGACCGAAACGCCGGCCCGGGCGGCGATCTGGATCGTGGTGATAGTGTCCAGGCCGCTCGCGAGCAGAACCTGAATGGTCGCCTCGAAGATCGTGTCGATCGTGACGCGCGAGCGGCGTTGTCGCGGCTGTTTCCTTGGGCTCAGCGAGTCCGCCCGGGTCCGTTTCATATGCGAATATGTCCGCGACATGGTTTCGGCCACAATAGCGGCCATGCACAGGTTCAGATATCCGCTTCGCGTCGCCCTGACGCTGTCCGGCATGCTGCTTTCCAGCCAAAGCCTGGCCTGTACCTTGCCCGCGGGGTTCGTCGACACGCCTCGGCCCGACCTTGCGCCACTCGAAAGATTATTGGCCCATGTCGAGGAGATCCATGTCGCCCGCCCATTCGCGGCCCCGGCACGCAACCGTCCGCTGGAGGAAGCGATCAGGCCGACCCGGGAACGGCCCGGCGTGGCGGGGACGTTCAGGCTGTCGGCGACGGGCTATGGCAGTCTCGGCTCGCGCAGGCTGGTCTGCCTGACCGACGGCTCCACGGCGGTCGAGGAAGTGCTGCGGACCGAGACCGGCGCCGACAGCCGGCGATTCCGCTACATGGTCTGGAACTACACCAGCCCGAAATTTCGTGACGTCGACTATGCGGTGGGCGACATCTTCAGCACGAAGGCCGCGTCCGGGGCGACGCATGTCACCTGGACGTACCGGTTCGCGCTGAAGGCGGGGCTTGGCGCGGGGGAGAGGGGGCGTTTCCGGAAGGGCTTCCTGGAGAAGCTGTTCGCCGAGTGGATGCGGAGCCAGTTGGAAGCGGGACGATCGGCTTCCGAGGCTGAGCCCGATTGAGGCAGGGTCTGTGAGATAAGTGGGATGTCACCGGGATTCGAAACCTCGCGCCGCAACGGCGAGCGAAGCCCAACGCGGCTAATTAGTGAACTGTCACCGAAATTCGTCACCGAAATTCCCGCTGGGGTGAGCCGGTACGGGCGCTGACGGCGGGCTCGTTCGGTATCGTCTGCCCTGACCTCGGATCCTGACGCGCCGCCGGGCTGACGGCGGCTTTCCGGTGGCTGAAAGTGCAACGTCACCGGGATTTCGAGATCGGAGGCATTGGGCGGTTTCGACCGGCCTGATGAAGTCCCCCGCCTTGACCGGCTTCCAGTCGAGCAGCTGCCGCCAACGCGATGCGGGAGATCATCTTCCCCTTTTTCGCCGCGTTCGAGCGGACCGAGACGGTCTTGCCCCTGGTGAAGAATGTGGCGCTTTGGCCGAAGTCGCTCGTAGAATATCTTCTCGTCGCCGCCGGGCCCGACGCGGCGAGCGAGGCGGGCGCTTCATATCTGGCCGCCGATCCCCTTGTCAGGCGCCGATTCGAAGGGGCGTTGCTCGAATTGTCGCAGAATAATGTAGTGAGTCCCCAGGGCGATCTTGCCCGCGATCTTGCGGCTCTATCGGTTGCGACTGGCTTACGATTTTCCGAACAGCGCGGCGATAATTAGTAAACTGGCACCGTAATTCTTTGCCTCCGCAGCACCGTATAACCGGGAAGCGTGCAATTACCCCTGAACGCAAGGGCCTCACGCGATAGCCTGTAGCCCCTTGGCCTTTACCAGGTTGAGCAGCTTGAGCGATGGACCATCTGGTCGCTTCTCGCCCCGTTCCCATTTGCTGACGGCGTCCTTCCGCACATTCAGATATCGCGCGAAGACCGGCTGGGAGACCTGCTCGCGTTCGCGCAGGGCGCGGATTTCCACCGGGCTCAGGGGCTCGACAGGGGTGAGGCACAGTGCGTCGAACTCGCGCATCGTCGCCTTGTCGACCAGTCCGATCTGATGCAGCCCGGCAGCAGTCTTGTGGACCGAGGCCAGGATGTCGTTTTCAGCCTTGTTCTTCGTCGTCACCGTCCGTCACCTCGATCAATTGCCCGGCGTCCATCGCCACGCCTATCTCGTCCGTGGAGAAGGCTAGAAATATCTCCGCCAGACGCTTCAGCGCCTTCAACTCCACGGGCGTAACATTCGCCTTGTCGTTCTTCGCAAAACCGTGTGCGAAGAAGCTGTGCCCGCCGACCCTGAACAATATGATGGTGCGGAAGCCGCCGGATTTGCCGCCGCCCGGGCGGGCAACACGCTGCTTGAACACGCCTCCCGAGATCCGCATCATAATGGCCCTCGGCAATATCGGCCGCCGCTTCCATCAGACCGGAGTCTTCCAACCGAGCCTTGCGGGCAAAGCGCGCAAACTGCTTGGTCATGTAGACGCTCATGGCCGGACAAGCCCATCATGGCGCATAGTGTAGTCCCTGGAGCTATAGATTTCAAGCCGGCGCCCGATGCGGTTCACCCCAAACTCACAAAACTATCCATCACCCGCTTCCGCCCGGCGCTCTCGAAGTCGATCTCCAGCTTGTTCCCCTCGATCTCCGCGATCGAGCCGTAGCCGAACTTCTGGTGAAACACCCGCATCCCCACGGACAGGTCGTCGCGCCCCTTGTTGCCGATGCTCACCGCGCTTGCCCGCGCCTCCACCACCCGTGAGGGCTCGCGCGTAAAGGTTCGGCTGGTGAACCCGCCGCCATTGGGCGCCACGCCCGCCGCGCGTTGCCAGCCCGGCCCGCGGCCCGTGCCGCGCGCCACGTCCGCGAAGGGGTCGGCGCGTTCGGACCAGTTGGCGCGCCACAGGCTTTCGCCGCCGCTCATCGAATTTTCCTGCTCGATATGCGCATCGGGCAGTTCGCCCACGAAGCGGCTCGGGATGCTCGAGGTCCATTGGCCGTAGATGCGGCGATTGGCGGCATGGAGGATGATCGCGCGGCGCCGCGCGCGGGTGATCGCGACATAGGCGAGGCGGCGTTCCTCCTCCAGTGAGGCGATGCCGCCCTCGTCGAGCGCGCGTTGCGAGGGGAACAGGCCTTCTTCCCAGCCGACGAGGAAGACGGTGTCATATTCCAGGCCCTTGGCGGCGTGGATCGTCATGATCGTCACCCGCGCCTCGCCCGCCTGTGCCTCGTTGTCCATCACCAGGCTGACATGCTCGAGGAAGGCGCCGAGATTCTCATACTCCTCCATCGCGCGGATCAGCTCGGTGAGGTTCTCCAGCCGGCCGGCGGCCTCGGCCGATTTCTCGGCCTGCCACATGCCGGTATAGCCGCTCTCGTCGAGGATCTGCCGGGCCAGCTCGGGATGCGGGATCTCGCCCGCCATGCCGCGCCAGCGCGCCATGTCGCCGACGAGATTGCCCAGTGCGCGGCGCGCGGCGCCGGTCAGCTCGTCGGTGTCGAGGATGCGCGCGGCGGCGACGGTCAGCGGCACATCCTCGGCGCGGGCGAGCTGGTGGACCTTCTGCACTGCCTTGTCGCCAAGGCCGCGCTTCGGCGTGTTGACGATGCGTTCGAAGGCCAGGTCGTCGGCCGGCTGCGCGACGACGCGCAGATAGGCGATCGCGTCGCGGATCTCGAGCCGTTCGTAGAAGCGCTGCCCGCCGAGGATCTTGTGCGGCAGGCCGATAGTGATGAAGCGTTCCTCGAACTCGCGCGTCTGGTGCTGCGCGCGGACCAGGATGGCGATGTCGTCGAGGCTCTTGCCCGCCCGCTGGCAGGACTCGATCTCCTCGCCGACGCGGCGCGCTTCCTCGGGGCCGTCCCACACGCCGAGCACCTTGACCTTCTCGCCCTCGCTCGCATCGGTCCATAGCGACTTGCCGAGCCGGCCGCTGTTATTGGCGATCACGCCCGAGGCCGCGGCGAGGATGTGCGGGGTGGAGCGGTAATTCTGCTCGAGCCGGATCACCCTGGCGCCGGGGAAGTCCTTTTCGAACTTCAGGATATTCTCCACCTGCGCGCCGCGCCACGAATAGATCGACTGGTCGTCGTCGCCGACGCAGCAGAGGTTCTTGCTCTCCTGCGCGAGCAGGCGGAGCCAGAGATACTGGACGCTGTTGGTGTCCTGATATTCGTCGACCATGATATATTTGAAGCGGCGCTGATAGTCGGCGAGCACGCCGCGATCGCGCTTCAATATGGTCAGCATGTGGAGTAGCAGGTCGCCGAAATCGCAGGCGTTGAGCGCCTTCAGCCGGGCCTGGTATTGCGCGTACATCTCGCGCCCGCGGCCATTGGCGTAGAGCTCGCTTTCGCCGGCATCGATGTCGGACGGCGTCAGGCCCTTGTTCTTCCACTGGTCGATCAGCCCGGCGAGCTGGCGCGCGGGCCAGCGTTTCTCGTCGAGATCGGCGGCGAGGATGAGCTGTTTCAGCAGGCGCAGCTGATCGTCGGTGTCGAGGATGGTGAAATTGCTCTGCAGCCCGACCAGCTCGGCATGGCGGCGCAGCATCTTCGCGCCGATCGCGTGGAAGGTGCCGAGCCAGGGCATGCCCTCCACCACATCGCCGACGAGCCGGCCGACCCGGTCGCGCATCTCGCGCGCGGCCTTGTTGGTGAAGGTGACCGACAGGATCTCGGACGGCCAGGCCTTTTTGGTGAAGAGCAGATGGGCGAGGCGCGCGGTGAGCGCCGCCGTCTTGCCCGTGCCGGCGCCGGCAAGGACGAGCACCGGGCCCTCGGTGGTGAGCACGGCCTCGCGCTGCGGGGCGTTCAGGCCTGACAGGTAAGGCGGGTCTTGAGGTGTGGGCGCGGGGAGACTCATCGGTGAACAGGTAGGGAACGCGGCGGTTTGGGGCAAGCTTGCTTCTGCTCCCTCTGCCCTTGCGGGAAGGAGGAGCGGAAAGACGGAAGGGTGAGCGTGATCGCATTTGGAGCGGCGCGACAAGGGAGGCGCCGGAGAAGGGGGTTCACGCGAAGGCGCGAAGCCGCGAAGATGTTTGGAGGCGATCGAACGGACCGCGTATCACGGAGCGTCTATCCAAAACTTCGCGGCTTCGCGCCTTCGCGTGAACCAATTCTTCCGTTTCACCAGGCCAGAAACAAACGCGGTGCGCTCGATATGTGATCACCCTGCCCGCCGGGAGAGGGAGAATAGCGAGTCTTCACGCCGTCATTTTTCCTCGGCTACAAAGTGACCGCCACCTGGAGTCGCATCATCATGATTTCACGCCGAAACCTGCTCGGAGGAATGGCCGCCGCAACGATCCTGCCCGTCGGTGGACTGCGGGCCGCCGCAGCGGCGCGGCCGCCGGTGACCATCCCGATCGCACTGGAGGAAGGCCGCGTGCTGGTGGCGTGCGGCGTGGCGGGGCAGGGGCCGTTCTTCTTCGCGATGGATACCGGTGGTGTGGTCGGCCTGATCCGGGACGATCTCGCGAAGCGGCTGGGGCTGGTGAAGAAGACGACCGCGTCGCTCGGCATCGGCGGGGAGAAACGCATCTACCCGATCTACGATGCGCGCGACTTCATCATCGGCGGCAGCCTGCGCGACGAGGATGTGGCGCTGGCGGGAACCGACCGGGTGTCGTTCGGCGACGACGTGTCGGGGTCGCTCGCGGCGGGGGCGATGACCGCCTTCGACAGCGAGCTGGATTTCGGCAAGGGCGAGTGGCGCATCTACCGCGACGGCATCACGGATCGCACCGGCTATGTCCGGCTCGCCTCCGAGATCCGGCATCACAATCTGGTCAACGGGTCTGCCTATATCTTCGCCGACGTGATGCTCGACGGGCAGAGCTATCGCTTCCTGCTCGATACCGGCGCGCCGGTCGCGGCGCGGCTTTATGGCCCTGCCTCGCGCAAGAGCGGCTTGTGGAACGATGCGAAGCCCTGGGTGCCGCTCGCGGCGCGCGGGGAGCATGCGAGCCGCCTGGTGCGCGCGGGCAGCCTGCAGATCGGCGATACGAGGTTCGATGCGCCGCTGGTCGTGGTCGAAAGCGGTTCGGCCGGCCGCTACGAGATCGCGGACGGCTATATCGGCCTGCCCCTGCTGCGCCGCCTCAACCTGGCGAGCGACGTCAAGGCGGGCATCATGTGGGTCCGGCCTAACCAGCTTCCGCCCGTTCCGGACCGTTACGCCATGTCCGGCATCTGGATCGACCGGAAGGGCGAGGGCATCATGGTCGGGCAGGTCGGCCGCGGCAGCCCGGGCGAGAAGGCGGGCGTGCAGGTGGGCGACGAGATCGTCGGCGAGCGGTTCGGCCCGCTGATCGGCAAGCTCGACGGGCGGCGCAGCGGCGCGGTGGCGGTGCCGTTGTCGCTCCGGCGCGGCGGCCGGGCGCTGCAGGTGACGGTGACGCCGGCGCCCTATCTTTGAGATGAAAAGGGTGGCGGACCTGCCTCGTCATCGGTAAAGACGCCGCCCAGGACGAACGACAAGGGCTGCGAAGCCGACGGCCCCGGGAGGGGACGGACCTTGTCATCAACTTGTCACACAAGCGCGCAAAGCGGTTTCACCATGGCAACGACATTCTCAACGCTCGCCGATTCGGACGAGCGATCTTCTGGTGGGCCCCGGCTCGATCAGTCGATGCATCCTGCCGGCCGCTGGCTGTTCCTCGCGGTGCTGCTCGGCGGCCTGGCCTATGCCGGGTTCAGCATCTTCATCGACACCGCCCAGGTCGGTGAGCAGATGGCGACGGGCGTGTTCCTGTTCCTCGGCCTCGCGCTGGTGATCGCGCTCGGCTTCGAGTTCGTGAACGGATTCCACGACACCGCCAACGCCGTCGCGACGGTGATCTACACCAACTCCATGCCCGCGCATGTCGCGGTGGTGTGGTCGGGTTTCTTCAATTTCCTCGGCGTGATGTTCTCCAGCGGGGCGGTGGCCTATTCGATCATCACCCTGTTGCCGGTCGACCTGATCCTGCATGTCGGCAGCAATGCCGGCTTCGCGATGATCTTCGCGCTGCTGCTCGCGGCGGTGATCTGGAACCTCGCGACCTGGTATGTCGGCCTGCCCAATTCCTCCAGCCATGCGCTGATCGGCTCGATCCTCGGCGTCGGCTTCGCCAACCAGCTGCTGTCGGCGAGCAAGGGCGGCACCTCGGGCGTCGACTGGAGCCAGGCCTACAAGATCCTGACCGGGCTGTGGATGGCGCCGCTGATCGGCTTCTTCGCCGCGATGGCGCTGCTGTTCGTGATGAAGATGGTGCTGCGCAACCCCAAGCTCTACCGCGAGCCTGAGGCCAATGCGCCGCCGCCGCGGGGCATCCGCGCGCTGCTGATCGCGACCTGCACCGCCGTCTCCTTCGCCCATGGCGGCAATGACGGGCAGAAGGGCATGGGCCTGATCATGCTGATCCTGATCGGCTGCGCGCCGACCGCCTATGCGCTCAACCGCACCATGCCGGAAAGCGCGATGCCGGCCTTCGTGGCGAGTGCGACCAGCGCGGCCTCGGCGTTCAGCGGCCATGCCGCGGGCGCCGCGAGCAACGACGTGGGCGTGGCGCGGGACACCCTGACGCGCGCGCTCCAGACCAAGCAGGCGGCGAGCCCGCAGGTCTATGCCGCGGTCGATACGCTGTCGCGCGACGTGAGCCAGCGGATCAGCGGCTTCGGCTCGCTCGACAAGGTGCCGGCGGCGGCGACGCCGAACCTGCGCAACGACATGTATCTGGTGCTCGACACCACGCGGCTGGTGACCAAGGATCCGGCGGCGGCGAAGACCTTCTCCGGACCCGAGCTGAAGACGATCGACGGCTATCAGAAGCATCTCGAAGAGGGCACGCGCTTCATCCCGCTCTGGGTGAAGATCACCGTCGCGATCGCGCTGGGGCTGGGCACGATGGTCGGCTGGAAGCGGATCGTCGTCACGGTGGGCGAGCGGATCGGCAAGACTCACCTGACCTATGGCATGGGCGCCTCGGCCGAGCTGGTCGCGGCGGGCACGATCTTCGCGGCCGAACATTACGGCCTGCCGGTGTCGACCACGCATATCCTGACCAGCGGCGTCGCCGGCGCCTCGGTGGCGAACGGCGCCGGTCTGCGCGCGCGTACGATCGGCAGCATGGCGCTGGCCTGGGTGATGACGCTGCCGGCGGCGATGCTGCTGGCGGGCGGGCTCTACTGGCTGATGCTGACCTTGCTGGATACGTTCGCGACGCGTTGAGGAGTCCCTTTCTCAACGGGAGAGCGAAGGGAGGAGCGAAGCGACGAAAAAGGGTGGGGCGACCGCCTTCACCTCATACGTCATGCCGGACCTGTTCCGGCATCCATCGTCCCGTAAGCGCAACGAGCATTGTTTCTCCGGCACGATGGACCCCGGAACAAGTCCGGGGTGACGGACCGGAAAGGTAGTGCAGGCCATTTCGCCGGCTCTGTCGGAAGAGGGAATAGTTTCTTGACCGAAAGGACTGGCCGCGCGAACCAGTGGCCATGAACTCATCCCCCATGACCGCGCACAAGCGCGTGCTGCTCGCCAGCCTGATCGGCACCTCGGTCGAGTTCTACGATTTCTACATTTACGCGACCGCCGCCGCCTTGGTGTTCGGGCCGCTATTCTTTCCGGCCGAGGACCAGTCGGCGCAATTGCTGCTGTCCTATGCCAGTTTCGGCCTCGCCTTCATCGCGCGGCCGGTGGGTGCGGCGATCTTCGGGCATTTCGGGGACCGGATCGGGCGCAAGTCCACGCTCGTCGCCTCGCTGATGCTGATGGGCGGATCGACCGTCGCGATCGCCTTCCTGCCGACCTATGCCCAGATCGGCTGGGTCGCGCCGCTGATCCTGTGCATCCTGCGGTTCGGCCAGGGGCTCGGGCTCGGCGGCGAATGGGGCGGGGCGGCGCTGCTCGCGGTGGAGAATGCGCCGCCGGGCTGGCGCAACCGCTACGGCATGTTCCCGCCGCTCGGCGCGCCGGTGGGGTTCATCGCGGCGAACGGTTTCTTCCTGATCCTCGGCGCCACCCTGACCGATGCGCAGTTCCGCGACTGGGGCTGGCGGCTGCCCTTCCTCGCCAGCGCGGTGCTGGTCGCACTGGGGCTGTGGGTGCGGCTGAAGCTGACCGAGACACCGGCCTTCCTCGAAGCCGCGAAGGAGGAGAAGCTGCCCAAGGTGCCGATCGTCACCTTGTTCCGCGATCATCTCCGCCCCACCATGGCCGGCATCTTCGGCGTGGTGGCCTGCTTCGCGCTCTTCTACCTCGCGACCGCCTTTGCGCTCGGATACGGCACCACGACGCTCGGCCATAACCGCCAGGCGTTCCTCGCGGTCGAACTCGCCGCGATCCTGTTCCTCGCGCTTGGCGTGATCGTCGCGAGCGTGCTGGCGGATCGGCACAGCGCGACCGCGATGCTGCGCTGGGGCTTTGCCGGCGCCGCGGTGGCGGGGCTGCTGATGGGGCCGATGCTCGGCGCGGCGTCGCTGTTTGTCGTGTTCCTGTGGCTGGCCTTTGCGCTGTTCGTGATGGGCTTTGCCTATGGCCCGCTCGGCGGCTGGTTGCCCGAACTGTTCCCGGCCGAGGTGCGCTATACCGGCGTGTCGATGACCTTCAATGTCGGCGGCATCCTGGGCGGCGCGATGGCGCCGATCGTGGCGTCCTGGCTGGCGGCCAAAGGCGGGCTGGGGCTGGTTGGGGTCTATCTGCTGGTGGCGGGCCTGCTCAGCTTTGGCGGGCTGGCTCTGCTGCGCAAGACACGCGTGCCTTTGGTGTAACCGTCATGCCGGACTGGTTCCGGCATCCATGTCTGCGCAAGAGCCTCAACTGATGGGTGTGCGGCACGATGGACCCCGGAACAGGTCCGGGGTGACGTAGTGAGTAGGGCTAGCCGGCGCGGCGCAGCAGGGTGATCTTCATCTTGCCGTGCGTGCGTTCGGCATCGCTCGTGAAACCATCGACCTCGACCGTCTCGGTCTTGGCGGTCTCGATGCTGATCCAGGTCGCGTCACTCACCCAGCCGAGCCGGTTGAGCCGGTCGAGCGCGACCATGCCGGCGCCGGTGCCATAGGGCGGGTCCATCAGGATCACGTCGAGCGGCTGGGTGGCGGGCGGCAGGGCCAGCACCGATTGTGCGCGGACATCGGCTTTCGTGCCGAGCTTGGCGATATTGGCCTTGAGGGCATCGATCGCGGCACGGTCCTGCTCGACGAAGATGCACGATCCTGCACCGCGCGACAGCGCCTCGAGCCCGAGCGCGCCCGATCCGGCGAAGAGATCGGCGACCGCCAGCCCCTCGAAGCTGCCGAGGCGGCTGGTGAGCATCGAGAACAGCGCCTCGCGTGTGCGGTCGGCGGTGGGGCGGGTGGCATCGCCCTTGGGGGCGATAATGGCGCGGCCGCGCCACAGGCCGGAGATGATACGCATGACTTATTTCCGGGTGCGGGGTTTGGGCTTGGGTTTGGCCCAGCCGGCCTTGGGGCGCGGCTTGCCGGCGGGTTTGCCAGCGGGCTTGGCGGCGCGGGTGTCCGACGGCGCCTCGTCGCGCGGCGGGCGCTGGGGCTTGGCACGGACGTTGCGGCCGAGTTCGGGATTGAACACGCGCGCCGGTCGGCTCTCGCCCGGAGGCGCGGCCTTGCCGCCGCCCTTGGGCTTGGCGTCGTAGAAGCGCTTGGGCTTCACGCCCGCGGGAGACGGCGCCGGACGGGCAGCGCGTTCCTCGGCCGGGCGGCTGTCGCGCGGCGACCATGTCGCCGGCTTGTCGCCATTGCGTGGGGGCGCGGGCGCGCGGCGCGCCGGACGCACGTCGAAGGCGGCGCGGTCGGCCTTGGCGGCGTCTTCGCGCGTGATGCGAGCGGCGGGGCGGACGGCACGCTTGGGCGCTTCCTGTGCGATCC
>NZ_JBFUDK010000021.1:0-77549 GCF_056404755.1 Sphingomonas sp. P2_B6
CTAATATTATATTGATCTGAGGGCAGGTGCACGACGAGACCGTCGAGCTCTTCTGTGAGGACGATCTGGCACGCAAGGCGGCTATGGGCGTTCGGCTCGAACGCAAAGCGCAATGTGTTGCGCTCACGCGAGGACGCCGTGCCGGTCACAGCAGCCCAGGCCTCATCGACATAGACCTGGCAGGTCGCGCAACCGCCGTCCCCGCCGCACGCCGCCAGGATCCCCGGCACACCGTTCACGATCGCCGACTCCATGTCTCCGGAGACTAAAGTCTGCGGTTTAGCCTCATGCTCGTCCGTCGACCGGTACGGTCTGGCATAGACTCAGATATATAAAAATACGTTGCACATATCTAAATGTGACTTGCCTCCCGGAAGCGAGTGGTTGTATGCTCGGATCAAGTAATGTCGGCCACGAGCACGCATATTTAGAGTTGGGCATCGTTTTCTGCGGCTTCGCCAACAAGGGGGATGGCTAGCCTCCTGGCAAATCACAAACTGCGATGTCGAGGCTGAGAGGGGTTCATTTTTGCTGCGGTGCCGGCTCGCCGGCGACAGCGCCAGCTCAAGCGTGACCAAACAAAAAAGGGAATTCGAGCTTGAAAGGGGAGAACTCCATGCGCCCGCAATCCGCCGGAATGATGGCGCTGCTGAACGAGCCAGTGTTGCGGACCGTGCCCGGCTGCGGAGACGCGCTGGGTGCGCGCCTGATTGAAGAGGGCGAATTCAAAATCGGCTTCGCCTCAGGCTCTTCGGTTTCCGCGCACCGCCTCGCATTACCGGATATGGATCAGTTGACCTTTCCCGAAATGAGGGACGCGGTCGAGGCCATCATGACCGCCGCTCCCAGCGTGTTCTGGGTAGCGGATGGAGACGCGGGTTATGGCAACGCGATCAGTCTGCAAAAGACGATCCGCGCATATGCTCGCGCCGGCGCCGCGGCGGTCGTGATCGAAGACAAGGTCTGGCCTCGTCCGATTGGAAATGGTGGAACCAAGCAAGTGGTGGAACGCGAGGAGGCTCGCCTGCGATGTCGAGCCGCCCTGCAAGCCTGTCGGGAAGAAGGTATCCTGCTGATAGCGAGCACCAGGGCGCGTCCCTCGCGAGGCTTTGAGGAAGCGCTCGGGCGCATCCAGGACTTCGTGGCCGAAGGTGCGGATGTCCTTTTTCTTGAGTCTCCGCATTCCGAAGAGGAAATGCGCCGCTATGTCGAAAGTTGCCAAGGGCGACCGGCTCAAGTCATCCGGACACCAACGGGCAAGCACCTCATGCCTACGGACGAAGAACTGATCCAGTTCGGAATCCGGGTGGTCGCATATCCGTTGGACCTCATGGCGTGTACGATCCATGCCATCAGGGGCGCTCTCGCGGGCATGAAAGGTGGGCCCAAGCCGCCAATGGCCACACCTGCCGAGATAGCGACGGCGATCCGTTTGACCGAATATCTGGCACTGGAGGAACGGCTCTCCTAGTTCAAAAGCACGGCCCATAGCTTTTCGCCGTGATCGGGCGAGCCGTTGACGGGGCTGTTCGACGCACTGGATCCGAGGCTTATCGCAGATGGACACAGCGGACGTGGTAATTGTCGGGACGGGCCATGGTGGTGCACAAGCCGCCATCTCGCTACGTCGGCATGGCTTTACAGGTTCCATTCTGATGATCGGGCGAGAGCCCGACCTTCCCTATCGGCGTCCGGCGCTTTCGAAAGAATATCTCGCCCGCGCCAAGCCCCTCGATCGGATGCTGATCCGGCCCGCGCTTTTCTGGAAAAAACGAGCGATCCGGATGTCGCTGGGCGTGGAGGTTGTCAGTGTCGACCCGGCGGACAAGGTGGTGACACAGTCCAACGGCGCCAGGGTGGGATATGGTTTCCTGATCTGGGCGGCTGGTGGCGATCCGCGACCGCTGGGCCACGACCAGGCGCATTTCGTCGGTGTGCATGCCGTCCGAACGCGCGGGGACGTTGACCGTCTCATGGTCCAACTGGACGCCGGCGCCAGGCGCATTGCCGTGATCGGTGGCGGCTGTCGCGGGTTGGAGGCGGCAGCGGCACTGACGTCGTCGGGCTGTTCGGTGGTGTTGCTCGAGGCGCAGCCGCGGGTCCTTTCCCGGGCGACCGGTAATCAGCTTTCCCAATTCTATCAGGCGAAGCATCGCGCGCATGGCGTCGACCTGCGCACCAACATGCTCGTGGAAAGCATCGTCGGCGAAGTCGGGCACGTCACCGGGGTAAGGATGGCGGACGGCTCTACGGTCGCCGCCGAGATCGTAATCGTCGCCATCGGAATCGTCCCCTGTACCGCGCCGTTGCTGGAAGCCGGAGCGGCGGTACAAGACGGTGTACTCGTGGATGCCTACTGCCGCACTTCTCTCCCGGACATTTACGCTGTCGGCGATTGTGCTGCGCAAGCCAGCGAATTCGCCGAAGGCGAGGTTGTCCGGCTGGAATCGGTCGAGAATGCGCAGAACATGGCTACCTCGGTGGCGAAATCAATCTGCGGAAGTCCGGCTGTTTGCACGACCTTGCCTTCTTTCTGGTCCGAACAATATGACCTCAAGCTCCAATGCGCCGGCCTGGCGGCGTATCACGACATGTCGATGCTGACCGGCGATCAGGCTGAAGGCCGGTTTTCCGTACTCTATTGGCACGAGGGCAGGCTTTCGGCGATCGACTGCGTGAATAGCCCGGGCGCTTTCGCGAAGGGCAGGGCGCTTATCCAGGAACGGGCCGACATCGTTCCCCCGCTGCCTTATCCCGTTAAGACCTGAACGGCATTTTTGGCGATGGCGCGGTCGAGAATTGCGCGGGAGCTCCAGCCACGGCCGGGAAACTTGCGTGCCGACCGCCGCATTCCCTCGTATCAATCCAAGCCGGTGATGGGCTGGCATTCCCGCCCGGTGGCCTTGCGCCGTTGTTCGGACGGGGTGGGCCATCAATTGGCAGTCGGCCCCGGCCGAAGAATCCTCACCACCATGCAGCAACGGGAAAAGGGCGGATCAGGGTCCCCGAAAAGCATCGCATACGTGCAGCAACTACTCGCATATATGAAAATCCGATGCTTCAGCAAGCTTGAAACTTGCCAGTTTACCTGACTATCTATATGGTTCGTTGAGCCTTAGGGAGCGCGGCGCGCACATCGCCGCGGCGAATCCGAGTCCATAAAAGTGGGATGGAATGCAGATGGCGCCGGTTGCCGAAACGCAGGTGCTGACGCCGATGCTACCGTCATTCGGATGACAGCGCCTGGATGACAGCGAAGCACTCTAACGCCGCATCGGGAACATATTCGACGGAGATCACCTTGCCAATCACGACCCTTGATCCGCAGACCGCCCTCATTGCGATCGACTTGCAAAATGGAATCGCCTCCCAGTTTGCCGAGGCCGATGCACTGAAGCACGTGGTCGAGAACACCAATCGCCTCTCCGAGGCTTTCCGGGCAAGAGGTTGGCCGGTTGTGCTCGTCGTAGCCGCGGGCCGGGCGCCAGGACGAACCGATCAGCCGCGCAGGGGGCCGACGACGATGGCACCGGGCGGCCGGGATCTCGTGGCGGAACTGATACAGGCAGAGGGTGACATTCGTCTCTCCAAATATACCCCGGGCGCTTTTGCGCATACCGGTCTGGAGGACAAGCTGAAGGCCCTGGGGGTAACGCAAGTGGTCATCACCGGTGTTGTCACGAGTGGCGGCGTCGATGCTACGGCAAGGCAAGCCTATGAGCTTGGTTTCAACGTCACTCTCCCCACCGATGCGATGAGGGATGGCGGGCCAGAGACCCATGCGGAGACAATATCCAAGGTGTTTCCGCGTATTGCCGAGGTCGGCATGACGGATGATGTGCTCGCGCGGATGGCCGAGGGCGCCGCGCCTGTCAGCTAGGCTGGTCACCGTTTCGGAGCGATGCAGATCCGGCAGACCAGCACTCGAGTGCAGGGGCGAGGCAGCGTCGCGTGATAGACGAAGGCGCGCCGTCTGTGGGCAGGATTGCTCGGACGCCGGCAAGCCACGTCCCCCGGAGTTCCGGTACAACCACATCGGGAGAGCCGCC
Organism: Sphingomonas sp. P2_B6; assembly: GCF_056404755.1. Taxonomy (NCBI): domain Bacteria; kingdom Pseudomonadati; phylum Pseudomonadota; class Alphaproteobacteria; order Sphingomonadales; family Sphingomonadaceae; genus Sphingomonas; species Sphingomonas sp. P2_B6. Next base: position 4,050 of record NZ_JBFUDK010000021.1, read on the forward strand.
TCGGTCGCCCCGATGCGGTCTTATGGCATGCCTCCCGGTGTGGTGCTGGTTCAGCCCATCAAGTTTGAAGCGCGCGGCCCTTGGCCGGCAAGGCGTTCAGACGAAAAAACACTGGCGTACGCTCTAGTTTTTTCATATTGGAGTAATTACGATTTATGTATGTGAAACTGTGGCTTTGCCATTGCGGTAATCCAACAGCGGAAATGTCATAGACGCCGAGTTGAGATCCCGGGCCAGCATGCCGCCATCAGAGCGCGAGGTGCCCGTTGCAAGCTGACCGGCGGAGAGAGATGCTGGGAGACGGTGATTGAAGACGGGCGCACGCGTTATTCTGGCGATCTGGGTCCTGGGACTCGTCAATTATCTCGACAGGGTCGTGATAAGTTTTGCCGGCCCCTCGATCATGGCATCGCTCTCGATGTCGCCTGCCGCTTTTGGTGTGGTGCTGTCCTCGTTCAGCGTCGGCTATCTGCTGGCGCAGATCCCCGGCGGTCTTTTGACCGACCGGTTCGGGGGAAAAGTGCTTCTTGTGATCGGCCCGTTGCTATGGGCGATTTTCACAGGCGCCACGGGCCTTGTCAGCACTCTTGCCGGTTTCGTGGTCGTCCGCTTCCTGTTTGGCATTTCGGAAGGCGTGTCGCAGCCTTCGGGCTACAAGGTCATCGGTGGAACATTTCGTCCGGAGCGACGATCGGGCGCCCTGGCAATATGCACATCGGCAATGCCCCTGGCACCCCTGATCGCCGGGGCGCTGGTGGGCAAGCTTGTGGGCGCCTTCAATTGGCAGACCGCGTTTTTTGTTATGGCAGTGCCCTCGGCGCTTGTCGGTCTGCTGAACTATTTCCTGATTCCGGCAAAGCTCCCCCTGGAACAGGATTCCGGTAAAACCGTCGAGGGAGCGCCGTTCAGGGATATCTTGAAGACGCCCGGTATCGTCTGGCTCTGTGTCGCTTCCTTTGCCTGCAACATACCCTATTGGGGTTTTCTCGGCTGGATGCCGAGTTATCTTGCGATGGAACGTCATATCGACCTCAGCAGATCCGGCTATCTGGCGAGTATCCCCTATATCTTTGCTGTCCTTGGTCTCCTGATAAACGGCTGGCTGGGAAGTGGAATCTTCAGGCGCCACTGTCCCCAGCTTCTTGTGTTTCTCTGGACCGGTGTGGGGTTTGGCTTGATGCTCGCTTACCAGGCCGACAGCCTGACCTTTTCGCTGGTCGGCCTTTCAATCGCGGCCTTTTGCATGTTTGGCGGGACCGGCCCGATCGGAAAGGTCGTCCTTGATATCGCGCCCGAGAGAGGTCGCGCTACTTTTGTCGGAGTCTACAACACGATCGGCCATCTCGGTGGAGCCGCGGCCCCTGCGGCCGTCGGTGGCCTGGTCAAGTTAACCGGGACTTTTGCCGCCGGGTTCGAGTTGATGGTCGCTGGTCTATGTGTCGCAGGCGTTTGTATCTTGCTCGCTGCTTCGCCTCCACGTCGAGGCATGGTGCCCGTAACCGCCTAGGGCTCATTGAGTCATACGCTGGCCGGACCATCCCTCGGGCAGCGCTGGCGGGGGATCGACTGGTCGAGCAATAGAAACCCGCTCGTGGTCGGCACGCGCATAAACCTGGCAATGGGCGTCCCGCGTAAACGCCCATGGCCGGGTGGCCTGAAAGCGGCGCTCTGCCTGTCTTGTCGAAGCACCGTCCTTCAGGCCGTCTTGCCTACCAAATACGGACGCGTTTCTCCGGAGGTAGATAAAGCGCATCGCCTGGCTGAATGCCGAACGCGGCATACCAGCCATCGATATTTCGAACCACGCCGTTGACCCTGTATTTGCGATAACTGTGTTCGTCGCTTGTTGTCAGCCGCACGATCTCCTCGGCGGTTGCCTTCCCGGCCCAAACCTGTGCCCATCCGAGAAACACGCGTTGATCGCCGGTCAGCCCGTTCAGCACCGGTGCCGGTTTGCCGTTCAGAGACTTGTGATACGCGTCGAGCGCGATCGATAGACCTCCCAGATCAGCGATATTTTCGCCCATGGTCACCTCAGGTTTGATATGCACGCCGGGAGCCGGTTCATAGGCGCCATATTGGGCACCCAGCATGGCAGCCCGCGCTTTGAACGTCTCCGCATCCGCCGGCGCCCACCAGTCGCGCAGCGCGCCGGTCGCGTCGGTGCTGCGCCCCTCGTCATCGAACCCATGGGTCAGTTCGTGCCCGATGACCGCGCCGATCGCGCCATAGTTGATCGCCGGATCGGCGGCGGCGTCGAACATTGGCGCCTGCAGGATAGCGGCCGGGAAGACGATATCGTTGAGCGCGCCGCTATAGGCATTGTTCATTTGGGGTGCCAGGAGCCACTCCGTCCGGTCGACGGGCCCATCGCTACGCCTCACGCCGAATGCCCAGTCTTCTTTCAGAATAGCGCGAACGTCACCGACAAGATCGCCGCGACGGATCGTGACGTGGCTGTAATCTCGCCACTGGTCAGGATACCCCACCTTCATCACGAAGGTGTCCAGCTTCTTCAGTGCTTCCGCCTTGGTCGTTGGCGCCATCCAGTCAAGCGCGACCAGTCGATCGCGGAACGACGCTTTGATATTTTGCGCGAGATTGGTGATCTGCGTTTTCGTCTCCGGCGGGAAATAGCGCTCTACATAGAGTTGCCCGGCGGGCCATTTGAGGGTGCCGGTGCAGCGATAGCAATCGCCAGCGGCAACCGCTTCAAGCCCAAGCCGCCAGCGCGGGCGCTGCTGGACCTGACCCGCCAGCGCATGGTCGCGCATCGCGAACCTGGCTTCCAGAAAATTCCTCGAAAGATAGGGGGCCGCATTGTCGGCAACGCGAAAAGCCATCCATGCCTTCAGCGTTTCGACCGGCGTCTCGGCAACGATCTTCGCCAGCTTCGGAAATGCGCTCTTCTCCTTGACCACCAACGTCGTCTTTGCGCTCAGGCCGGCTCCTGCCAGAAACTCCTTCCAGGCAAAGCCGGGCGCATCGGTGGCCAGCGTTATGGGCGTCACAGGGTTATATTGAACGGTCGGATCGCGTTGTTGCGTCCGGCTCCAGCCGGCCTGCGCGAGCTGCGTCTCAAAGGCGATGACCCGTTCCGCGGCGGCCGGCGCGTCGGGCCATTTGATCAGCGAAAAGAGCCTGGTCGCATAGCCCCTATACTGGTCGCGTTGGGGCGCGAACTTGGCTTCGAGATAATAGTCGCGGTCTGGCAGACCGAGATTGGATTGCCCGAGATAGATTGCGTAGCGATCGGGTCGCCTGAGATCGTTATCGATGCTCGCGGTGAAGGGGCTTGGGTAGAAATCCGAATTCGACTGGCCCATGAGTGCCGCGAGCGCTGCGCGGTTCGATGCCTGGCGAATCGCCAGGAGCTCGGGTTCGATCGCGCGACTGCCAATCCGTTCCAGCGTGCCGGTGTCCATGAAGGCAGCATAATAGGCACCGACTTGCCCCCGCGGCGTCGTGGCTGCCGGCGGAGCAGCCCGTGCCATTTCATCGAGCAGCGTGTGCAGCTGGGCCTCGGTACGATCCGTCATTTCGTTCCGGCGCGATTCCATGACCTTGTCCGCCGGAATCACGATGCGGGCGAGATAGGCGCCATTTGCCCATTGGAAAAAGTCATCGCCCGCGCGCGTGCCAGGATCTCCTGCGGTGAGATCAAGACCAAAGGGCGGGTAAACGGGATCCTGCCGCGGCGCAGCGGCAACCGGGGTTACGAGACCGCCGACGACCATCAGCAAGCCGGCAACAAGACGCCGTCGCGCGGCGCTTCGACAAAGGTACCGCGTCTCCGACCTCTGCAAGCGCTCCTGTATGACGTCGTTGGGCATAGCGGCTGTCCTCATGTTTCGACCAGGTGGGAATCGAATTTACATTTTCTGTGGCGGCAGTAGTGCACCATGAGAAAATTGTTGCGCAACAGAAAACACTGCCTACGCTCGGAGGCAGGGCTAATTCGCTGCTACGGCCCGCTTGCGTCGGAATCGTAGCTTCATGCGGGAGGAAGACGATGCGTTTTCGAGGGTTGATAGGTGCTGTGGTCGCACTGTGCGTCCTGGCGGGGCCGTCGATCGCCCAGCAGGAACCGGCCCGTCTCAGTGGGAGCGCGTCGCCCGCGAAAGCGCCCCCTGCAACCGTTAGCGCTGCCCCTCCCGCGCTGGTCCGCGACGATGTTGAAACATGGCTGGACGGCTTCATGGCCACCCGCCTTGAACGCAGCGACGTGGCCGGTGCCGTCGTGGTGGTGGTCAAGGACGGCTCTGTTCTGCTGCAGAAGGGCTATGGGTACGCCGATATCGCGCATCGTCGTCCTGTCGACCCGGACACTACCCTGTTCCGGCCCGGATCGGTCTCGAAGCTGATGACCTGGACAGCGGTGATGCAGCAGGTGGAACTCGGACGGATTGATCTTGATCGCGACGTCAACGCTTATCTGGATTTCAAGATTCCGCCATTCCATGGCCGTCCGGTCACGATGCGCAATCTGATGACCCACACGCCGGGCTTTCAGGAGGCGCTGAAGGATCTGTTGCTGTTCGATCCAAAGGGGCGAATGCCGCTGGGCGCCTTCCTCAAGAATCAAATTCCCCCCCGGATATACGAGCCAGGGCAGGTCCCATCCTATTCGAACTATGGTGCGGCACTTGCCGGCTACATCGTGGAACGTGTGTCAGGGCAATCATTCGAAGACTATACCGACCAGCACATCTTCCAGCCGCTGGGCATGCGCCAATCGACATTCCGCGAACCGCTGCCCGCCGGGCTGCGAGCGCAAATGTCCAGCGGGTACCAGGCCGCATCAGCTGCTCCCATGCGCTATGAAATGTTTCCCGGGCCAGCGGGCTCCGCTGCTGTGACTGCAGCCGACATGGCAAAGTTCATGATCGCGCACCTCCAGAACGGGGAATATGCCGGCGCGCGCATCCTCAAACCCGAAACGGCGCGGATGATGCACGACACGCCGCTCACCACGATAAGTCCGGTGCTCAACCGCATGATGCTCGGGTTCTGGGGCATGAATCGCAATGGACACCGGATCATCGGGCATGAGGGAGACACGCGGTTCTTCCATAGCGTGCTGAAACTGCTTCCGGATGAGAATGTCGGGGTCTTCGTCCTGGTGAACAGCGTCGGGCAGAATGAGGGGGGCCGCGCCATACGCAATGATCTCGGCACGGCGTTCGTCGATCGCTATTTCCCCGGTCCTACCATGCAGGGCAAGATGGCGCCCGATATGGCACTCGATCATGCGCGCATGCTCGCCGGTACCTATAGTCCTAGCCAGCGCTGGCAGGTGGGTTACGCATCGCTGCTGGATCTTGGCCTCCAGACGACCGTAACGGCGGATGCCGTGGGCCAGGTCACTGTGTCGTCGCTTACCGGCCTGAACGGCCGGCCGCTAACATTCGTGGAAATCGCGCCTTTCGTCTGGCGCGAAATCAACGGCCAGACCCTGCTGGCGGCCAAGGCCGTTGGCGGAAAAGTCGTCCTGTGGAGCGACGATGAGAGAGCGCCGACCGGCGCCTTTGTGCCAACACCTGCCGGTCGTCGCGCCGCCTGGGTGCTGCCTGCCCTGCTGGTCTCCATGGGCATATTGCTGCTGACGACCCTGCAATGGCCCATTGGAGCGCTCGTTCGCCGCCACTACGGAGCATCACTTCCTTTCCAGGGGGGCGTTGCACGGGCGCGTCTCTGGGGGCGCGTCGGGAGTGCGGCGAGCCTCACCTTGATGCTGATATGGTTCGCGACCCTGGGATATATTGTCGGCGCGTTTTCGTTCACCTCGTCGCTCGATCCCTGGATCCGCATCCTCCAGTTTTTGAGCCTTGTCATATTTCCGGCAGCCGCCGCTGTGACGGCCTGGAACCTGTGGGTCGTCACCAGGCAGATGACGGGGCAGCGCAGGCTGACCTGGATCTGGAGCCTCTTGATGACGATCAGCGCGGTGATGCTGCTTTACGTTGCGCTTGCCTTCGAGCTGATCGGGCTGAGCCTGGCACTGTAGGTGGAAATACGCACCCGCATCGACCCCTGGCCGACCAGAGGTGATGCGGGTGTTTCCTGAAGCCACGAATGCAAGAGTTCGCCCGGTCTCCCGCGATCAGCAAAACCCGCGATCAACGTACAGCCAGTCCATCCTTCTGAGGCTTTGTCGAAAAATCATCGAAGCCCGCGCCAGGAGCTTCGACCAGATCGAGCGGCTGGCCCGGCGCGCAGATCAACAACAATCGACAGGGGCCCTCGCCGGCGCTGACATAGGCGTGCCCCATCGTACTGTCGAAATACATGGAATCGCCCTTCTTCAGATGGGTCGGCGCGTAGGTATCCGTGTGGAGTGCGAGCTCTCCCTCCAACACCAGAATATACTCCTCGCCGACATGGCGATGATAATTGCCAAATTCTGCGAGTGTGCGCGCGCGGATCTCCGCAATGATCGGGGTAACATGCTTATCCAGCAGATCCTGCGCGTGATAGGTATACTCCCCATAAGGAGACGGAACCGCCTGGACCTCGCCGACGCGTGTCACGCTGCGCCTGCTCCGTGCGGTCCCGCCCCTGTCCACGGCGGGCGAGCGGAACAGATCGGCGATGTTGACCTCGAGCGCGACGCTGATCCGCAGCAAACGATCCATCGTCAACTCGGTCTTGCCGTTTTCTACCTTCGACAGCGTGGAGACGGGTACGCCTGTGCGTTCGCTGACCTGCGCCAGCGTCCAGCCGCGCTCGGTCCGCAGCGATTTGAGTGCCGCTCCGGGCGTCACCATTCTCGCTGGCTGGCTGCCATGGTCGTTCATGTCACTATCTTTCGCTTCGGAAAATCATTGGCCTTCAGCTATCCCGGGCGAGGGTGTTGTCAATAGCGAAACAATTGGCGCGAACTTTCCCTTGGGGAATCGCCCGTCTCCGTGCCGATACGCTTCAGCGCCTGCCGAAGCGACGTCGGGCTGCTACGCTGGTGGACGCGTCTTTATCTGTGATCCAACTGACCGCAATTTCGAAGGACACAGCTTCAGACGCGGACAGGTCTCTCTGCGCCAGCCACGGTGTGCAATTTCCCAGTGGCATAAATATTCACATTCGGAGATAAATTTCTCCACAGAATATTTTGATTGACACCTTTGATGGCGCTGACGACAGAAGGCGATGGTCGCAGGCAACGTGCTGCGCAGTGCGCGGGCCCTGGTCAGGCTGCCATTCGGGGAGGAAGAAATGCGAGCGTCCGATCTGCGAGCGTGTACGTTCTGATGCGTCAACTGGATATAGTGGTAGAGCGTTGGGCGCTGGCGGTCCCGGTCGTCATTTCCGGCTATTCGATGCCGGATCCTGAGCCGGTCGTGGTGACGCTTCGCCAAGGCGAACATGTCGGACGCGGCGAGGGGCTGGGTGTTTATTACCACAATGACACGCCTGCGCGCCTCGTCGAGCAGATCGAGTCGGTTCGCCTTTCCATAGAGGCCGGAGCGGGCCGTGAGGAGTTGCTCGGGCTCCTGCCACCGGGCGGGGCGCGCAATGCGCTCGACTGCGCGCTGTGGGATCTCGAGGCCAAACTCTCCGGGGTTCCCGTGCATGTGCCGGCAGGGATGGACCCGCCCCGGCCGCTTCGCACGACATATACGCTGGCGGTGGACGCGCCGGACGCCATGGCCGAGCGCGCGCAGGGCGCCTATCGCGACGCCACAGCCATAAAGATCAAGCTGGCCGGAGAACCGCTCGACGGCGCGCGTATCCAGGCGATCCGCGCGGCCCGACCGGACGCGTGGCTCGGCGTCGACGCGAACCAGGGCTATTCACGAGAGCGGCTGATCGAGATGCTTCCGCTCTTCGCCGACGCGGGCGTGTCCTTGATCGAGCAACCCTGCAAGATCGGCAGCGAGGGAGAGCTTGACGGCCTCAAATCGAAAATCCCGTTTGCCGCCGACGAGAGCGTTCAATCGCTCGGTGATATCCCAGAGCTGGTTGGCCGCTTTCAGGTGGTTAACATCAAGCTCGACAAGTGCGGTGGGCTGACCGAGGCGTTGCGGATGGTCGAAAGGGCGCGTGCCCTTGGCCTGGGAGTCATGGTGGGCAACATGGGCGGCACCTCCCTGGCGATGGCACCTGCGCTGCTGGTGGGGCAGCTTTGCGATCTGGTGGACCTCGACGGCCCGTTGTTCCTCGGCGCCGACCGGGTGCCCGGCGTGATCTATGAACATGGTTTCGTCAGTGCCCCGCCGGCACTTTGGGGATGGCCTGCATGAGCCCTTCGAGCTTGGACCGCGCACCTTCCACCGGCGATTGGTTTGGGCAGCCACGGGGCCTCACCATCCTGTTTCTCACTGAAATGTGGGAAAAGTTCTCCTTCTTCGGGATGCGCGCGCTGCTCGTGCTCTATGTCACGAAGGATCTGATGTTCACCCAGGTGACCGCCTCGTGGGTTTATGGCGTATATGCAGGTGGCGTATACGCTACGCCGATATTGGGCGGAATAATCGCCGACCGCTGGCTCGGGCGACATAAGGCTGTCCTGATCGGTGGCGCGATCATGGCGCTGGGCCACTTCATGATGGCGTTTGAAAGTCTGTTTTTCGTTGCGCTGACTACCATCGCGCTGGGGAACGGGCTCTACCTGCCCAGCCTCCCCAGTCAAATCGACGGCCTCTATGAGCGCGACGATCCGAGGCGAAAATCTGCCTACAACGTCTATTATGTCGGCATCAACCTGGGCGCTTTTGCCGCTCCTGTCGTGGTGGGTACCATAGGTGAACTGTGCGGGTTCCACTGGGGCTTCACTGTCGCCGGCATCGGAATGATCGTGGGCCTGGTCACCTATATTGCCGGTTCACGGTATCTCCCTCCGGATCAGCCAAGGTCCGCATTGGTGYGGTCGGCCACACCGCCAGTCGAAAGGCCGATGCAGCGTTTTCTGCTATTGGCGGCGATCGCAGCGGCAATCGTTATCTTCCGCGGCGCCTATGAGCAGCTCGGCAACACCATTCCGCTATGGACCGATACGAGCGTCAACCGGGTCGTGGCGGGCTCGTGGACAATCCCCGTGACATGGTTCCAGTCGCTCAACCCGCTGATGGTGTTTCTGCTTACCCCCTTGCTCGTGGCCTATTGGACGCGGCGAGCGAAACATAGGCTAGAGCCTTCCTCGCTTGCCAAAATGGCCATGGGCGCTTCCGTTGTCGCCATAGCATATTTGATGGTCGCGATGGTCGCCCATTGGGCTGAAATCCGCACCCTGCAGGCATCATGGGTGTGGCTTGTCGGTTTTCTCATCGTGATGACCGCTGGCGAGCTCCTCATTCTCCCGGTGGGGCTCGGTCTTTTCGGCCGCCTCGCGCCGGAGGGGCTGCGTGCGACAACGATTGCCATCTGGTTTTCGGCAGGCTTTCTCGGCAATCTTTTCGCGGGATGGCTGGGAACGCTCTGGAGCCCGCTCAGTCACGGTGCGTTTTTCCTCATCGCGGCCGGCGTTGTGGCGCTGGCGATGACATTGCTGCTGCTGTTGTTGCCCTGGGGGAGAAGCGCTGAGCGTGCAGCCTGAGACCTGCCATGACACCGACCGTTACAGGGTGCGGGAGACGCTCAGCCGCGGATGGCGATCGAAGATCACCGGACTGACAGCAATTGATCCGCGATACCGTCGGGCTCGTTGTATCCGCCAAACCTAGAAACATCGCGAGAGAAGGGGCCAGATATGTTTACGATCTCGATCGACGAATCCCGCAAGCTCATCGTCGCCTTCCTTTCCGGCTTCCTGTCGATGGAGGAGGTTCCTGCTTTCTACGCGGCCGAGCAGGAGGCTGCCCGCAAACTTGGCGTCAGGTCAGGGGAACACCTGCTGCTCATCGACGCCACGCATTTCGTCCCGCAGAGCCAGCAGGTGGTTGCAGAGCTCAAGGCCATGATCAGCACCCGCGAGCTCCAGGCGGAACGGGTCGCCATCGTGATTGAGGCCGCGCTGCCCCGCATGCAGATGCGGCGATTGGTCGAAGATGAGAAAAATGTCAGGATCTTCGAGACGCTGCGCGAGGCCGATTCATGGTTATCGTCGGCCTCGCGCGAGCAACCCTAGGCCCGGATGATCTCGCCTGTCGGCCGACCTGCATCGGATCTTCCGATGATTTCGCGCGCCATTTTCTCCGCCACAATTTCGGGCGGAAGAAGCTCGGCACTGCTGCGAGCGAAAATTTCGAGCAGTCGCGAATGGATAGCGGCGAGCGACTGCTCGATCGGGGGAAAGTCTAGGCGTGCACGACCCGGCATGGCGCTCGCTGCCGCGAGACCGCTGATGATACCGCCGGCATTGAGGACATAGTCCGGCGCGAACAGGATGCCCCGTGCCGCAAGAAGCTCACCCGATTGGGCTGATGCGAGCTGGTTGTTCGCAGCGCCGGCGACGGCACCCGCGCGGATCTCCGGCACACTTTCCAGGTTGATCACGCCGCCAAGCGCGCAGGGCGCGAAGATGTCGACCGCCGCTGCATGGATATGCTCGGGGGCGCTCGTAGCAGCGCCGAATTGCTGAACGGCGCGTTCGACCTGTTCGGCCCGGATATCGGCGACGACCAATTCGGCACCCGCTTCATGGAGCCGCTCGGCCACGCCCCAGCCAACAGCACCGAGACCTTGCACTGCGACACGCATGCCGGTGAAATCGGACCGCTCGAAGCGCGTCTCGAGCACCGCGCGCAATCCGTGCATTACACCGGTCGCCGTGTGCGCGGCGAGATCGCTGTTGCCCGCGGTGGTACCCCCGACAAATGGCGAGACTTCACTGACAATGTCCATATCGGCAACCGACATGCCGACATCCTCGCCGGTCGCGAAGTGAGAGCCAATGCGGTTGATGAACCGTCCATAGGCGTGGAGGAGTTCGCGACTCTTGATCCGCGCGGGATCGCCGATGATGACGGCTTTCCCGCCACCGACTGGGAGACCGGCCAGTGCGGATTTGTAGGACATTGCGCGAGAGAGACGCAGCGCATCATCGCCGGCAAGGGCGTCATGGGCATAGGCCTTGAATCGGGTTCCCCCCGCCGCCGGGCCAAGCTTTGTGGAATGGATCGCGACGATCGCGCGTAGCCCGGTTTCTTCATCGGAGAAGAAGCAGACCTGTTCGTGGGCGTCAAACTCGGGCGATTCCCAGATGCTCATTCAATTGTCCTTCGCTTGTTTCGGTGCGCCTCCTCACCAAGCACGTTTTTTCTCACAGGAAAAGTGCGGAAAGTTTTTCTGCGAGACTGTGTCGGGCTCATTGGTCGGGTCAATATCGCTATACGTGTAATAAAATAGTGTATTATCAAGTTAATAGGTAAAGATGGCCGCTGCATTACGTCAGCCGTCGCCMTTGACCTGCGCAGGTGCAGGTCGCCGTAATTGATCCATTTGCCACAAGGGAAATTGTTGCTATGTCGAAAACACGGGTGCGGGAACAACCGCGCGTGTTTGGGAGGGTATGTGGCTCGCACAAAACGGTTCGCGCGCTTTCTGCTGCCCGGCCTGGCTTTCAAGGCGGCGGTGATCGGTGGCGGCTATGCCACCGGCCGCGAGCTCGCGACTTTTTTCGTGCCCAGCGGGCCAATCGGAGGATTGGCGGCGATGTTGCTGGCGATGGCGGTCTGGAGCGTGGTCTGCGCTGCCACCTTTGCCTTCGCGCACCGCACCGCAAGCCAGGATTACAGGACCTTCTTCAGCAATCTGCTCGGCCCGTTCTGGCCGACCTATGAGATTGCCTGGTTCCTCGCCCTCATGCTCATCTTGGCTGTCTATGCGGCGGCGGCGGGGGCGATAGGGCACAGCCTTTTTGGCTGGCCGGAGCTGGCGGGGGCGTTGCTGCTGACAGTGATGATTGCAGCCGTGACAGCCTGGGGTAATCACGCGGTCGAAAGATTGTTCAAATACGTCTCAATCCTGCTTTATGGCACCTATGCGGCCTTCGTTGTGCTGTCGCTCACCCATTATGGCGACCGGATCGTCGGCGCCTTTCAGGCAGGAGGCTGGCAGTCCGGCTGGGCGCAGGGCGGCATCACCTATGCGAGCTACAATATTATCGGTGCGATCGTCATCTTGCCGGTCACACGGCATCTGACCTCGACACGCGACGCGGTCATCGCCGGCATGATCGCGGGACCGCTCGCAATGCTGCCCGCGATCCTTTTCTTCATCCCCATGGTGGCCTGGTTCCCCGGCATCGCGAACGAGGCGCTACCGTCGGATTTTCTCCTCGAGCGGCTCAATCTGCCGTGGTTCCGGATCCTCTTCCAGATCATGATTTTCGCGGCGCTGCTCGAAAGCGCCGTGAGCGGCGTGCATTCGATCAACGAGCGCGTAGCCACTGTCTGGAAGGCACGGCGCGGGGCGGAATTGACGCCGGGCGCGCGCGTGGTGCTCACGCTCGGCGTGCTCGCGGTCTCGGTGTTTGTCGCCGGTCGTTATGGCCTCGTGGCGCTTATCGCCCAAGGGTATAGCTGGCTCGCTGCGGCATTCCTCCTGATTTACGTGCTTCCGCTGATGACGCTCGGGCTGTGGCGGCTCGCGCGCGGGCGCATGCCACCATCCATCCTGCCGCCGCATGGCGTGCACTAATGGCTGACTTACCCCCAATGGAGAATGTGATGGCTGCCCCAGACGCAGTGACACTTGATGACAAGTATCGGCTCGACGGGGAGCTGGCGCTCGTAAGCGGTCGTCAGGCGCTCGTACGCCTGCCGATGATCCAGCGTGCGCTGGATCGCCAGCAGGGGTTGAACACTGCCGGCTATATCAGCGGGTATCGCGGATCACCGCTTGGGGGATTCGACGCCGAACTCTGGAAAGCGCGCAAGCAGTTGGAGGCTCACGACATCATCTTCGAGCCCGGCGTGAACGAGGATCTCGCGCTGACCGCGCTGGCCGGGACCCAGCAACTCGATTTCCTGCCCGGGCGTCGCGTCGATGGCGTGTTCGGCCTTTGGTACGGCAAGGGGCCAGGCGTCGATCGGTCGGGCGACGCGATCAAGCATGCCAATCTCGCCGGCACCTCGCCGCTCGGCGGCATCGTCCTTGCCTTCGGGGACGACCATGCTGGCAAATCTTCTACCACGGCGCATCAAAGCGAGCTTACCCTCGCGAGCTGGGGCGTGCCGATCCTCTACCCGTCGACGATAGGCGAAATCCTCGAATATGGTCTCGCTGCCTTTGGCATGTCCCGCTTTTCGGGCGCACTGGTAGGGCTCAAGCTGGTCAACGAAACCGCCGAGGCGACCGGCGTCCTCGCTTTCGGCGAACCTCCCAGCTTCACCACGCCCCCTGTAAGTTCGCCGCCTGGTGGTGTGCATCTGCGGCGGGAGCTTCTGGCGATGCTCGACCAGGATATGCGCCTGCAACGCGAGAAGCTGCCGCGAGCGCAGATGTTCGCCCGCCACAACGGGCTGGATCGGGTCGCCTTCGGAAGCGACCGGCCGCACTTCATGATCGCGACCGCGGGCAAGCCCTATGCTGACGTCCTGGCGGCGCTACAGATGCTCGGCATCGATGAGGCGACCGCGCAACGCGCAAAGATCGGCGTCTACAAGATCGCCCTTACCTTCCCGCTCGACGTGGTTGGCATGGTGCCAGTCGCTGCGGCCGCCCGGGAGATATTCTTCGTCGAGGAGAAACGCGCGCAGGCCGAGCCTCAGGCGCGCGAGGCGTTCTACAATCTGCCGACCCGTCCTCGCATCACGGGCAAGACGGATCCCGAAGGATTGCCGCTCCTGCCGTCTGATGTGCCGCTCAGCGTGCCACTGATCGCTGCGGTGCTTGCCCAACGCCTTCAGCATGTGCTGACAAACAAGCGCCTTTGCGCCCGCGTTGCAGAAGCCGGCGCCCGCGCCCGCACGATGCTTGAAGCGAGCGCGGCTCAAAAACCGATTGCCGTGCGTCGCCCCGCATTTTGTGCCGGCTGTCCGCACAACAGCTCCACCAAGGTACCCCAGGGCTCTTTCGGTGCGACCGGAATCGGGTGCCATGGCATGGTCATGTTTCATCCGGAGCGAAATCCGCTCCCGATGGGACAAATGGGAGCGGAGGGTGCCAACTGGATCGGCCTTTCGCGCTTTACCGACATACCCCATATCTTCCAGAATCTCGGCGATGGCACCTACAGCCATTCAGGGTCGCTTGCGATCCGCGCCGCTGTCGCTGCGCGCACCAACATTACCTACAAGATACTTTACAATGACGCAGTCGCCATGACCGGCGGTCAGCCGGTCGAGGGAGGGCTGACCGTAGGGCGTATCGTGCAGCAGGTACTGGGCGAGGGCGTGGGCCGCACCGTCGTCCTTTCCGATGACCCGAACCGCTTTTCGGGCGAGGACAGCCTGCCCGCCGGAACCGAGCTGCGCCATCGCGACGCCCTCGCTGAGGTACAGGAGGAGTTGCGGTCGACGCCAGGCGTTACGGTGATCGTCTATGATCAGGTCTGCGCTGCAGAGAAGCGTCGACGGCGCAAGGTCGACCGGTTTCCTGACCCGGACAGGCGCGTGTTCATCAATGCCGAGGTCTGCGAAGGATGCGGCGACTGCTCCGTTCAATCCAATTGCCTCGCGATCCAGCCGCTCGAAACCGAACTCGGCCGGAAGCGGCACATCGATCAGTCCGCGTGCAACAAGGACTTTACTTGTCAGAAAGGGTTCTGCCCGTCCTTCGTGGTCGTCGAAGGCGCGCGGCCGCGTCGCCTGGCGGCAACCGCGGCAACTGCGGCGGCGGCACCGCCGCCGGAGCCGCCGATCCGATCGATTGGCGACGGCTTCGATATGGTCATCGCAGGCATCGGCGGCACCGGCGTCGTAACGGTCAGCGCGATTCTGGGCATGGCGGCGCGGATCGCAGGCTTCGGCGCCAATCTGTACGACATGACAGGTCTCAGTCAGAAGGGCGGGGCGGTCTTCAGCCATGTTCGCCTGAGAGCGACAGCCGACGCCGTGACGCCGGCGCGTGTCGGGCATGGCGAAGCGGACCTGATACTGGCCTGCGATCTCGTCGCTGCCGGTCAGGCCGAGGCCACGGCAACGATCGCGCGCGGGCGCACGACGATCGTCGCGAATAGCGATCTGACCGCAACCGCCGACTTTCAGAGCGCTCGCGACGCCCGCCTTCCCGGGGCCGATCTCGTCGCCAAGCTCGAATCACTGGCTGGTCGCCCGACGCACCTGTTGGGTGCGGCCCAGCTTTCTCAGGCGCTGATCGGTGACACGATCGCCGCAAACATGCTCCTGCTCGGCTTTGCGTGGCAGCAAGGGGCGATCCCGCTCGAGCGCAGCGCTATCGAGCAGGCGATCCGCCTCAACGGTGTCTCGGTGGAAGCCAATCTCAAGGCCTTTGCGGCGGGGCGGGCGGCGGCCGTAACAGACGCTGAAGATCCCGCCCCGCAAACCCTCGCGGACTTTATCGACCGGCGTGCCGCCGATCTGACCGCCTATCGCAACCGCGCTTATGCGCACAGATATCACACGCTGATGGTGAAGGTCTGCGCAGCCGCGAATGCGGTCGAGGGCGGCGAGGCCTTCGCCTGGGCTGTCGCGCGGTCGGCCTACAAGCTGATGGCCTATAAGGACGAATATGAGGTCGCGCGCCTGTATTCCGGCAGTAGCTTCCGGGCTGCGCTGGATCGGGAGTTCGAAGGCATACGCGGCATGAAATTGCAGCTGGCGCCTCCCTTGCTTGCGCGCATGGACAAAATGACCGGGCGTCCGCGAAAGATGAGCTTTGGCGGGTGGATCTTCCCGGTGCTGCGCGTCCTGGCGGCGTGCCGCGGCTTGCGCGAGACTCCCTTCGATCCGTTTGGTCACACCACCGAACGACGTGTTGAACGAAAACTCAGAGAGGCCTTCCTCGCACGGATCGCCAAAGCGACCGAAGCGCTCACTGCCGACACTCTGGTGGAACTCGTTGGCCTGGCGGAGCTGCCGATGGAGGTCCGCGGCTTTGGCCCTGTGAAGCACGATATTGCAGCAAAGGTGCTGGCCGTCATGGATGAGGTTTAGGAACGCGCAGATCGTTCCTTGCCGCCCGCGAAAAGTGCACGCCCGGCTTTGACCGCTGCTCCCGGATCGCCTTCGCCCCGAGCCGGGAGAACCTGGCGGGACCGGGGTGGCGGCGTCTCAGCTGGACGATAAGGGGGAGATGGACAGATGCATCTCCCCCGCCTGGCAAGAGGCGTCGTTCTGCCTTGCGCTGGCGAGCCTATTGCCAGTGCGCATCACCGGGTGTCCGATAGAATGAAACTGCCCCGTTGACGTGAGGAGACGTCAATACCGCAAGCTGATGACCACCCCGGCCGTGAGCGGCTGATTGGTCGCCGCGCGGTCATAGAAGGGAAGGCTGATCGCCTGCTGCGCGATATAGTTGAATATCGCTTTCTTGTTGAACACATTGTCGACGAATGCAGTCAATGACCAGCGATCCTTGGTGATGCCGACCCGGGCGTTGACCAGTTCTATGGCCGGCGTGGGCGTCAGCGAAAGGTACCCGCCGTTCACGCGCGGCCCCGTGTAAAGATATTCGATGTGGGAAATCAGCTTCATGCTTCCCGACAACGGCCGCGTGTAGGTCAGGCCGGCATTGCCGGTCCATTTGGGTACCGTTTGAATGGGTTGGCCCGCAATGGTGCCGACCGCGGCGTCACCCCGTGTCAATTTTGCGTCGATATAGCCGGCGCTGGCGTCGAGGCGCAGACCACCGACCAGGACCGCGGATAGCTCGAGTTCGGCACCGCGGATCCGCGCCTGACCTGCATTGGCGGTATAGCCGAAGCCGCAGCTCAGGCTCACCCCCTGCTGAATGCCTTTCCAGTCGATCTGGTAGACGGCGCCATTGAGGCTCACCCGGCGATTGAACAGGCGCGTCTTTCCGCCGAGCTCGTAACTCCACAGCGAATCCGGGCCATATTCGGTAGGCGATCTGGTCAGGCCCAACGCGGCGAGGTCGGCCGCGCACTGGGTGCCCGTGCTGGTTGAATTGTTGGTCGGAACGGCCTGGTTGCCGCCGCCGGGCCGGAAACCCTTCCCGGCCGTGGCATAGAGGGTGACCTGGTCGGTCGGTGTGAAGCTCACGTCGAACTTCGGATTTACGCCACTGTTCCTGGCGTTGACGAATTGCGTGCTGACGTTGTCGCCACCGGTGACGCTCGAGATGCCCGAAACGATGCTCGTCACGTTGGTCTCGTAGCGATAGCCCCGCAAGCCGGCGGTCAGCTTGAGCTTGGGCGTCAATTTGTAGGACAGTTCCCCGAAGATCGCCGATTGCCTGATCTGATAGGGCTGGTGGCGTGTGAACAGATTGTCCGTGCCGACAATGGGGATCAGCCCCGGCACGATCGAGACATTGTTTCCCTGGGATTGCAGGTTCGAATAGAAAGCGCCGACCAGCCACTTGAACCTGCTGTCGCCGGATGACGTGAGCCTGACTTCCTGGCTGAACTGTTTGGTGTCGTCACGCGCGTTGAAGGTCACTGGTCCCGCCAGATACGGAAAGGACAAGCCAAAGGCATATTCGAGCCCTTCGGTCGTGTCCTGGACCAGGGTCTGTTTGCGGCTGAACCGCGCGGTGTTCGAGGTGAAGTCGACCGCCCCGAGATGATATTCGATGTTGAGCGTGCCGAGCAGGAAGCGCTCGTTATAGGGTTCGGGAATATCATAGGCATCATAATGGGCGAGGGTGCCTGGCCGGGTGTCGAACGCGTTCGGCCCGTCCTGGGTCAGATGCTGATACAGGATCGACGGCGTGATCGTCAGGCCCTCGACCGGCTCGAAGCGGAGCGCGCCCCGGATCGTCTGCATCCTGATCCGATTGGATTGGTCATAGTCCCTGGCCACGGGTGCCGCTGCGACATCGCCGCGCACCAGGTGGATCAGGTCGGGGAAAGCGCCGGGGGCAATCACGACCCGGTGGATCCAGCCGCTTTGCACTTCTTCAGTCCCGACAATTCTGAGCGCCAGGCGGTCAGCGACGATCGGAATGTTGATCATCGCGTTCTCGGTATGGTTGAATCCGCCGCCTTCGGTCCCCGACAATTTGACCTGACCGCTCGCATCGAATTTCCCGGCGTCCGGCTGGTTGGTGATCACCCGGATGGTTCCCCCCATCGAGCTCGATCCATAAAGCGTGCCCTGCGGACCGCGCAGGACCTCGACGCGATTGATGTCGTAGAGATTGGGATCGACGACGACCTTGCCACTGTTCGAATTGGCGGCTGCGGTCAGCGGGGTATCGTCGAGATAGAATCCGACCGTCGCCGAATTGCCGCCCGGTGAGCTCACGCCACGCAGGTTGAACTCGGTCTGCCCAGGGCCGGACGTCGCTGACGACAGGCCCGGAATCGTGGCGGCAAGGCTCGAGAATTCGGAAAAACCCCGCGCCTGGATCTGGTCACCGGAAATCGCCGTGACGCTGCCTGATGTCTTCAGCACGGTGGATTCGCGTCGCTGGGCGGTGATGACGATGTCGTCGATCTGACCTGGCGCGGCCTGGGGCGACGGCTGACCGGTCGTCGATGGCACGGCTTCCTGGGCCGTCGCAGGCGCCGTGACGCATGCGAGCGATACGCCGCCCAACAATGCCGTGAGTACCGTTTTCCGAGCGTTCTTTGCAGACGGCGTCATTCCAGTCCCTCCCTTGTTTGGCTTTGACATTCGCCCGCGCGTCGCCGGACGACGCGAAGGCAAAACCCGGCCGTGGCTCCATTTTTGCGAATGGAGTCGTATTTCTAATTTGGAAATATATTTGCTAAAATGGATAAGAGAAACAAATCGGCGGCGAGTCAATCGAATTTTGCTCGGCAGGCGTCTCGATAACTGTCCCTGCGGGAGCGGTGTCGCTAGTCGATGGTCGCCGCGTCCCGGATCAGGCGTTCGGGCGACATTCGCGCGACGTCGATGCCGTACAGGTCACTGTCGCCGCTGGCGCGCCCGGTGAGGAGGATGTCCGCGGCGATTTTGCTTAACGCAGGCGCGGTCTGAATCCCGTACCCGCCCAGCGCAGCGAGCCAGAAGAAGCCTGGCTGCTGCGGATCGTGGCCCACCACGGGGGAACGGTCGGTGACGAACGACCGGAGGCCCGCCCATCTGCTGGCGATTCGCCGCACCTGCAATGTAGTGGCGCGCTCGAGACGGTCGACCGCGATCGCGATATCGAGTTCATCCGCCTGCGCATCGCAAGGCGAGGTCTCGGTTTCGTCGGCCGGCGACAGCAACAACAATCCGGCATCGGGCTTGAGGTAGAAATCCTCCTCGACATTCAGCAGCATGGGCCAATCGGCGATATTGTGACCGGCGGGCGGATCGATAAGGCAGGCGGTGCGCTTCAACGGCCGGAGCCCGATGTCGATCGCGCCGGCGAGATGGCCGATGTCACCGGCCCAGGCACCCGCTGCATTGACGATGACAGGTGCATGGGCGACCGACTCTTTCGTTCGGATCCGCCACCCGCCGGCGCTCGGCTGTATTTCGAGAATGGGCGACGACATGGTCGATATGCCGCCTCGCTGGCGGAACAGCCGCAGATATCCCTGCTGCAATTCGTTGACGTCGATGTCGGCCGGACTCGTGCTCCAGGCCGCGGCGGCGAGGGGCTCCGGCCGCAGGACGGGGCACAGCGCCACTGCCTGGCTGGCCGACTTGAGCTCGATATGGCCGGTCTCGCGCGCCAGATCCATGAAGTGCTCGAGCGCCTGCTCCTGACCTTGATTTGCGATGATCAGGACGCGGCGCGGCGTCAACAACGGCACGGTGGTGAACCCGGACGGCGGCGAGTAGAAGAAATCGCGACTGGCGCGGGTCAAGGCGCGAATGAGGTCGTTGCCATAAGCCTCGGAAAAGACCGCAGCGGAACGTCCGGTGGAATGGTACCCCGGGCTATCCTCCATATCGAACAACTGGACCTTGCGATGCGCGGCGAGATGCGCCGCGATCGATGATCCGGCGATACCAGCACCGATTACGATTATGTCCGGCTGAAACGTCATATCCTTCCCCCTGCGGGTTATCCCGCTTGCCTCGGGCCCATATGGTGCCGGCATGTCCTCCGAATGCGGAAATATATCAACGAAAATTTCTATTTTAGAAATATAGTTGCAAATCGGGATATTGGAGTTAGGGTTCCTTCAAATAGATTTTGATGCCGCCACGGAGCCTCTGCTCGCTGTGCGTGAGTCGAAATCGGCTAGCAGGAGCTGGGGAGCGGGATGGGCATGCGCAAAATAGCGACCTTGGTCATTCTGGGAGCGCTGGCCGCCATCGGCGCCCGCGCAGGCACGTCACCTCCCGGGCCGTCGCAGTCGCCACCGCTCCACCCAGCGAAAGAAGCGCCGGCCGATACTGTTCCACCGTCCCGGGCCGACCTGACGAAGCAGGATGCCGATGCGTGGTTCGATGGCTTCATGCCCAATGCGCTCGCGCAGGGAGATATTGCGGGCGGCGTCGTGGTGGTCGTGAAGGACGGAAAGGTCCTTACGCAGCGCGGCTATGGCTATGCCGATATCGCCGCGCGCAGGAAGGTCGATCCTGCGACAACGATGTTCCGGGTGGGGTCGACGTCGAAGCTTTTCACATGGACCGCTGTGATGCAGCTGGTCGAACAGGGAAAGATCGACCTCGACGCCGACGTCAATCGCTACCTCGACTTCACGATCCCGCCCTTTGAAGGCAAGCCGCTCACGATGCGCGCGATCATGACGCACACATCGGGGTTCGAGGATGTCGTAAAGGGCGGCTTCAGCTACAGCGGAAAGGTCGCGCCGCTCGGTACCGTCGTCAAGCAATTGCTGCCCAAGCGGGTGTTCGCACCGGGCTCGACGCCCGCTTATTCCAACTATGCGACGGCATTGGCGGGATATATCGTCGAGCGCGTTTCGGGCCTGCCATTCGATACTTATATCGAGCAGCGCATTTTCCAGCCGCTTGGCATGGACCATTCAAGTTTTCGGCAACCTCTTCCCGCGTCGCTCGCGCCCTATATGGCGACCGGCTATTCCCGGGCATCGGGCGAGGCCAAGCCGTTCGAGTTGATCTCCGTCCCGCCGGCCGGCTCGCTATCGATGTCGGGTACGGACGGCGCGAAGTTCATGATTGCGCAGCTGAACGATGGCGCAGGACTCATGCGGCCCCCAACCGCGCGCGTCATGCAGACACCGGCTTACGGTGCGCTGCCGGCCCTCAACCGCATGGCACTCGGGTTCTACGAGCAACGGGTGAACGGCCTCCGTGCGATCGCGCATGGCGGCGACCTGATCAATTTCCACGGCTATATGTGGTTGTTCCCCGAAAAGAATGTTGGACTGATGATCGAGATGAACAGCGCCGGGGAGGAGGGCGCGACGTCGCGCATCCGCCAGGCGCTGTTCGAGCGATTTGCCGACCGCTATTTTCCGGCAGCGGACGACAAGCCGCCTGTCGAGCTTCCCACTGCCCGCGACCATGCCCGCATGCTGGTCGGCAACTATTTCAACAGCCGGGCCCAGTTCACCACGTTCCTCGATATCGGCAATTTCCTTGGCCAGACCAGTGTCGGGCTCGATGCTGATGGCCGCCCGCAGGTGCCTGAGCTGTTCGGCGGGCCGCCGCGCAAATGGATCGAGGTGGCGCCCTTCGTCTGGCAGGACGCTTATGGTCATGCCCGGTTGGCGGCCAGGGTGAATGACGGTCACGTCACGCGCTGGAGCCTCGACGAAGTCTCCCCCTTCATGGTGTTCGAGCGGGTGCCCTGGTACCGGGATTCCGCCTGGCTGATGCCGCTCACGCTGGCCGCACTGGCCATCGTTATGATCGCGGCCCTGTATTGGCCGGCGAGCGCGATCGTCCGCCGCCGGTTCGCTTCTTCCCTGATGCTGACCGGCAAGCACCGGACCGCGTACCGCCTCGTGTCGGGGATGTCGTGGCTTGTGATGCTGGCATGTCTCGGGTGGGCCTATATCCTTCTCGTCTTCCTGGAATCGTTGAGCAAGGAGGACTGGCCCGTCCTGCTTTGCCGGCTTCTCGGTACAATCGCCTTTGCCGGCATGCCGATCGCCGCGGCGTGGAATCTCGCACTGACCTGGACGCGTCGACCGCCCTGGCTGCAGCGACTTGCGAGTCTGCTCCTGCTGATCGCGGCGCTGGTCCTGTTCTGGATAGCAGCGGAGTTCCACCTTCTCGGGCTCAGCACACGTTATTGACGGCGTCGCCGGCGTATACCGGCGCCCGACCTGATCTTACGAAAGTCGAGGGACATACATGATCGCAAGCTATCTGCGTTTTTCGGCAGCGTTGGTTATCGCGGCCGTGCCGCTTGCCGCCGCCGCGCCCGGACAGGCCCGCACCGGATCGTCGACCGCAACACAGTCGCCGGCCGCCCTGCCGATGGCACCTGCCGCGATCGACGATACTGTCGCCCGCGCGATGAAGGCCTTTCAGGTGCCCGGCATGGCGGTCGGCATCGTCAAGGACGGCAAGCTGGTGTTCGCCAGGGGCTATGGAGTCCGGGACGTCGGCCGCGCCGGCAAGGTGGATGCCGACACGCTCTTCCAGATCGGGTCGAATACCAAGGCGGTTACCGCGGCAGCGCTGTCGATCCTGGTTGATGAGGGAAAGCTGCGTTGGGAAGACAAGGTCATCGACCTCCTGCCCGATTTCAGGATGTACGATCCCTATGTCACGCGTGAATTTACCGTCCGCGACCTGCTGACGCATCGAAGCGGCCTGGGAGAGGGCGCCGGCGACCTGATGTTCTTCCCGGCAACCGACATGACGCGGGCCGAGATCGTCCACGGCCTGCGCTATCTCAAGCCGACATCAAGTTTCCGGTCGAAATACAATTACGACAACCTGCTTTACATGGTGGCGGGCCAGCTCATTCCGGCGGTCACAGGCCAGTCGTGGGAGGACTTCGTCACCAGCCGGATCCTGGTCCCGCTCCACATGTCGGGATGCTCTCCGCGTTACGATCTCATCGCCGATCGCTCGAATGTTGCGGCACCGCATGTCGTGATCGACGGCCTTGTCCGGGCCGTTCCCGTCGTCGACATGCGATCGATCGGGCCGGCGGGGACGATCAACTGCAACGTCTCGGGGATGGCCCGGTGGCTCGAGACCCAGCTGGCACGGGGCGTCGAACCGGGCGGCCAGCGATTGTTCAGTGCGGATCGCAGCGCGGAAATGTGGGACGTCACCACGCCGACGCCGCTCACGCAGTTGCAGTCAGGCCTCTATGGATCGCATTTCGCCGGCTACGGCTTTGGCTGGGAGGTCAGCGATACGCGTGGCTACCGTCTGATCCACCACAATGGCGGCGTGCTCGGCACGGTGACATGGGTCAGCATGGTTCCCGAACTCGGTCTCGGGGTCGTCGTGCTGACCAACCAGCAGAGCGGCGCCGCGATGGAGGCGGTCGGCGGCCAGATACTGGATGCCTATCTTGGCGGCGAAAAACGTGACTGGGTCGCTATCGCGCAAGCCATCATGGCGAAACGCGATGCGAATGCCGCAAGCGTGAACGATACCGTCGCCAGGACGCTCGCGAGCGCCGGACCGCCCGCGCTGCCGCTGAGCGCCTATGTCGGCACCTATCGCGATCCGTGGCGCGGGGACGCCGTGGTTCGACGGGTCGGCGACACGCTCGTCCTCAAATTCAGCCGGACCGACAGCCTGGAGGGCAATCTCATCCCGTACCAGGGGAACATCTTCGTCGTCCGCTGGAAGGACCGCAGCCTCGACGCCGATGCGTTCGTCCGTTTCGAACAGGGTTTCGACGGCAAGGCGGCCGATATGACGCTCCGCGCGATTTCGCCCTCGACCGATTTCAGTTTCGACTTCCAGGACCTCGCTTTCAAGCGGGCCGACTAGCGGCGCCCTCCAGGTTTCCTCTGCCTCCTCAGCAAAAGAAAAGGATCCGAACTTTGCCCAACGCCCTGCGCGGCGCCAGCGTCGCCACATTGCTCGCCACCGCCGCCATCGCGGGCCTGTACGCCCAGCAAGGCCTTGGCCAGCCCCGATCCGGGAGCACCGTCGATCTGCTCATTGCGCGCGGTACCGTGTACGATGGCAGCCTGGCGTCGCCCAGGGTGGAGGATATCGGGATCGTCGGCGACAAGATCGTCTTCATTGGCGATGCTGCCAGGGCGGGTGTCCGGGCAAGCAGGACGCTCGACGCCAAAGGTCTGATGGTAACGCCCGGCCTGATCGACGCCCACACGCATACCGATGACGAACTCCTGTCGCCCGACGCCGCGAAGCGGTTCATCGCGCGGCAAATCATGCAAGGCGTCACCACCAGCGTCATCGGCGTGGACGGCGATGGTACGCCTGACGTCAAAGCCAATTTCGACAAGATGGAGGAAATGGGGATCGGTCAGAATGTCGCCGCTTATGTCGGTTTCGGCAAGATCCGCGAGCGCGTACTGGCCGATGACGCACGGGTGCCGACCCCGCTCGAACTCGACAGGATGAGAGCCCTTGCGGCCAGGGGCATGTGCGAAGGCGCGATCGGCCTGTCGTCAGGCCTGTTCTACGCACCCCAGAGCTTTGCCTCGACCGCAGAGGTGATTGCCGTGGCGAAGGAAGCGGGCAAGCGCGGCGGCATCTACGACACCCATCAGCGTGACGAAGGGGACAGCTCGATCGGTGTGATCCCCTCGCTTCGGGAGGCGCTGCGGATCAGCGCGGAGAGCGGGGCGCCGCTGCACCTCGCGCACATCAAGGTATCGGGCGGCCCTCGTGCGATGAGCGACCTGACCGCCATGATCGAGGCAGCCCGCGCCAGGGGGCAGAAGGTGACGGCCGACCAATATCCCTGGACCGCTGCGAATACCGCGCTGGATGCCGCTGTCATCCCGCGCTGGGCGCAAGACGGCGGTCGCGCGGCCATGGTCAAACGCTTCGCGAACCCCGTCGACCTCGCGAAGATTCGCGCTGACTCGAATCTGACCCCGGCTCTCGCACAGGCGATCGTGATCAGCGATGCTGCCAACGAACCGCAGATCATCGGAAAGAGCCTGTCGGATCTGGCAGCCCAATGGGGCGTGGCGCCGATCGACGCGGCCATTCGTATCCTGACCAGGGACGATGCCGGGGTCGTGGTCTTCGTGATGAACGAAACCGATATCGTTACCGCGATGCGCAAGCCCTGGGTGATGAGCTCGAGCGACGGCGGCGATGGCGGACATCCCCGCGGCTATGCGAGCTATGCGCGGCTTTGGGAAAATTATGTGATCGCCCGGAAGATTCTGACGCCGGTCCAGTTCGTGCATCGGTCCACGGGGCTCGAAGCGGACACGTTCGGCCTCCAGGGCCGCGGCTATATCAGGACGGGCTATTTCGCCGACATCGCGGTGATCGATCCGAAGGCCTATCATGCACGCGCGACCTATACGGCGCCTCAGCTCCTTTCGACCGGAACGATCGATGTGATCGTCAACGGGCGCATCGAGCTCGAAAACGGCAAGGCCACCGGCATTCTCTCGGGCCGTGCAGTGCGCAAGACGCCGCCCCCCGGCAGCTGTCCCTGACGGAGCCGGGTTCGGGCTCCGAGCCCATCAAGCTTGTCGGTCGATGCGTCGATCGCACACAAGCCGAAACAGGCCGACGGTCATCAGCGGGCCGATGTAAACGGCCAGAATGGTATAGGCGAGCCAGCGATAGCCGCTGCCAATCAACGCCACCAGGCCGAACCGGTCAGCGACAAAAATGCAGCCGACCAGCAGCAGCGATGCGATGGAGCCCCGCGCGACACGCGTGAGATCGGTTCCGCGCTTCGCCCGCCACGCACCTGCGATACGTTCGTTGATGGCGTGAATCGAGCCGGTACCGCTTTCCAGGAGTGCCGCGAAGATCATCAGTTGAAACAGGATATGGAACGCCGGGATGTCCAGTCGCTGGAGCATGAAGTCCGAGGGAAGCGTTTCCCCGGCGATCCCCGGATAGAAGGCGATCATGCAAATGAAGAACAGCAAGGCCGGCAACATCGCGAGCGGTCCGGCGATCAGGCCTGACACGATGGCGTCGCGGCGGCTCGTGAGATGCCGAAGCACCGGCAATATCGTCACCGCGCCGACGACATTGTAGCTCGCATAGGTCAGTCCTCCCGCGCCCCAGCCTTTTGAAGGCACGATCAGGGCCAGTTTCTCCGAAATCTGGGGGCCGAACTTGCTCAGGGCCAGGACAACGAACAACGCGTAGACGCCATAAAGGAGGACCGACACATATTTGAACAGGCGTTCGACCGAGGTGTTGCCGAAGGCGGCGACTGCCGCGATCGCCACTGCCAGGACCACCGATCCCGTCATTGGCGACAACCCGAACACCGCCGCGCCGATCGCGCCCGCAGCCGCGCCGAACACGGCGAGGATCAGGACCACGAACAAGAGATAGGCGATTTCGAATATCACCCAGCCCGGCCCCAGCAGTCGCTCGAAAAATGTCCGATAATCATATGCCTCGTAGCTTCTCGCGAACGCAAAGGTGATCGCGCAAACCACGCTCCAAATGGCCATCGCCAGCATGATCGCGGCTATCCCGCCCCAGGGCCCGCTCGGCATGAAGAATTCGGCGAGTTCGCGGCCTGTCGCATAGCCACCGCCAATCACGACCGCCTTGAAGGCGAAGCCCGGCAGCAGGAAGCGCTGGAACCAGGTCGATGGCGTTGTTCGGGCGTGCGCGGTCACGCGGCGCGCCCTCCGCGCGCTGCGTCGCGGTGACCCATCCCATTGTTCTCCAAGTGCACCACCATCCGCTCCCTTCTTGTTCAAGACGCGTCCATTCACGGTCGGACCCGCCAGTGTACCAAATCGCCATGTTGTTGCCGCTTGACAATGATAATTTTCCAAACGAGAAATAAATAATCTAAACTAGAAATTTGATAACGCATTGCAGGGAGAAGCACGATGACGAGACCATCGTTGTCCAGGTGTCTGACGATCAGTGCAGCGACTATCGCCCTCATGCCGGGCCTGGCGCTTGCCCAAACGGCAAAAGAGGGTCCCGGCGCGCCCTCGACGCAATCGACCCTGAGCGCGGAACGGGATGACGATATCATCGTCACCGCGACGAAGCGGCCGCAAGCGGTTCGCAAGATCTCCGGATCGGTTACCGCGCAAAGCGGCGAACAGCTGGAGAAGCTCGGGGCCGACGGCATGGCGGACTATCTTACCCGCACGCCTGGCGTGGTCTTCAACGCTTCCAATCCTGGCAATAGCAACGTGACCATCCGCGGCGTCTCGACGACGACGGGACAGGATGCCGGTCAGGCCACGACCGGATTCTTCATCAACGACGTCCCGCTTACCGATCCCGCCTTCTCGATCGGGACACCGGACATCGACACATTCGACGTCGACAATGTCGCGATCCTGCGCGGGCCCCAGGGCACGCTGTTCGGATCCTCCTCGCTCGGCGGTGCTGTCAATTATCAGGCCGCCAAGCCCGACCTCCAGAACTTCAGCGCCCATGGCCAGGCATCGTTGCGCGACACACGGGATGGAGAGATGGGCGGCGCGGGCAAGATCATGCTCAACGCACCGATCGTGGCGGGCAAGCTCGCCGTCCGTGGCGTTTTCGTCTATCGTCGGGATGGCGGATACATCGACAATATCGGTACCGGCACGGTCGATGCAAACCGCACGACCACCCGAAGCGGCCGCATCCTTGCGACCTGGAAGCCGACCGACCGGACGACCGTCAACTATCTGTATCTTGAGCAAAGCCAGAATACCGACGACGACGGCTACAGGCAGCCGGGGCTGGGCGGCGACCTTCTCAAGAGCACCAATATTCCGGAATATGCCCGCTATCGGACGCTGATCCACCAGTTGCGCATTGACCAGGACTTCTCGTTCGCCACGCTCACCGCGACGGCCACACGGCATAAGAAAAGCTTCAGCTATTCCAGCGACCTGACCATACCCCTGTCGCCTGCGCTGTTCGGCCTTGCGCCCGTCACCAATTTCGGCTCCGGGACCAGCAAGGGCGAGACATTCGAAGTGCGGCTCGCATCCGCACCCGGCAGCAGGTTCGATTATCTCGTCGGCGCGATGTACGACCGGACCAGGATGAACCAGGGGCAGCTCATCTACGCCGCCGGCCTGGCCGATTTGCTCGATGTCGCCGGTCCTGCCCTGGGGCTCGCCCCCAATATGGGCCAGCAACTGGCACCCGGCGATCTGCTGGTGAATGCGCGCTTCCCGGCGACCGCGCGGGAGATCGCCGCGTTCGGCGAAGCCACCTATCATTTCAGCGATCAGTGGAAGCTGACGCTTGGCGGCCGCTTGTTCCAGCAGCGCCTGACCAACGAGTCGAGCGCCTTCGGCACCTTCGTCCTGCTGACCCAGGGCGCCTATACCCAGAGTACCTCGGGCACGCGGACCTTCAGTGGCTTCAGCCCGAAGGCGTCGCTGACATGGACGCCGAGCAAGGATCTGATGATTTATGCGCTGGCGTCCAAGGGATATCGTTTCGGAGGGTCCAACCTCACCGTCGGACCCAATGTGCCGGCCTCGTACGGCAGCGACTCGCTGTGGAATTACGAGATCGGCGCCCGCGCCAACTTCTGGGACCGCAAGCTGCTTCTCGATCTGACGGGATTCTATATCGACTGGACCAACATCCAGTTGAACCGCCAGACCTCCGGCATCGATTATACGAGCAACGCCGGCAATGCCCGGATCTATGGTCTCGAAGCGAGCGTGACGCTCCGGCCCACGCGCGGTCTCGATCTGACCAGCAACGTGACGTATCTCGACGCTGCGCTGAGCAAGACCTTCATGCCAGATCCGAGTGATCCGAGCGCGGGCGTCTTTCCCAAGGGCACCCGGCTCCCCGGCGCGGCCAAATGGCAGATATCCAACACTTTGAGCTACGAACTGTCGGATTCCGCGCTCAAGCCGAGGATTCTGTTGTCGCATCGCTATCTGTCGCGGTCGCCCGGGGAACTGGAGGCAACCACGCGCCAGGGCGGCTATAATCTGTTCGACGCGCGGCTCGGTGCCAATTTCAGGTCGTTCGGCATAACCTTGTTCGTCGAGAATATCGGCGACAAACGCGGTGTCTCGCGCAGCCAGGACCTGCCGCCGATCCAGCAATATCTCGTCCGGCCACGGACGATCGGCGTGACGTTCGACGTCAAGCTCTGACTTACTCGCCGCCCGGCCGCAAGAAGACGATGCCGGGCGGGGCGGGGCGTCGACAAGGTGGGTAAGTTCCAGGCAATCGCGGGAAAGCGCGACGTCTCGCGTTTTGCCGACCCTCGTCGCCCGCGTTACGCGAGGCCCGCTTGCTGCATCATCAGCATGGTGTCGGCGTTGGTCCAATGCTCGGCGATGCGGCCATTCTCGATCCGCAGAATATCCGTGCCGGTGAAGCTTATCCGGCGAGTGCCGTGAGGCCCTTCGCCGCGCCAGCGCACGGCGCACATCGCCCCGTCTGCCAGCGGTCCGACCTCAATGCCGAAGCGGATCTCCGGCAGCATCGACCGAGCGGTTTCGATCCAGCGGCGCAGCGCGTCACGTCCTGTCAAAGGTGCGTCGCCGGCCTGTCCAATCAGCGCGGCGTGGACCACCACGTCGGGCGTAATCAGCGTCTCCATTTCCTGCATGTCACCATTCCACAGTGCCATCCAGCGTTGCACGATCTCGTCGGTCCCGGTCATCTCAGCGAACTCCCCTGAAGGCGCGGACAGTGGCCGGCACGCCGACCTCGAAAGATGTGGCGGCGAAGCCGAAGCGGCGGGCGAACTTTTCGCCATCGACAAGATAAGGGCGGTCCCAGGTGAAGCCGACATCCGCTACTTCCCTGGCGAAGCGATAAAAGAGTCCGATCGGCCGGAGCAGGAAGAACGGGACGGCGAGGATCCGCAACCTGATCCCGAGTGAGGCGGCGCCCATCGCGAGGAGTTCCCGGGGACTCCTGGTCGGCGCGCAGGGCATGTTCCAGGCCTGGCCAAAGTCTGCGTCATCGGCATCGAGCAGCGCCACCGCTGCGCGAGCGATGTCGGGCACATAGGCGAAGTCATGCGGTATGTCGGCAGGAACAAGAAGCTGCGCCGACCGACCCTTTGCGAGCTCCCCGAAAGCGCTTGCGCCGAGGTGCGACACGTCGACACCGGGCCCGTAGAAATCGGTGCAGCGCAGCGCCGCCACCCGGACCCGCGCCGCGGCGGCCTGCCAGATGCGGGTCACCTCGGCGAGGATCACAGGCTTCTCGCCCGTGGGCTCGAGCGCCATGACCTCGGTGCGCGGCGCGCGCTTTGGCCCAAGCTGGTAGAGATTGTCGATGAACACAAGCCGCACGGAAGTGCGTGCGCAGGCATCGACGACATTGCGCATCGTTTGCGGCCAGACCGTCCGCCACAGCCTGGAGTCGTAGGCGAACCCGACGGCAAGCACAGCCTGCGTCGCGCCCTCCAGGGCCCGAACCACGTCGTCGATCTCGAGAACGTCGCAGCGGACATGCTCCGCGCCGGCCGGCAGATCCGCCGGCATGGTGCGGGTCGCGACACGGACCTCGTCGCCTCGATCGAGCAACGTCTCGACGATCGGTCGCCCGACCGCGCCGCATCCGAAAACCGTGATTGTCATGATCCTCACTCCAGTAAGTTGCATGACCGATCTAGGTGGGGACGGATAAAACAGAAATTGTCTAATAACGTTGGACTGCTATACGGAAAAAGATGAGCAGTGAGCCTGACTGGGCGTTATATCGCAGCCTCCTTGCCGTCATGGACGAGGGTTCGCTCTCGGCCGCCGCGCGAAAGCTCGGCCTGACTCAACCGACGGTCGCGCGTCATATCGACGCCCTCGAGCAGTTCCTGGGCGCCGATCTTTTCATCCGGTCGCAACGCGGTCTTGCGCCGACCGACCTCGCACAGGCGCTTCGCCCCCAGGCGATGGCCATGGCGACGACCGCCGCCGCGATGCTGAGAACCGCGAGCGGCGCGGTCGGCGCGATCGAGGGTACCGTGAGGATCAGTGCGAGCGACGTGGTGGCCGTGGAGCATCTTCCGCGCATCCTGACCCGGCTGCGCATCGCGCACCCGCGCCTGGCCATCGAGCTGACGCTCTCCGACCGGGTCGACGACCTGCTCGCGCGAGAGGCCGACATCGCAGTCCGCATGACCGAGCCGACACAGTCCGCGCTCCTCGCGCGCCGCCTGCCGCCGGTGGAGATCGGGCTTTACGCACATCGCGACTATCTGGCGCGCATGGGAACACCCGCCACCGTCGCGGATCTCTCGCACCATGCGCTGGTCGGTTACGACGTCGAGACGCCTGCGTTGCGCGCCATGGCCGCGCGGCTGCCCCAGCTACAGCGTGCGGGATTTGCCCTGCGAACCGACAGCAACGTCGCGCAGCACGCGGCGATACGCGCCGGCTTCGGCATCGGCTTTTGCCAGACGGCGGTGGCGCTGCGTGATGTCGGGCTGACGCGTGTTGTTGCCGAGATCGCGCTTATGCTCCCGCTCTGGATTGTCATGCACGAGGATCTCAAGACGAACGCGCGCTATCGCACGGTCTTCGACGCGCTTGCCGCCGGGTTGGCGGCATAGAGACGCAGGGCCGGCAATCGTGGCGCTTCCTCCTGACGCGCAGCGAGGACGGGTTGAAGACGTTGCGCGGCAGGCCAACCAGGCAGTATCGGCAACGAATATATCCGCTCTCGCATTTTTGCGCCGGAATCGAAAATCACCTTGTCGCTTTTACAACGGGCGTTACCGTCCGCTTACAGGAGAGTGAATGCCAAGCGAATTTCCCCAAGGAAGGGTTCAAGCAAACCCCGGAGCAGCTTTGAAGAAGCTCCGCACCCAGCGCGGACTGACGCTGGCCGATCTCAGCAAGCTGACCGGCATGAATGTCTCGACGCTTTCCAAGATCGAAAACGGCAAGGTGGCGTTGACGCTCGACAAGCTTCTCCGGGTCAGTGAGGGCCTCGAGGTCGATATGACCGAACTCATCGGCTCCGGCGCGAAGGAGACACCGCGGCTGGAAGGCGCCGCTCGCCGCAGCATCTCACGCGCTGGCGAAGGCCATGCGATCGAGATGCCCCGGGGCAATTACCTCTATGTCGCGGCCGAACTGCTGAACAAACGCATCACACCTATAATCGGCGACGTCCTGGCGAAGAATATCGAGGAATATGGCGAGTTCATGCGCCACCCCGGCGAGGAATATGTCTATGTCCTGGAGGGCATACTCGAACTTCATACCGAACTTTATACCCCAGCCATTCTCGAAAAGGGCGACTCGGTCTATTTCGACAGCCAGATGGGCCACGCCTATATCGCCATAGGCGATCAACCCTGCCGGATATTGTCGATTTGCGCGACCTCGGAGCCACATCTCATCGACAAGCACCAGAGCATCGCCGAAGCCGAACATATCAGCGAAGCGGCTCGCCGCACCGAGCGGAAACGCAAGGCCCGCTAAAGCGGCACGGGCCCAGCGGTCAGCGGCGCCACGTTCAGGCGGTCTTGCCGGATCGCCGCGCGATCACCTCGATCTCCACGAGCGCCGCGGGGACCATCAGGTCGCTCACCACGGTCGAACGCGCGGGTTTGTGACTGCCAAAGGCACGTGCATAGCTCTCGTTGAAGCCGACAAAGTCGCTCGCCCGTTTCAGCCATACCGTCGCCTTCACGACATCCGCCAGCGTCAGCCCCGCATCGGCAAGCACCGCAGTGATATTCTCCATCACCTGGGTCGTCTGTTCCTCGATCCCGGATGAGACGATCGCACGGTCCCTGTTGAAGGGAAGCTGGCCTGAGAGGAAGAGGAAGTCGCCTGCCTCGGTCAGCGGTGCCAGATGGGGGATCATGGTCATGGATTGCCTTTCGTGCTTCAGGTCGTCAGCGAGGCGGTAGCCGATATTTCTATATTAGAGAATATTTCTATAATAGAAAAACTGCGATTTTTCGTTCGCCGGTCGCCGGCGCCGTAGCGGCCAGCCCGCACCGCCCTCGTCGTGCCGGTCCGGCGACAGGATCAACAGCTTTACGTCTTCACCGATTTGCGTGCCGAAGCTCGAGTCCGCCGCCAGCCGACCGGATCGCGATTCGGGGTAAATGCGCGCCTTCACACGGGAAGCGTTCCGGCCCCGCTGTGGCGCAACCGTCGTTTCACGCTTCAGCCGAGGAACCGGACCCATCCATGCGGATCAGGTTCGCTTCCGCGTTGGATATTGACGAGCCTGGCGCGCAATTGTGCCGTGGTGGCTCCAATACCGCCATCCCCGTGCGTGAAGGTGCCCGTCTTGTAATGGACCTTGCCGATCGCCGCGACCACGGCGGCGGTGCCGCAGGCAAAAGCTTCCCTGAGCTTCCCGCTATGTGCATCTGCACGCCAGTCGTCGAAGCTATAGGGCCGCTCCTCGACGACGAGACCGGCATCGCGGGCAAGCGCAATGATCGATGCACGCGTGATGCCCGCCAGGATTGTGCCGAGCGGCGGGGTCACGATGCGATCCTCGAGCACGAAGAAGATATTCATGCCGCCCAGTTCTTCGACCCAACGATGCTCGGCAGCATCAAGAAACACCACCTGGTCGCAATCATGCCTGATCGCTTCGGCCTGGGCGAGCAGGCTCGCGGCGTAGTTGCCACCGCACTTTGCGGCGCCTGTACCTCCTGGCGCCGCGCGCGTGAATTGCTCGGACACCCATAGATTGAATGGTTTCCCACCACCCTTGAAGTATGGACCGGCGGGCGATGCAATCACGCAGAATATATACTCCGCGGCGGGACGTACGCCGAGGAACGCCTCATTGGCGAACATGAATGGCCGCAAATAAAGGCTTCCGGGACCTTCCGGGATCCAGTCGCGGTCGATTTCCACGAGTTTCTCGACCGCAGCGATGAAGAGCGCCTCGGATATTGGTGGCATCGCCATTCGCTCAGCGGACTTCCGGAAGCGACGCGCGTTTTCTTCGGGCCGGAACAATGAAATGCGCCCGTCCGCGGTGCGATATGCCTTCATGCCTTCGAAGATCTCCTGCGCATAATGCAGGACAGCGTTCGCGGGATCGATCGGGAACGGCTCACGCGCGCGAACCTCGGCGCTGTGCCAGCCCTTTCCCTCACTCCAGCGGATCGTGACCATGTGATCTGAAAAGAATTTGCCGAAAGCCGGGTCGATCAACAGGTCGGTCCGGGCTGCCTTCGAAAGGCGCCGTTTATTGGGTGATACGACGAAGGCGGGCATGTCGGTCATAGCTTATTCCTCTTTCACAAGCCGAGGCGTTTCATGTCGCCGCGCGGCGCATCGCCCCACCGAGGTGAAGGGTCTCTCGGCTCAACATCGATTGGCCGCGGGTCCATGGCTTCCATGTCGGTCCGCTAGATGATCTCGATCGCAACCGCAGTAGCCTCGCCGCCGCCGATGCAGAGCGCTGCAATGCCGCGCGTCTTTCCACGCGCCTTGAGCGCAGCGACAAGCGTCGCCATGATCCGGGCACCGCTCGCCCCGATCGGGTGACCAAGTGCGGTCGCGCCGCCATTCACATTGAGGCGCTCGTGCGGGATCCCCAGGTCGAGCATGGCGATCATCGCCACCGCCGCAAAAGCCTCGTTGATCTCGAAAAGATCGACCTCTGCGATCTCCCACCGGGCCTTGCGCAGGAGCTTGCGAATGGCGTCAACCGGTGCGGTGGCGAATGATGCTGGTGCCTGGGCATGGGCGGCGGTCGCGACGATCCTGGCTTCCCGCTTGAGGCCAAGACGCTCTGCCACATCCTGCCGTGTCATCACGAGGGCTGCGGCCCCATCCGAAATCGAGGCCGCGCTTGCCGCCGTGATCCTGCCGTCGGTCGCGAATGCGGGCTTGAGCGCCGGAATCCTGTCCGGATTGGCCTTGCCCGGCTGTTCGTCCTCGGTGACCATGATGACGCCGCCGCGGACGGGCACCGGAACGGGGACAATCTCGTCAACAAAAGCACCGCTGTCGATTGCCGCATTGGCACGCCCCAGGCTTTCGATTGCATAGCCGTCCATATCGGCCCGCATGAATCCGTAGCGTCGCGCCGTGTCCTCCGCGAACGCGCCCATCGGCTTGCCGCGATCATAGGCGTCCTCCAGCCCGTCCATCATCATCGTGTCGATGACGCGGCCATGGCCGATTCTGGCTCCCGTGCGATGTTTGGATAACGCATAGGGTGCGTTGGTCATGCTCTCCATGCCGCCCGCGACGATGATATCGGCATTGCCCGATGCAAGGGCTTCGGCGGCCAGAATCGCGGCCTGCATGCCGGAACCGCACATCTTGTTGACCGTCGTCGCTTCAACCGATTGAGGCAGGCCTGCGCCCAGCGCTACCTGGCGTGCCGGCGCCTGGCCGAGCCCGGCTGGCAGGACACAGCCCATATAGATCCGGTTGATGGCCCCGGGCGTGACGCCCGAGCGCTGGACGGCCGCCTCCACCGCAACGGCGCCGAGCTCGACCGCGGAGAGCTTCGCGAATGCACCCTGGAATCCGCCCATGGGGGTTCGCGCATAGCTGCAGATGATGATGTCGGACATGGTGGGGATCCTCAGAGTGATCGAGCGATGACGAGGCGCTGGATGTCGGAGGTGCCCTCGTAGATCTGGCAAACGCGGACATCGCGATATATCTTGGCCAGCCCGAATTCCTCCAGATAGCCGTAGCCGCCAAGCGTCTGTATCGCCCCTGAGACAATGTCTTCAGCGGCTTCGGAGGCGAAGAGTTTGGCCATTGATGCCTGTTTGAGGCAGGGTTCCCCCGCATCTTTGAGCGCAGCAGCATGGAGCACGAGCTGGCGCGCTCCCTCCAGCCGCGTTGCCAGGTCCGCCAGCCGAAAACCCACGGCCTGGTGCTCCATGATGGGCCGACCAAAGCTTTCGCGCTCCCTGGCGTAGCTGATCGCGATCCCGAGCGCGGCCTGGGCCATTCCGACGCTCTGCGCTGCGATGCCGATCCGGCCGGTCTCGAGATTTGAAAGGGCGATACCATAGCCCGCGCCTTCAGCGCCGAGGCGGAGTTCGTCTTCGATGAACACATCCTCGAAACGGATCGCGCAGGTGTCCGATGCGCCCTGGCCAAGCTTATGCTCGACCTTGTCCACAAAATAGCCGGGCCGGTCGGTCGGGACGAGGAAGCCCGTGATCCCGCGCTTGCCCGCTTGCGGATCGGTCACCGCATAAACGATCGCAAGGCTTGCGATGCGGCCCGAGCTGATGAACTGCTTGGCGCCGGTTAGCCGATATCCACCATCCACCCGCTCGGCGCGGGTGCGCATTGCGGTCACGTCCGACCCCGCATTGGCCTCGGTCAGCGCGAACGCTCCGATGGCGCGGCCGGCGATCAGGTCCGGAAGGAAGCGCGTGCGCTGCTCCTCGGTTCCATCCTTGAGCAGCGCCGACACGATCAGGCTGTTCTGGATCGACAGGATGGTGGAGAGCGCACCGTCCGCCGCTGCAATTTCGATCAACGCCAGCGCATAGCTCAGATAGTCCGCGCCGGCGCCGCCAAATTCCTCCGGCGCGGTCATGCCCATCAGGCCGAGCCCGGCAAGCTGCTCGAACAGGCCGGCCGGATAGCCTCCTGCGGCTTCAAAACCAGCACTGTGTGGACGGATTTCATGTTGTGCGAATTGCCGCACCATGGTCTGGATGGCAGACTGGGTCTCGGTCAGAATTGTCATTGTTATGCTGCCATCTCGATGATTTGCGCAGGGGTGTCGGCCAGCAGGTCCAGGCGCGTGCGAGCATATTCAGCCAGTGCCTTTTCCTTGACCGGGCCGTAGCCGCGAACACTTTCGGGCAATGCGGCAAGGGCGGTCACCTTCGGGATGCTGGCCTTGTCGATCGACGCGCACAGCCTCTCGATCGTCGCGAGATACTCGTCGCGCACCGTACGTTCGGCCCGGCGCTCCTGCGTGCGGCCGAACGGATCAAAGCTGGTACCGCGCAAGATCTTGCCGCGGGCCAAGATGCTGAGCAGGGGGAATATCCACGGGCCGAACTTGCGCTTTGCGGGGCGGCCTGTGCGCGGATCGCTTCGCGACAAAAGGGGAGGGGCGAGCCATATCGAGAGCCGCTTCGTTTCGGCGAACTGCGCCTTCAGCATGTGACGGAATTCCGGTGCGCCATATAGCCGCGCCACCTCATATTCGTCCTTGTACGCCATCAGCTTGAAGGCATTGTTCACGACGGCGCGGAGCAACACCTCGCCTTCGGCGCCGAAGGCGGTTGTTGCGTTGCGAACGCCGTTCACGAGCCGCTGGTATCGTGCGGCATAGGCTTGATCCTGATACGCAAGGAGATCCGCCGCCCGGCGCGCGATAGCCTCGCCGATGCTCTCTTCCGGAGGCCGCTGGGGCGCTGCAATTCCGGCGACTGTCTCGACCAGCGCGAGGTCGACCGCCGCCAGACGGCCCCATGTGAAGGCGCGCCGGTTGAGGCCGACGGCAGCGCCGTTCGCCACAATCGCTGCGTCGAAAGCGGYGGCGGAGAGGGGCAGGAGGCCTTTCTGCCAAGCATAGCCCAGCAGCAGGACATTGGCCGCGACATTGTTCCCGAACAGCCCCTCGGCGATGCGCGTCGCACCAAGAAGATGGCCGTCCGTGCCAGCCTTGCCGAGCAGGGTATCGATCATGCGCGCCGTCGGCAGCGTCGCATCCCGGTCGCTGACCATATCGGCGGTGGGGGTCTCGTCGCTATTGAGCACGATCGCGCTTCGCCCCTTTGCAAGCCTGGCGAGCGCATCAGGACTGACCGCCGCCACCATGTCGGTGGCGAGGAGCAGGTCAATCTCACCAGCGCTGATGCGGACGGCGTGGATCGCGGTGTTGGCCGGCGCGATACGCACCTGACTCACCACGGCGCCATTCTTCTGCGCGAGGCCCGTGAAGTCCAGTACGCTGGCCGACAGGCCATCGAGGTGCGCGGCGGTGCCCAGCAGCGCGCCGATCGTCAGCACGCCCAGTCCACCGATACCGGCTATATAAACATTGTAGACCGCGTCCGGCGCGCACGGCACGGGGTCAGGCAAGCCAGGAAAGTGCAACCGTTCGAGCGCGGCGATGCGCACCTCGTCCGGTTTGCGCAATACCGGCCCGTCAATCTCGACAAAGCTTGGACAGAAGCCTTTGACGCACGAAAAGTCCTTGTTGCACGCTGACTGGTTGATCTTGCGCTTGGTACCATATGGAGTCGGGAGCGGTTCAATGGAGATGCAGTTGGACTGGACCGAGCAGTCACCACAGCCCTCGCAGACCAGCGGATTTATGAAAAGGCGTCGATCCGGGTCGGGAAAGTCGCCGCGCTTGCGGCGACGCCGCTTCTCCGCGGCGCAAGTCTGCTCGTAGAGGATCGCGCTGACGCCGGCTACGTCACGCAGTTCGCGCTGAACGGCCTCCAGCCTGTCGCGATGGACCGGACGCAATCCGCCCGGCAGGGTGCCCCATTTGTCAGGGTCGTCGCTCACGAACCGTACATCGCCGACACCTTCGGCGACGAGCTGAGCCACAATCCGGACCGGATCGAGCGCGCCTTCGGCCGGCTGGCCGCCCGTCATCGCGACCGCATCATTGTAGAGAATCTTGTAGGTGATGTTCGTCCCGGCCGCGATGGCCGCGCGGATCGCCAGCAGCCCGCTATGCTGATAGGTGCCGTCGCCGAGATTCTGGAAGACATGTCGCGTGTCGGAAAAGGGAGCCGCACCGACCCATTGCATGCCCTCGCCGCCCATCTGGCTGAACGTCGAGGTCTTGAGCTCGGGCACCGACAGGGCCATCACATGACAACCAATGCCGCCGCCGCTGATCGAACCCTCCGGCGTCCGCGTCGAGCTGTTATGGGGGCAACCGGAACAGAAGAAGGGCTTGCGTGCCGGGAACGGGATTATCTCGCCTCCCCGGGCACGTGCCTGAAGCGTCTCGAGGCGATCCGCCAGGCCAACGGGATCACCATCGGCATAGTGCCGGACAAGTGCCGTCGCGACCATCAACGGGGTGAACTCGGAGATGGTCGGCAGCAGCAGCCTGCCTTGCGCATCCGTCTTGCCCGAGACGAACATTGTCCCGGATAATCCGTTGAACAGGGCCGCCTTGATCTGGTTCTCGACGATCGGCTGCTTTTCCTCGACCACGAAGATTTCGTCGGTATCCCCGGCGAACGCGACCAGCGGGTCCGTCGCCAGCGGCCAGCTCATCGCCACCTTGTAGATCGACAGCCCGAGCGCTTCGGCCTCGGTCTCACCGATTCCGAGCAGCTCCAGTGCCTGCATCAAATCCTGATGTGCCTTGCCGACCGTGACCACGCAGAGCCGCTTGCGGCGGCTCTCGAAGATGGCCGTGTCGATGCGATTGGCCGTGGCCCAGCCGATGGCCGCCGGCAAGCGCTCTTCGATCTGACGGCGCTCGAGCTCGGCGCGCTGGGCGGGCCACTGGATGCGCCTATCCCAGCTGAGGCCATGTGCCGGGATCAGGTCGGCAGGGGAGATATACCCGGGACAGGGATTCGGCAGGTCGAAGCTGGCCGCGCTCTCGACCACCTCGGCGATCGTCTTCAAACCCACCCACAGGCCCGAGAAGCGTGAAAGTGCGATGCCTGCCAGGCCCAGACTGAGGATATCCGACACATTCGCCGGCTGCAGGATCGGCATCAGCACTGACTGGAAGATGCCGTCGGTCTGGTGCGGGAACATCGACGATTGCGCGGCGTGGTCGTCGCCGGCCACCGCCAGCACGCCCCCCAAGGGCGACGTGCCGATCATATTCGCATTGCGAAATACGTCGCCGCTGCGATCGACGCCCGGACCTTTGCCGTACCAGATGCCGAATACGCCATCGACCCTGGAC
Organism: Sphingomonas sp. P2_B6; assembly: GCF_056404755.1. Lineage (NCBI taxonomy): Bacteria > Pseudomonadati > Pseudomonadota > Alphaproteobacteria > Sphingomonadales > Sphingomonadaceae > Sphingomonas > Sphingomonas sp. P2_B6. Next base: position 43,826 of record NZ_JBFUDK010000021.1, read on the forward strand.
GGGCCGAAAGCCTTGTGCATCTGGGCGCCCCAAAGGGCCGTCGCCGCAAGATCCTCGTTCAACCCGGGCTGGAAGAGCACATCGTGCTGTTCGAGATACTTCTTCGCTTTCCAGAGCTGCTGGTCATAGGCACCAAGTGGTGAGCCACGGTACCCCGAGACGAGGCCGGCGGTGTTCAGACCATGTTTGCGATCAAGGCGGCGCTGCATGAGCGGCAGGCGAACCAGCGCCTGGATTCCGTTCATGAATACGGGGCCTGTCTCCGCGTTATAAATGGCGTCCAAGCTGACGACCCGGTCTTGTTGCATAACCCTCTCCTCGCGCACGAGGATATCGCAGGTCGCGCAGCAAGGGTTGCCATATATGCCTATCTAAAACCCGTGATATTGGTATATTCTACCAATAATGACACTCGAGGTAGGCAAATGAACCAGGAACGTGCGCTTGATGCGCTGGATATGAAAATCCTGCGCCGACTCAGCGAAGATGGTCGCATCACATGGAGGGACCTTTCCGACGAGATCGGTCTGTCATTGACTCCGACTGTACGCCGCGTGCGTGCGCTGGAGGAGGCGGGGTATATCACGGGCTATTTCGCGCGACTCGACGAGCAGCGTCTGGCTGGCGGAATGATCGTCTTCATCAACGTGACCCTTGAACGGCAGGTCGGGGAAGCTCTGGAAATCTTCGAAAGATCAGTCTCCGAACTACCCGAGATCATGAGCGGATTTTTGATGTCAGGCGGATCGGACTATCTGTTGCGGGCGGTCGTGCGTGACCTCGATCATTATCGCGACCTGCTCGAGAGCCTGACCCAGGTGAAGGGCGTAGCGCATTTGCAAAGCAGCTTCGCGCTCAAGTCCTTTATCAACCGGCCCTCGCTGATGCTGCAGAAGCCGGGCCACCCCGCCGGCCGGCGAGGGGGAAGCTGATTGCGGTTATGGCAAAGATTGCCTGGCACTGCCGGCGCGGTGCTGCTCGATGAATCTGGCAACGTCATCGTGCATAATTTTCAAGGAGTCCTCGTTGAGATAGACCATGTGCCCGGACGGGTAATATCGATATTCTATATTACCCTCGGTGCCTGGCGGCATTGGCAGATGATGCATTTCGTACCAGCCCGAGAAATAGGGCGTCGAAAGGTCGAAATAGCCCCCCAGCAACAGGATCTTGAGATTGGGATTGCGCTTCATTGCTGATGCGAGATCCGACATGACGCTCAATCCGCCTTGATTGGAGGAGGTTGTCTGGGACCCGCTGTGGCTGAAATCGAAGTCGGGGACCGCAATGACCGGAGCGAATGTCTTGTTCTGGCCATAGCCGAGGGAGGTGCGGGCATAATCATTGTAGGTCGAGACGAATGCCGATCCGATCGAGGCGGCCAGCGGGTCATACTCCGATGCGCCCGCCAGCGGGTCCAGCACGGGGCCGACAAAGCGGGAGTCGAGATCACCTGTTGTCAGGCCTGATTTTTCCAGCAGGGCTTTCCTGAAATGCCTGACATCGATGCGAAGGTCGGCCTTCAGCACATAGTCCGGCGCCAGGCCGGTAAGCGCAGCGAACCGTGCCGCGACCACTTGCCGCCGCGCCGGATCGAGTTCCGATCCCATTTGCAGAGCCTGGGCATATTCCGTCCTGGCAAAATGTTCGACCTCCTTCAGAAAAGGTTCGAGGGTGGCAGGGCGATCGGCGCCAAGACGATGATGGTACCAGGCTGTTGCGGCATAGCTCGGTAGCGCGTTGATATAAGCCTGGTCGTCACCCGGATTGATTCCGTCGACATCGGTGTCGTAGCTGAGAACCTGTGAAAGCTGCACCATGCCGTTGAACTCGATGGCGCTCTCGCGTTGCAGCCCCTCGATTACCAGCGCGCTGCGGAGCGTTCCATAGCTCTCGCCGAAGATGAAGCGTGGCGAGTTCCAGCGTTGATACCTGGACAGAAAGAGCTTGATGAACGCCTCGAAAGCATGCGCATCGCCGTCCACGCTGCGAAAGGCGCGTTCCGCGTCCTTGCCCGAGACACGCCCGAAGCCGGTTCCGGGCGCATCGATGAACACCAGGTCGCTTGCGTCCAGCAAGCTATGGGCATTGTTCACCAGCTGATAGGGCGCGGGCGGCACATGGCCATCGCCGCCCACGGCCAGCCGCCTCGGACCAAAGGCGCCGATGTGAAGGAAGACGGTGGAAGACCCGGGGCCACCATCCCAGAAAAAGGTGATCGGCCTGTCGCCGGTCGGCGTGCCGGATTTGAAATAGGCGACATAAGACATGACCGCCTGTGCGGTATCGATATCGGTGCCGGTGTCGCGCTGGGCGCTGGCGGAGTCGCCGGAGGAGACCGCGAGCGTTCCCGCTGTCGCCCGGTAGTTGAGCTTCGTTCCGTTTATCGTCACCGATCCCGTCGTCGTCACCTCATCGGGTCTTGCGGTTTCACTGTCCTGGATTGTGTCGCGCGTGCCGGGCGCGGTCGATGGAGCGGGCCCCGGGGCCGCGGCATATGCCCCGCTTGCGAGACATCCTAGCGCGGCAGCGATTGCCCAGGCCTTGCTCATCTCCGGTTCCTTTTTCTCAACAGTGATTGTGTGATCGGACGACCCATCCGCGGGCATTCCGCGCGCTCTCGTGCTCCGGCCGATCGCTCCGCGACGACCCGGACCGGCTGGTTGCAATGCATTGTCATTCTGCTTCGCCTGCCGCCCGCAAGCTTGAGCCGGAGACCCTGAGCGGCAGAAATATCACGCCCCTTGCGAAAATGTGTGTCTCACAGGAAATCTCTTGCTCCAGAGAAAATAATCGCAAAGGTGCACGCAACGCAAGTGCGAGAATCGCCCGGGCAGCCCGTCAGTGCACCAGGCGCGCCGGCGTCCGGCAGGGTCAGCCCGGAAAAAGCTGTCCGGTGAGACAAGGTGGAGGGTTAATGGTGAGGAGGAATTCCATGAGGTGTTCAACCGCGGCGGGAGCGGTGATCGCCGCGCTCATGGCGGCGTCAGCTTCCGCGCAGACTGCGCAGCCGGCAACATCCACGCCGACCGGTTGCGAAATCCAGCCCGATCCGACCGCCTAGGACGGCGATATCGTCGTGACCGCGCAGAAGCGCAGCGAAAAGCTTCGCGACGTGCCTGCTTCACACGGATCGCCTCCCGGTGCGCGAGGCTCGCCGCAGGCGCGGATGCGATCGCAACAACGTTACAACAGGGGGATATTTGATGCGAATTTGTAAGAAAAAGCTCTCGTTGCTCGCCGCGGCTTCCATGCTGTCGGTGGCACCTGGCGCGCTCGCTCAGACGACTGCGCAGACGCCGGCTTCCGCAGAATTGCCGGGTTCGAACGCGAGCGTGGTTGATGGTTCATCCGGCGACATCGTTGTGACGGCCCAGAAGCGTTCCGAACGCCTGATCGATGTTCCTGCGTCGATCAGCGTCTTGACCGGGACCCAGCTCGAAAAAACCGGCGCGACCAATCTGGTGGACTATGCCGCGTCGGTGCCTGGGATGAGCGTCAACAGTGGTGGTACGCCCGGCAAGACCAATGTGGTGTTGCGGGGCATTTCCACCGGCGATGGCGGGGCGCTGGTGGGTACCTATCTCGACGACACGCCGCTCGGTTCGAGTTCGGGTTTCGCCCGGGGCGATTCCTTTCAACTCGATCTGCTGCCTTACGATATCGATCGCGTTGAAGTTCTGCGCGGGCCGCAGGGGACCCTCTATGGCGCGAGCACGATGGGCGGGCTGCTCAAATATGTGATGCGCCAGGCAAACCCCGATCGATTTGAAGCGCGCGGGGGCGGGATGGTCGAAACGACCGAAAACTCGGGCCAGCCCAGTTGGGGCGTACGCGGCATGGTCAACGCGCCGATCGTTGGCGGTTCACTCGCCATTCGAGTCAGCGGCTTTTATCAGGATAACGCAGGCTGGATCGACAATCCTCTGCTCGGCATCCGACACGAAAATTCCTCGACGCAAAAAGGCGGACGAGTCGCACTGTTCTGGCAGCCGACCGACCGGCTGACATTCAAGGCGTCCGCCATGCTGCAAGACATCAAGTCCGACGGCAATGCCGCGGTGTCTGTCAATGCAACGACAATCGAGCCGCTTATCGGTCGCTATAGCCGGAATCACGCGCTCGCTGAACCGTTCAATCAGCGGCTGCGCTATTATTCGCTTACCGGAACATGGGACGCGGGTTTTGCGACGCTTACGAGCGCTACCAGCTGGTCAAAAACCCGCAACAGGTCGGTCGTGGATGAATCGGCTATCTACAGTCCGTATTTTCAGCTGTTCGATCCTGCCGCGCCGGCCAATGCTCTGTCTGCGTTCTCGGTCGACATCAATCTCGACAAATTCACGCAGGAACTTCGTCTGGCATCTCACAAGAGTGACCATTTCGAGTGGCTGATCGGCGGCTTTTATACGATCGAGCACGCTCTCAACCAGCAATCGCTCAGCGCGCTCAATCCGGACAGGACAGCGATTGCGTCGCTGACGCCGTTCGCTGTCGTATACTGGCCCACGGCCTATCGCGAAGAGTCTGTCTTTGCGAATGCGACCTATAAGTTCACGCGCTGGTTCGATATCACCGGCGGCATACGCTACAGTCACAACAAGCAGACTTACGACCAAAATCTTGACGGCGTCCTGTTTGGCGGGCCGACCCACACCGGGCTGGCGTCCGGTGCCAATATCACGACCTGGTCAGCCAGCGCGCGCCTCCGGCCCAATGACAGCTCCACATTCTATGCGCGTGCGGCGAGCGGTTATCGCCCGGGGGGCCCCAATGCACCCGTACCTGGTGCGCCCGCGGCCTATGCCGCTGACCGGCTGACGAACTATGAGGTGGGCTACAAGGCGCTGCTGCTGGACAAGAAGCTCGATCTGGAGCTTTCGGCATTTTACATCGACTGGTCGGGTGTGCAGGTGCCCATCGTGCTGGCGACGGGCAGCACCACGGGGAATGGCGGCAAGGCCAGCAGCCGCGGTTTCGAGTTCAGTGCGCAATATCGCGTTGCACCCGGGCTCAGCGTTGGCGCCAATAGCTCCTATACCGAGGCGCATCTCGACAGCGACGTACCGGCCCTCGGGGCCTTGAAAGGCGATCACTTGCCCAACGCCGCCCGGTGGCAGGCCGCGGCACTGATTGACTATTCGCGACCTGTGTCCAGCAATGCCGAAGTGCAACTCGGCGCAAGCTATCGTTACCGGGGCGCGTCGCTGACCGGGCTCGAGAGCATCCCCAGCACCATCAGGATACCCGCGCAAAGTGTAGTCGACGCCTATGCGGGTCTGACCTTTGGTCGATTCAACGCCAGAATATATGCGCGGAATCTGTTCAACGAGCGCGCGTACACGACGTTTTTCGATCCGGATGCGACCGGAGCAGGTCTCCTTGTTCCCATTCAACCGAGAACGATCGGCCTGTCGCTCGACGTTCGTTATTGATCTCGAGAGCAAGGCCCGGGCGATCGGGCCCGGGCCTTGCTCCGTACCTTCTTCTGTTACCGCGATTCAGTCGTGTTCCGCCGAGATTCCGGCAATCCGTCCGAAATCCCGGGCCTCGCAATCGCAAAGGATCTGCCATGCCGACCGCGCCCTCCGAGCTCGCCTATATCCCGTTTGTCAGCGTCGAAAACATGATGCGGCTCGTACATCATTTCGGCATCGAGAGCGTCTTGCTGGAGCTGACCGATGCCGTGGAAAACGACTTTCGCCGATGGGAGCTTTTCGAGAAGTCGCCACGGCTCGCATCGCATTCGGATCAGGGGGTGATCGAACTGATGCCCACGTCCGATGGCGAGGCGTTCAGCTTTAAATATGTGAATGGTCATCCCAGCAATACAGCCAAAGGCTTCCAGACCGTCGCAGCATTTGGCCTGCTGGCGCGCGTCGACACGGGATATCCGCTTATGTTGACGGAGATGACCTTGCTGACAGCGCTGCGAACTGCCGCTACCTCGGCGATGGCCGCGCGCCGCCTGGCCCCTGCAAATGCCGAGGTGATGGCCCTGATCGGGAATGGCGCACAGGCTGAATTCCAGGCTCTCGCGATGAAGGCCGTTATTGGAATCAAGGAGGTGCGGCTCTTCGACATCGACCCGAAGGCCACGGAAAAGACCGCCCGAAACCTGCAGAACAGTGGTCTGCGTGTCGTGTCCTGCAGCAATTCGCAGGAGACCATCGAGGGAGCCCAGATTGTTACGACGTGCACGGCCGACAAGGCTTACGCCACGATCCTGACCGACAATATGGTCGGTGCCGGTATCCATATCAACGCTATTGGCGGGGATTGCCCGGGAAAAACAGAGCTCCACAAGGATATTCTTGCCCGGGCGGACACGTTCGTCGAGTTCGAGCCTCAAACCCGCATCGAAGGCGAAATTCAGCAAATGGACGCGACGTATCCGGTAACTGAATTCTGGAAGGTGCTGCACGGACATGCGCCGGGCCGCAGCGATGCGCGGCAAATCACCCTGTTTGACAGCGTTGGATTCGCGATCGAGGATTTCTCCGCGCTTCGCTATGTCTTTGACAAGTTGAAGGGCACGGATTTCTTCCAGAAGATCGATATCCTCGCCGATCCCGACGATCCGCGCGACCTGTTCGGTATGCTTCAGCGCGCGGCCTGATCCAATGGACGGCGGCGCTTGTCGAGCCGCACGACGATATCGGCATAACCTGGCATCGACATGATAATATGTTCCGTCAGTCGCTGATAATGCTGAATAAAAATGGCAATATCGTCATCGCTGAGGGTTTGGCTCGCATCGATCCCCCGCGCCGACAAGGATCGACGCAGGGCCTGTTCCTGCTCGCTCCGCCATGAGGCAACCACCTGGAAATCAGGGGCGGCGAGCAGCACCAGCATGTCGACGCGAGCAAAAAGCTGCTGATAGTGCGCCGAGAGTTGGTCGTTGACCCACCGTCTCCATCGACAGTCGGAATCCTCCGTAGCTTCCAGCGCATTGACGGATCGCGCTAAATCATCCCCGTCTTGCGGGCGTGCACCGACACACCAGCCTTCGAAGATCACGACCGCAGCAGGCCCCTCGAACGCGTCCCAGGCATCGCGGGGGCAAGGCGAGTCAATTGCCTTGTTAAAGCGCGGCAGCAAGGTTTCTCCAGGGTTTCGAAGATCGTCGAGGACCTTCTCACCGAGGCGGACATCATGTGTTCCTGGTACGCCCCGCGTCTTCAAAAGGGGGTGGACAGAGGAAGCGAGCACTTCGCGATCCTCTTTCGACAGATACAGATCGTCGAGTGACAGGATTGCGGTCTTGAGACCCCGCCCATCAAGCAACGCCTTCAGACCCGCTGCCACGGTCGATTTGCCGCTGCCTTGTGCGCCGCACAGGCCGATGACGAGCGGACGGCGCGCAATATGCCTCGCGAGCCTTTCCCGCACCGCTTCGTCAATCAGGGCGAGGGTGTCCGGTCCTGAATCAGGCGACATGGCTGGCCCCGTTTTCGCAAGTGCCCGGGCAATGCGCGCCGGCGCCATTTCGCCGATCGATCCGGACGGATTCCGGTCGGTCCTCGCCCCGGAGGAACGCTGCCCGGCGGCGGCCAGCCGATCTGGCAGCCGACGCGGTCACGGATATGAGGGAGGGCCTCCGTGCCTCTGATGATCCTGGCAAAATGCCGCCTCCAAGCTCTGTTTGATGTAGCGTGACGGCCCGCGCCGCCACCTTGCGATGGCTGCGTGCCAAGGCTTGATCTTGACAGGTTACCTGTCAAGTTCTAGGGTGTCCACAGAATTTGGAGACTAATTTCCGGGCGCCGGCGCGCTGAAGGGAAGGGGGGGCGCAGCTGGCTGCGGGGTCGATACCGACGCCATCCAGAAGGCGCTTTCGCCCGGCTGAAGCCTGACCGCGCTGTAACTACTGCGGCACATATCACCGCCTTGTGCCTGAAAATGGGGTCGAACGCCGCGTTCGCTCCTTGTGAGGATTATTGTTTGCGGCGTGCGTCGCCGGTCATCCGGCCGGCCGCAACACCGAACGCATATCCAGAGGTGAAGACATGGTCGAGGCACATCCGGAGGTCGTTTTCTATTGGCTGCCTGGCTGCGGCAATTGCACCCGCCTCAAGGGCTATCTCAAAGCCAGGGGTGTTGTTCATCGGGCAGTGAATATCCTGAGTGCCCCGGACGCGCTTGAGGCCGCTTCCGGCGCGGGGCACCGCGCGGCGCCGTTCCTGCTTGTCGGGGATCGATGGGTGGCAGGTGACGAGGCCGCAATCGATTCAGCGCTGGCGCTCGCGCCCGCGAAGGCGCAAGCGGCCCTGCCGCCTCATGTGCTGGTAGAACGCTGCGCGCGGATGCTCGAGCTGGCCAGCGACCTTGCCTGCCAGCTGCCGGAAGCAAATTTCGATGACCCGACGCCGACGATGGCGGATGTTCAGGCGCCGCAGCGTTTACTGGCCGATGGTCGGCCCTTTGTTGCACATTCGACGTCGAAATCGCTCGTCCACCACATTGCCCAGCATGGAGAGAAGGCGTGGCGGATTCTGCTCGCATCGGACGGAGTCCATGAGCTGGGCTTCACGATTGACGGGACCCCTGAGTATAACTTCTTCGGCGAACCGGAAGCAGGCACGCCAATGTATCGCGTCGCTGCCAAGATGCGCTTGGCCGCGAGCGATCTGAACGCGTGGCTTCGCACCGATCGGGAAGGCGATGGTCTTGCGCGCATCGTGCAGACGCACCGCGGGCCCCGCACAATGTTGCAATATCTGGAATATCAGACGGTGGGCCTTGTACAGCATTGCCGGCAGCTCGTTGACATCCTCGAACGGCTCGACATCCAGCCCTGCAATCTTGTCTCGAGCGAGGATGTTGCAGGGCTCGGGATGCCGGCAGGGCTCTGGGAATGAGTGTGCCGGGCACGCGCGAGACCGTCGGCGTGATCTGGAAGAGCGCTTTCGCCTTTGTGCACCGACAGGAAAACAACCTCGGTCCGCCCACGCGCTCGGTCGTCTTTTTGGAGCGCTGAACTGCACTTCACACGAGAGGAAATAGTGATGGCCAACCACGACGTTGTGCACATGAAGCTGCGCGACCGCGAGGATCTCCTTCAATGGAGCGATGATAGCCGCAAGGGCAACGCGCCGCTTTCAGCGGTGCTGTATCGGGAGATCGCTGATAATGACGATCTCTTCGCGCTTTCGTTGGAAGCCCCGCCTGAGCAATTGAGCGGGCGGTTGCTCCTCTCGGCTGTCCATTACCTGCTGCTGCGGTCACCCGGCCAGAAATTGGCCGCTTACTTCCCTTCCATCACGGCCGAGCCACTGCCGGCTTCCGAGGCGGGCCCGCATTTTCGAGCCTTTTGCCAGGCGCATCGGGGCGAACTCGCCAACATTATTGCGACGCGCACCCTTCAGACGACATCCGAAGAGCGGGCGGCCCAGTTGCTCCTCGGGCTGGATCATGTCGCCGGGCAGATTGGCGAGCCATTTTCGATCATCGAGGTCGGCTGCAGTGCGGGATTGCTGCTGCTGTTCGATCATTACCGATATCAATTTACAAATGGCCAGAGCCTGGGTGACAGCAACGCCGATGTCGTCATCTCTTCCATCAAAATGGTCGGAGAGCGAGGCCCGATGCCCGGCAAACTGCCGCAGATCCGCAAGCGCATCGGCCTGGACCTGAATCCGGTCGATGTCACAGATTCCGACGCTCGAAACYGGATTTTGGGCTGCTCGTCCGCTGACCGGGTGGAGAAATTCAACTCATTGCGCACCGCCCTCGAATACCGTGCCTGTATCCCGCTGAATATCGTCGCGGGCGACGCCATGGAGACGATGCCGGCCGCGCTGGAAGATATGGAAGGCCCTGTCTGCGTGTATCATTCGCGCTGCCTCTATCAGTGGCCGCCCACGGCGCAGGAAGCATTCTCGTGGATGTTGAGCCAATTGAGCCAGAAGCGAACAATCCATCGCATCGGGATCGAGTGGAACGGGGTGGAGAATGATCCGCTCGGCTTGGCCGGTCGCGGTCAGAACGAAATGATCCACACCGTCTACCGCAACGGTGAGAGCGAATCCCGATTGCTCGCTCGTGTCGCGGGGAAGTCCGGACTCGAATGGCTGGCCTGATTTCGTCGCAGCGCTAGCAGGTGGCGAACAAGGCCGTGCGGTCGATGAGCGGACGGCACCTTCAGATAGCAGATTCTGATTGTGTGCCGGAGCCGCCTTCGACCGCGCTGCTGTCTGTCGTCGGATCCAGGTCTCCGGTCTTTTCTTCGTGCGCGGCCCTGTGACGAGCAAGGAGATAGAGTCCGCCGATTGTGCCTCCCAGCACCCCTGAAAAAGCCCCGACCCCGATGCCCCATCGAGGGCCGGCTAGGTTGGCGATCCAGCCAATCAATGGTGCCCCGATCACCGTCCCGCCTTGCGCTGCGACCAGCATCGAGGCGACGACGCGGCCCCGAACGGCAGGCTCAGCCGACATCTGGACAAAGCCGTTCGCGCCGGTCAGAAAAACTTGGGACAGGATTCCCAGCATGACCAGGCAAACGCCGAAACTGGCATAGGTCGGCACCAGCGCAGCGACGGTCAGGCCAATGCCAAGGCCGCAGCAACTTGCGACAAGCAAGGGCATTTTCGGCTTTTCCAGTCGCGCGGCGAGAATGGCTCCGGCAACAGAGCCGACCGCCATCACCGAGGTGAGGATTCCGAAGCCCGACGCCCCGACCTTGAACGTGCTCGCGGACATGGTCGAAATGAACAGCGGAAAGTTCATCGCGAACGTGCCCAGAAGAAAGATCATGGAGAACGCGATCAGGAGTTCGCTGCGAGTCCAGATGTAAATCAGTCCCTCCGAAAGCCCGCCGCTTGGAACGTTTGCGTGCTGTTGTAGCAAGTCGCCGGGACGCATGGCAGCCAACGCCCCAAGCGAGGCGGCGAATGAAATGCCGTTGGCCAGGAATCCCCAACCGGAGCCCAGCGTAGCGATCACCGCACCGGCTATGGCTGGGCCAATCATACGTGACACATTGTTGATCGTGGAGTTCAAGGCGATCGCGTTGGTAAGATCTTTCTCGCCGACCATGTCCGCGACGAACGTCTGTCGCGCCGGCGCGTCGAACGCAATCACGATGCCTTGTACCGCCGCCAGTAAATAGACATGCCACAATTGGGCCAGGTGGGACACGACCAGAACCCCGAGCGAGAAAGCCAATATCGCCATCGCGCTCTGGGTCGCGATCAGGATCTTGCGTCGGTTGAAGGAGTCTATGACCGCGCCCGTCCACGGTAACAACAATATCTGCGGTCCGAACTGCAGCGCGCTGACATAGCCGACTGCGGCGGCATCGTGATGTGTAAGCTCCGTCAGCACCAGCCAATTTTGTGCAAGCCGCTGCATCCAGGTGCCGGCATTGGACACGAGCGCGCCCCAAAACCACATTCGAAAGTTGAAGTACGCCAGCGATCGAAAGGCGCTCGGGCCGGATACTTTCATATCTCGCGCGCTAATAGATATGCTGCCTCATCAATCCGGTTCACGCCAATGGCTTTCTCTTCGTGATCCCCCCAGGCGCGATAGAAGTCTCGTTCCGGGGGGCGGTGGCAGCACGTCTCGCAAAATAGCGTCCGCCCGGCCGGCGACCAATTTCCGCACGGACTTTCGCTGCGGCCCGGCCGTCCTTCCAATGGAACGGCGCAGCAATGCAGCTAGTCGACCGCAATCTCATGGTCGGCCAGACGCTCCAGCGCCTGTACCATTGCCGAATGATCCTGATCCCCAAGGCCGTGCGCTTTGCAGGCATTGAACAGTGCCTGAGCCGTAGCGGTGTTCGGCAAGGCCAAGCCCATTTCGCGTGCCCCCGACAGCGCCAGGTCGAGATCCTTTTGATGCAGGGCAATTCTGAACCCAGGGTCAAATCTGCGTTCGATCATCCGTGCACCATGCACGTCGAGCACTCGCGAGCCCGCAAATCCCTTCATAAGGGCTTCGCGGACCAGCGCCGGATCAGCTCCTGCTCTGGAAGCGAAAAGGAGGCCCTCCGCCACCGCCTCGATCGTCAACGCGACGATGATCTGATTGGCCACCTTCGCCGTCTGACCGGTGCCGACGTCACCAATGCGCGTGATGTTGCGACCCATCGTCTCGAGGAGGGGGATCGCCTTTGAAAAAGCCGCTTCCTCGCCACCGACCATGATGGTGAGTGATGCCTCCCGCGCTCCGACTTCGCCGCCGGAAACGGGCGCATCCAGATAGTCGCAACCGAGAGCGGCGATCTTCGCGGCAAAGGTCCTCGTCGCAAGCGGGCTGATCGAACTCATGTCGATGAGGGTCTTGCCCGCGGAAAGCCCTTCCGCGACGCCGCCCGGGTTGAAGAGCACCGCGTCGACGTCGGGCGTGTCCGGAAGCATCAGAATGATGACATCCGCATCGCGGGCAACTTCGCGCGCGGTGTTCAGGACCGCCGCGCCGCCCGCAACAAGTTCCGCTGGAGGCGGTGCGGACCGGCGGACGATCAGAAGTTCATGCCCTGCGGCCTGGAGGTGGCCGGCCATCGGGCGACCCATCACGCCCAGACCAATAAATCCGACTTTCATGTGTAGAAGTCCTCTGAACGCGCTGATTGAAATCGCTCACCTGTTCGATTGCAGTCCCGCAGCCCGGCCAGGCGACGCCACTGCACGTTCGAGGTCATGATACGATGCGTTTTCGTCTTGTCGGTCTGTGGCCCTGCGCGCTGATCTTGCGTGACCTTCCGCATGGCGTGCGGGTACCGGGCCTCCCGGATCGACCCTGGGCCGATCCGGGAGAGTGAACGGGCCAGACGTTCGCCCTGGCACGGTTTAAAGCTGTCGATCCTTCATTCCGCGGCTTCCAGGACCAGGTTCGACTTTTCTTCTTCCTGCAAGGCCCTCAGGGCCGCGCTCGCCTTTTGAATGGCGCCCAATGTCGGCAAACCATAGAATAGGATATCGGTCGTACCGCCCGCGGTAAAAGACGCTTGCTCGCCCTCTTCCAGGTAGGTGGTCGTGTGGTCTTCATACTGCTCGTCTTCCACCGATCCCGTGCCCGACAAGACGAAATAGATGCCCCGACCCTTGGCGACGAACGTTGCGTCGGGAGCGAGTTTGTAGCGCGCCACATGATATTTGCAGAGGCCGAAGGTCCCCATGTCCTTCTCGGACACGCCCGGGGTGCCATCGATCGGCATCCAGGGGATGCCGTTGCTGTTGACCAGAATCGTGTGCAGATATGCGGTCGGCGGGTAGACGATCGGGCGTCCGCGCATGAACTCGAAGATCGCCTCGTTGGAGTCCTGCACCGGCTTGCCGGGCACGCCGGGATTGCGCGTGTAGAGGCCGTCCTTGAAGACACCCTCGTTTTTCGCCTTCAGCGCAGCAGTACCCTCCTTCACCTGCTTGCGACCGAGAAAACCGTTGCCACTCGCGTCACCAAACTGACAGTTGACCATGATCCCGGCACCGTCTTTCTGAGGTCCGTAATAGGCGCCTTCCGGGGAGAAGTTGAGCACCCCGCCCGTCTGCGGTTCGCCGACATGATAGTCCGCCTCGCCCTCGATCATGTAACGATACTGCGAAAAATCATGGCGATGACGCGGCGTGTGAAACTCTCCCTTGGCGAGGTAACTGACCCCGAAATAGAAGTTGTCCAGCGCGTCGGGATCCCTGTTCAGCACTTCGCTGTTGAGAATGCGCCTGGCGTGATGGCCCGTGCCGCCGCGAATGCCCCCGGTGCCTTCCAGTTCGACATCTTTTATATGAATGATTTTCATTATCGCCTCCGCATTTCACCCAGAATGCGAGCCGGTTCGGAATATATACCTCACACTGAGAGGTACCTGTGGAGGGGCATCGCCACCCCCAAGCGTCCGACGACTCATCAGGTTACCTGTTTATATTATGCCGCGATCCTTCAAGTCAACAGCCCTGCGGCGCCTTCGAAGGTGCGCCAATCTGTCGCGATTTGCGTCGAACAAGTGCCTGACAGAGCCCATGGGCCTGGTCCGCCCCCGGCTGAGACAGGCTACGCGAATGTCGGGGCGCCACGGGGCCAGATGGTGCGATAAATCGGCCTGATGTCAGCGCCGCGAGACCGCGAGGCAAGGGAGCCTCGACTGAGCGCGCCGATCGAGGGGCAGGGCCGGCAGATCGTGCCGGCCCGCCAATCGCCTGTCACTGGAACGAGGCGGAAAAGCGTCCTTCCCGAAACAGGGGAGGGCGACCTTTGCGCTCAAACGATTTTGCCGGTGAATCTGTCCAATACCGCAATAATCTCGGATTCGGGGCCGGCGCGGTTCGCTTCAGCGACGTGCTGATAGAGTAGCGCGGCACCTTTCAGCATGTCAGCCGCGCCGCGCTCAGGCTCCAGAAATGCCGCATTCTCGCGCATTTCGTCGTCCCAGCGATGGGCTTTCGACGGCATGGACGGCAATTGTTTGGCCAGCACGGCATAGATGTCGGGCAGATGGTCCCGAATTTCAGCGAGATAGGCGTCTGCGACGCCGTTCCGGGCGGCGCCGAGGGCCATGGCTGTGGCAAGCGCCTGGATTCCTTTCGTAAATCCACCGAACGCCATCTTGAGCGCCGAGGCATCGCCGATCGTGTCTGAAATCACGCGCGTGTCGAGCCCCAGTTCCCCGAGAATGGCAGCCTCTTTTGCGATTGGCCCGGACAGATACAGTTTCGGCGAGTACCCATCGGCTCTGGGTGCCAGGCCAATGATCGAGCCATCTCCAAACGGAGCCCCGGACCGCGCGAACGGCCCGGCAATGGTGTGAAGCGTTTGCGGCGCGATGGCGTTGCAATCGATGAAAACGGGTTTGTCGGCGGCGCGGCTGATGAGCGGCAGAAAGCGTTCGGCGGTTGCCCGCGCAGAGCCCGGCGGAACGATTGATAGAAATATTTGCGCTTGTTCCACCAACTCGTCGTCACGCAGCGATACGACGCCGGCGGCGGTCGCCCGGTCGACACTGGCCTGGCTGCGTCCGGTGAGGGATGTCACAACATGAGCGCCGCGTTCAACGAGCCGTTTCGCGATACCGGATCCCATTTCACCCATAGCAACTACAGCAATCGTGGCCATTAGCCTCTCCAGTCTGACGCCTTTGCCTGTTGAGGCCGGGCGTATTACAAATTCACCTGCCTATGATGCCCGGCGATCACTCGCGGCAGACCGCGTTTTCCCGAACATCCCGTCCAGTGCCGACGGTCCGCTGGGGGTTGGCATGAATCCACATCTGTGTAAATTAGTTTTATGAATGAGAAAATATTGAGTCGATTCGCTTTGTGTTTCTCATCCGTGGTTCAGGCAGCACCCACTTCCGCTGACTGACGATTACCATTTCCCGATTGATGTGCTTCGCTTCGCGGGAGCGGATGTGGTGCAATGTAAGGATGACAGATGAAGGTGCTGGTCCCGGTCAAGCGTGTGCTTGACTATAACGTAAAGCCCCGCGTGAAGGCGGACGGGACGGGGGTCGATCTGGCCAACGTCAAGATGAGCATGAACCCGTTCGACGAGATCGCGGTCGAGGAGGCGATTCGCCTCAAGGACAAGGGCGTCACCGAGATCGTGGTGGTCTCGATCGGCGAGCAGAAGGCGCAGGAAACGCTGCGCACCGCGCTCGCCATGGGCGCCGACCGCGCGATCCTCGTCGTGTCGGAAGACAAGGTCGAGCCGCTCGGCGTGGCCAAGCTGCTGGCGAAGATCGTCGAAGAAGAGAAGCCGGCGCTGGTCATCCTCGGCAAGCAGGCGATCGACGACGACAACAACCAGACCGGCCAGATGCTCGCCGGCCTGCTCGGCGTCGGCCAGGCGACCTTCGCCTCGAAGGTTGAGCTGACCAGCGACAGCGTCACCGTGACGCGCGAGGTCGATGGCGGGTCGGAGACCGAGAAGCTGGCGCTGCCGGCGGTGATCACCACCGACCTGCGCCTCAACGAGCCGCGCTACGCCTCGCTGCCCAACATCATGAAGGCCAAGTCCAAGCCGCTCGCGCAGAAGACCCCGGCCGATTACGGCGTCGATGTGTCCCCGCGCCTCACCACGCTCAAGGTGGTCGAGCCGGCCAAGCGCACGGCGGGCGTCAAGGTCGCCGATGTCGATGAACTGGTGGCGAAACTCAAGGCGATGGGAGTCGCGAAATGAAGACGCTTGTCTGGGTCGAACATGACGGCAGTGCCGTCAAGGACGCCACGCTCGCCGTGGTCACCGCCGCGTCGAAGCTCGGCGAAGTGCATCTGCTGGTTGCCGGCCAGGGTGTCGACGGCGTCGCCGCCGAGGCGGCGAAGATCGCCGGCGTCGGCAAGGTGCATGTCGCCGACGACGCGTCGCTCGCCCATGCGCTGGCCGAGAATGTCGCGCCGCTAATCGTCGAGTTGATGGGCCATCACGATGCCGTGCTGTTCCCCGCCACCTCGAACGGCAAGAACATCGCGCCGCGCGTCGCCGCGCTGCTCGACGTGATGCAGATCAGCGACATCCTGTCGGTCGAGAGCGAAGACACCTTCACCCGCCCGATCTATGCCGGCAACGCCATCGCGACGGTGCGGACCAAGGATGCCAAGCTGGTGATCACCGTGCGCGGCACCGCCTTTGAAAAGGCAGCGACCAGTGGCGGCTCGGGCAGCATCGAGAAGGTCGCAGCAACCGGCGACAAGGGCCTGTCGATCTTTGCCGGCTCTGAGATCGCCAAGTCGGAGCGTCCTGAGCTGACCAGCGCGAAGATCATCGTGTCGGGCGGCCGTGCGCTCCAGAACAGCGAGAACTTCCACGCGATCATCGAGCCGCTCGCCGACAAGCTCGGCGCCGGCGTCGGCGCCAGCCGCGCTGCCGTGGACGCAGGCTATGTCCCGAACGATTATCAGGTCGGCCAGACCGGCAAGATCGTCGCCCCCGAAGTCTATATCGCGATCGGCATCTCCGGCGCGATCCAGCATCTGGCGGGCATGAAGGATTCGAAGACGATCATCGCCATCAACAAGGACGAGGACGCGCCGATCTTCCAGGTCGCGGATATCGGCCTGGTCGGCGACCTGTTCAAGATCGTGCCGGAGCTGACGGGGAAAGTGTGACGATGTCGCAGGAGTAAGGTCGCGGGGATAGCCCCGCGGCCTCTACTCTTGCCGGGCTCGCTGGCTGGCTCACGCCTGTCGCAGCTTCTCGGCCACCAGCGCCTTCATGTCGCACATCGGCCGCGCGCCATAATGCGAGATGATCTCCGCCGCGCAGATCGCGCCGAGGCGGAGCGACTGCTCGAGGCTCTTGCCCTGCGCCTGGCCGGTCAGGAAGCCGGCCGCGAACAGGTCGCCAGCACCGGTGGTGTCGACGACCTTCGCGATCGGCTCCGCCCCGCACGAAACCCGCTCGCCATTGGCGATGGCGATCGCGCCCTTCTCGCTGCGCGTCACCACCAGCACCGGCACCTGCGCCGCGGCTGCGGCAACCGCGGTCTCGAAATCCTCGACCTCCATCAGCGCCAGGATCTCATTCTCGTTGGCGAACATGATATCGACCAGGCCCTTGGCCATCAGGTCGCGGAAATCGGCGCCATGGCGCGAGATGCAGAACACGTCACTGAGCGTGAAGGCGACCTTGCGCCCTGCCTTGCGCGCGACCTCGATCGCGGCGCGCATCGCCTGGCGCGCTTCCTCGGGATCCCAGAGATAGCCCTCGAGATAGAGGATCGCGCCTGACGCGATCAGATCATAATCGAGCGCCGATGCCGGCAGGAACTGCGAGGCGCCGAGAAAGGTGTTCATCGTCCGCTGCCCGTCGGGCGTGACGAAGATCAGGCAGCGCGCGGTGGTCGGCGCGCCGTCGCGCGTGGCGGTGGTGAAGGTAACGCCGGCGGCGCGAATATCATGCGCGAACACCTCGCCCAGCTGGTCGTTCGCGACCTGGCCGATAAAGCCGGCGCGCCCGCCCAGCGACGCGATCGCCGCGACGGTGTTTGCCGCCGAGCCGCCGCTCGCCTCGATGCCGGCTCCCATCCTGGCATAGAGTTCATCCGCTTCGGCGGGCGAAAACATCAATTGCATCGATCCCTTGGTCATGCCCGAGTCGACGATGAACCTGTCATCGGCCTGGGCGAGCACATCGACGATCGCATTGCCGATCGCGACGACATCATAAGCGGGAATGGTCAAGCTGGTGTCTCCCAAAGACAGGAAAGGGCCGGCCGGAACTGCACATCGCCGTCGAGCGCAAGCCGGGCGCGCGAGGCCTGGGCTGTTGCGCCGCCGCCCCGTGCGCCGCTCCATTTATTCACATTGACACAAAAAAAATGCACATATAAAGAATTATCCATATAAAGATTTCCTTATATGAGGATGGGAGGATCGCTATGCGCACCAATTTTCTCTTCACGTCGGAATCCGTATCGGAAGGTCATCCCGACAAGGTTGCCGACCAGATCAGCGACACGGTCGTCGACTTTTTCCTCGCCAAGGATCCCTTCGCGCGGATCGCCTGCGAAACGCTGACCACCACCAATCTGGTCGTTCTGGCCGGCGAAATTCGCTGCAAGGGCGTGTACGAGCACGGCGCCTGGGCCGATGGCGCGCTGGCGGAGATCGAGGCCGCGGTGCGCCAGACCGTCAGGGAAATCGGCTACGAACAGTCCGGCTTCCACTGGAGCGAGTTCAAATTCTACAACAATCTCCACGGCCAGTCGGCAGAGATTGCCATGGGCGTGGACGAAGGCTCCAACAAGGATGAGGGCGCCGGCGATCAGGGCATCATGTTCGGCTATGCGTCGGACGAAACGCCTGACCTGATGCCTGCCACTCTTTATTACAGCCACAAGATACTGGAGACGATGGCGGCTGACCGCCATTCCGGCGCGGCGCCTTTCCTGGAGCCCGATGCCAAGAGCCAGGTCACGCTGGAATATGAGAATGAGGTGCCGGTGCGCGCCACCGCTGTCGTCGTCTCAACCCAGCATAAGCCCGGCTACTGCGTGCAGGGCGACAATGCCGATCCGGCGCTTTACGAGCAGTTGCGCAGCTACGTCTCGGGCGTCCTGAAAGCGACGCTGCCGGAAGGCTTTGTCAGCGAGACGACGGACATTTACATCAACCCGACCGGCGCGTTCGAGATTGGCGGCCCGGACGGCGACGCCGGCGTCACCGGCCGCAAGATCATCGTCGACACCTATGGCGGCGCCGCGCCGCATGGCGGCGGCGCCTTTTCCGGCAAGGATCCGACCAAGGTCGACCGCTCGGCGGCTTATATCGCGCGCTACATGGCGAAGAATATCGTCGCCGCTGGCCTCGCCAGGCGCTGCACAATCCAGCTCAGCTACGCGATCGGCATCGCCGAGCCGCTGTCGCTTTATGTCGACACGCATGGGACCGGCGTCGTGTCCGAAGCGGAGATCGAAACGGTGCTGCCGACCCTGGTGCGCCTCACCCCCAAAGGGATCCGCACCCATCTCGGTCTCAACAAGCCGATCTACAAGAAGACCGCCGCCTATGGCCATTTCGGCCGAACGCCGGAAGGCGACTTCTTCCCCTGGGAAAAGACCGACCTCGTCGACAGGCTGAAGGCGGCATTCTCCATTTCCCTGCGTTGAAGGACTAAAATGATGGCCACCGCACTCGCCGACCGCGCTCAAGACTATGTCATTGCAGACATCGGCCTCGCCGATTTCGGCCGCAAGGAAATCAACATCGCCGAGACCGAGATGCCCGGCCTGATGTCGCTCCGCGGCGAATTCGGCGCGTCGCAACCGCTCAAGGGCGCGCGCATCACCGGTTCGCTCCACATGACCATCCAGACCGCAGTGCTGATCGAGACGCTGACCGCGCTCGGCGCCGATGTCCGCTGGGCGACCTGCAACATCTTCTCCACCCAGGACCATGCCGCAGCCGCCATCGCCGCCTCGGGCGTGCCGGTGTTCGCGGTGAAGGGCGAGAGCCTGGCCGATTACTGGGACTATGTCGGCTCGATCTTCGACTGGGACGTCGACGGCAGCGGCCAGACCGCCAACATCATCCTCGACGACGGCGGCGACGCGACGATGTTTGCGCTGTGGGGCGCCAAGCTCGAGGCCGGCCACACGCTGGGCGAGCCGGAGAATGACGAGGAAGTCGAGTTCCAGCGCGCGCTGAAAGCGTTCATCGCGAAGAAGCCGGGCTATTTGACCAAGACGGTCAAGAATTTGAAGGGCGTGTCGGAAGAGACCACCACCGGCGTGCACCGCCTGTACGAGATCGCCAAGAAGGGCGAGCTGCCCTTCCCGGCGATCAACGTCAACGACAGCGTGACCAAGTCGAAGTTCGACAATCTTTACGGCTGCAAGGAATCGCTGGTCGACGCGATCCGTCGCGCCACCGACGTGATGCTCGCCGGCAAGGTCGCCTGCGTCGCCGGCTTCGGTGACGTCGGCAAGGGCTCGGCCCAGTCGCTCCGCAATGGCGGCGCGCGCGTGATGGTGACTGAAGTCGATCCGATCTGCGCGCTGCAGGCGGCGATGGAAGGTTTCGAGGTGGTGACGATGGAGGAAGCGGTGACCCGCGCCGACATCTTCTGCACCGCGACCGGCAATGCCGACGTGATCACCGCCGACCATATGCGCGCGATGAAGCCGATGGCGATCGTCTGCAACATCGGCCATTTCGACAGCGAGATCCAGATCGCCGCGCTGTCCAACTACAAGTGGACCGAAGTGAAGCCGGGCACCGACCTGGTCGAGTTCCCCGACGGCAAGCAGATCATCGTGCTGGCCAAGGGTCGTCTGGTGAATCTGGGCTGCGCGACCGGCCACCCGTCGTTCGTGATGTCGGCGAGCTTCACCAACCAGACGCTGGCGCAGATCGAGCTCTTCACCAAGGGCGAGAACTACAAGAACGACGTGTACGTCCTGCCCAAGCATCTCGACGAGAAGGTCGCCGCGCTGCACCTCGAGAAGCTCGGCGTTCACCTGTCGAAGCTGACCCCGAAGCAGGCCGACTATATCGGCGTGCCGGTCGAGGGGCCGTTCAAGCCGGATCACTACCGCTACTGACTGAGTATCTGACTGCGTTGATTCACATCGGAGGGGCGCTCGCGCGCTGAAAACAAATGGAAAACAGGATCCTTACGACCCATGTCGGCAGCTTGCCGCGGCCGGCTACGCTGCTCGCGACCATGCAGGCCAAGGCAGCCGGTGAACCGATCGACCAGGCGGCGTTCGCAGCCGATCTTGCCGAGAGTGTGAAGGCAGTCGTTGCCAGGCAGGTGGCGACTGGCATCGATCTCGTAAGCGACGGCGAATTCAGTAAACCAAGCTACGCGACCTATGTTTCGGATCGCCTCACGGGATTTACCGGGGAGTGGAAGGGCGCTGTCGCAGCCGATCTGCGCGCACTTCCGGATTTCGGACGCCACCTGGTGAAGATCGGCGGCGTCATACCCCGGGGCGGTGGGGCATGTTGCCAGGGGCCCGTGGCACCAAAGGACAGCGTGGACGTCGATATCGACATCGCCAATCTGCGTGCCGCAGTCGAACTGAGCAAGCCGCAGGGCGCCTTTATCAATGCAGCCTCGCCAGGCGTGGTCGCCGTCTTCCAGGCCAATGAATTCTATCCCACGGAGGACGCTTATATCGAAGCGGTCGCCGAAGCGCTGAGGCCGGAATATGAGGCGATCATTGCTGCCGGCTTCGATCTGCAGATAGACTCGCCCGACCTGGCGATGAGTCGACATCTCATCTATTCCAGTCTCGACGACGATGCTTTTCTGGGCGTTGTGGATCGGAACGTTGCCGCGCTGAACCATGCGACGCGCAATATTCCTGCAGACCGTATGCGCATGCACTTATGCTGGGGCAATTATGCGGCGCCCCACAATTATGACATCGCGTTCTCAAAAATTGCTTCCCGGATCCTGAGCGTCAAGCCGCGCATGATCCTCATGGAAGGTGCCAATCCAAGGCATGGTCATGAATGGGCGGTCTTCAAGGAAATCCCGCTCCCCGAGGACAAGATCCTGGTCCCCGGGGTTATTGATTCCACCTCCAATTATGTCGATCACCCCGAACTGATCGCAGAACGGCTCCTGCGCTATGCCGACGTGGTCGGTCGCGAACGGCTGGCGGCCGGATCGGATTGTGGATTTTCGACCTTCAGTGGCCTGCCGACGGTGTTTCCCGACATCGCCTGGTTGAAACTGGCGGCACTCGTGGAAGGTGCCGCTATCGCCAGTAAGAAATTGTGGTGAGAAAACGCCCGGGACTGCTCCATTGTGTGCGGCAGTCCCGGGCCTGCAATCCGTGGCATCATCGCCACATATCGAGCTGGTACTTGCGTGCCCCGCCATGCCTGAGGCGGACCTTGAGGCTCGACAAGGCAATTCGATCGGGTTGCCTTGCACCATCGCCTCGACCGTGCTGCGAGAATTCAGCGGGGGGAGTCCTTAGGCGAGTCGACCTGACATATGAGTCTGACCTGACCTGGCGGACCTTATGCCTGTGCTCCTGACCGGCCAGCTGCCGACCCACCAGGCAGCCTGTCTTCCGCGTCAGGCCGCAGACTGCATTCGCGTTCTGGCGGCCTTGATGTCCTGCGCCGGTGGGCGCCCGAAAAGCCGACCATAGTCCCTCGTGAATTGAGGGACGCTTTCATACCCGACGGCATATGCGGCGTTGCTGATCATCAGGCCATTGGCGAGCATCATCCGGCGCGCCTCGATCAACCTGAACTGCTTCTGGAATTGAAGAGGCGTCAGCGAGGTGGCGGCCCGGAAATGCTTGTGGAACGATGACGCGCTCATGCCTGCAGCTTTCGCCAACTGGTCCACCCTGAGGGGCCTGGCATAGTCGGAGCGAATGAGTGCTACCGCCTGCGCCACGCGCTGCGCATGGCTCTCCGCGATGCCGAGACTCCGGATCGCGCCGCCGTGACGGCCGGACAGCAGCCAGAAATGCAATTCGCGAATGAGTTGATCCTGCAGGATCGGCACCGACGCCGGCCGGTCGAGGAGGCGCAGAAGGCGCAAGGCGGCATCGGCAACCTCCGCTTCGGTCGGGTCGACGCTGACCGGCATGCCGGCCTCGAACGGGACGGGGCCCATATCGACGACAAGACCCTCGATCACGGCGGGGTCGAGTTCGAAGACCAGCGAAAAATAGGGGAGGCGGATATCCGCGCGCGTGACCTGGCTGATAGTCGGGACATCCGCGGAAATCAGCAGGGATTCTCCCGCGCCGAAGTCGAAGGTGCTGCTTCCCGTCATCACCCGCTTGCTGCCCTGGAGGACCAGGGCCACGAGCGGCCTGGAGATCGCATATTGCAGGGCCGTCCGGGCCGTCTCCCGAATGACCGTCAACCCCGGGATGGGCGTCCTCGCAATGCCATCCTCGGCATTGGCTTCCGCATAGCGGCGAACGGTGTCGAGCAAGGTCGGAGCCATGACGGGAACGTAGATGCTGATTGTCATGCGGACAACCATCGCTGGAGGAACAGGCAATTCCCCGGAAGGCCCGGCCGGAAGTTTCGCGCCCTTCGGGGGACCAGGCAACGGTCTGCCTGCAGCCGGTTTTCGCCTGAGCGGCGTCGCCTCCGACGTCGAACACCACCCTTGCGCGTTCTCGGCCGCGATAACCCGCATCAGGAGCCAGGTGACGCCTATGCCCCGGCCCGGCCTCTCCAGGGCGATCCCCGCAACGTCATCGTTTCGTTCGTGGCCATCGGCATTCAGCGGAAGCAGACGGAGCGTCGCCCCGAAGGGTGGCGGCGCCATATGGCGAGCGTCCGGCCTGGCGCGCGGCGGAAAGGCGGGCAGTTGCCCCGGCTTTGCGAGAGCCATCGCGCGGGGAGGGCATGGCGTCCGGCACGTCGCGCCGGTGTGGAAACAGGCAAGAATGGCCGAGAATCCGGCAACGCCGCCCCGTGGTGATCGGCAATAGGGCGAGGACAGCAGCGCCGACGACCAAAGGCATGACAAGTGGCCAGGCCGCGCGGGACGTCGCCGAGAAGTTTTAGGGATCAGACATGCGCATTGGTATCGCCGGCATCGGCAAAATGGGTTCGGCCATCGCGGCACGCTTGTGCGACACCGGTGAGGATCTGACCGTCTGGAACCGGTCGCCGGCAAAGGCGCGGGAGACCGGATTGCCGATCGCGGACAGCCCGGCGGCACTCGCGCGAGGCGCCGAGGTCATCATCACCTCCCTGTTCGACGAGGCCGCGCAGGAAGACGTCTATTGCGGCAGCGATGGTCTGCTCGAGGGCGCGGATGGCAGGCTCTTCATCGAAATGAGCACGGTCCCCCCGAAATCCCAGCAAGCGATCGCGAAGGCAGTCGCGGACGCCGGCGGCTTCTTCGTGGAATGTCCGGTCGGCGGGACGACCGGCCCGGCACGCTCGGGTCAATTGCTCGGCCTGGCGGGAGGAACTGATATCGATGTCGTGCGCGCAAGGCCGGTGCTCGAGAAACTGTGTCGCCGGGTCGAGCATATGGGGCCGGTCGGTAGCGGCGCGCGCGCCAAGCTGGCCATCAACCTTCCTCTCCTGGTCTTCTGGCAAAGCCTGGGCGAGGCGATGGCGCTTGCAGGCGATCTCGGGAAGGATCCGGCGTGGCTGATCCAGCTATTCGCCGAGACCGCAGGCGGCGCCAACGTTCTCAAGGTGAAGGGGAACGATCTCGCGGCGACCCTGGGCGGTGACCCGAATGTCCCCGCGACGTTCGACATAGATGCGATGCGCAAGGATCTGCGGATAATGCAGGACGAGGCGCGGGCGCACGGAAGGTCGCTCCCCGTCGCGTCACAGACATTGTCGGCATTCGACGAAGCGAGCCGGGCCGGGCTCGGCGGCAGGGATTGCGCGTACATGCCCGCTTACTGGGCCGCGAGGTGCGACGGGGGGGGCTCGTGCTGGAGACTGAGCGCGCACCAACGCCCGGCCTCACATCCGGCGCAGGATTGGATTCGGGAGGATCGGGCAAAGAAGGTCGAGGTTCGGGCAACATCGACAGGCGCCGGGAGACGATAGTCACGATGCTCTCCCGGTCATGCGGCACATTATCGTCGTCGATCCGGCCGGACGAGGCGTTCGAACAAGGAGAAAGCAGATGCCAAAAGTCCTTATTGTCCTTTCGGCCGCGGACACATGGACCCGTGCCGATGGCTCGGCCTATGAGAGCGGCGTGTGGGCGGAGGAGTTCGTCGTGATGGACGAGACGTTCGTCAAGGCCGGATTCCAGGTCGATATCGCGACCCCGGCCGGCGTCGCCCCGACGATCGACGCGCGCAGCATGGACCCGGCGGTGGTCGGCCAGGAGCATGTCGATCATTTCAGCCGTTATCTTGCCGGCAACGCGGACCGTATCGAAAAGCCGCTCATTCTGGGGGATGTCGATGGAGCGTCCTATGACGCCATTGCGATACCCGGCGGCCATGGTCCGGTAGAGGATCTGTACAAGGACCCGGACATGGGCCGCGTGCTGGTTCAGGCGGATCGCGCTTCCAGGATCATCGCGCCTGTCTGCCATGGCCAGGCGGCATTGCTCGCGGCCAGGGGCGATGGCGGCGAATGGCCGTTTGCCGGCCGCAAGATGACATCCTTCAGCGATGAGGAAGAGGTCGAGTTCGGCACCGCCGCCAACGCCCCCTGGCTTCTCGCGGACACATTGCGCAAACACGGCGCCGTATACGAGAAGGGTCCCAACTGGGGGGCCTATATCGTCCGGGATGGCAATCTGCTGACCGGCCAGAATCCTGCCTCGACGGCATTGCTGGCGGACGCGGTCGTCGAAGCGCTCGGCTGACCGCCAATCACCCGGCCGGCTTCGTTCGGAGCCGGTCGGGCAAGCGCGGATCGCCCGGCCCCGGCGAGGCGCCATCCTGCCCGCCGACCGCTGAACGCGTGGCCGGCAACGACATTCTGACGCGGGTCCGGACACTATGTTGCGGTGCGTCACGAGCAGCGCCTGAAACCGGCCTTCCCACCTCTCATCGTCTGCCGCCAGCCCGAGCCGCGCAATTGCCCTGTCCGGCACAGGGGCGGCCCCTGCCCGGGCGCTGAGTCGACGGAAAAGCACCCGGTTTCCGGGGCCGGCCTCTTCCCGCTTTTGCGGCCAAAGCGATTCCTTGCGGGCCTCACCATGCCGGCGCCGCGCCGAGTTCGCGCCAGCCACGGGGGTGTATCATCGCTCGGTCCGGACGCTTCCAGCACCAGCTGATACGCACGTTATTACGTGAAAACAGAAAGTGTTAGCGCATAAGCAGAGGTTGTTTTCCAGCAAGCTTTTCACATACATAAAAGATATAATTGATATCCGTGAAAAATATCTTGCCTTGCCGGGCACCCGTGGTTATCCAGCCTGTCAAGCCCACGCCGTTCCAAGCGCACGCACTGCGCTGAAGGATGCGGTCAAATGATGGGCGACCATTGGAAAAGGGGAGGGTTCCTATGAAAGGCCAGGAGCAGGCATCACGTCGCGGTCACATCGCCGCTTGCAGGATGCGTTCATCATCATCGGCAATTGCCCAGGCGACGAGTTTTCTGACCGCGGGAATGGCGCTGTTCAGCGCTGTGCCGGCCATCGCACAGGAGCGCGCTTCTGCGGGCACGGTGACCGCTGATCAGGCCGCCCAGGGCGTTATTGCCGACAGCACGATACCGGACATCATCGTGACCGCGCAGAAGCGCTCGGAGTCACTGCAAAAGGTGCCCGTATCCGTCGCCGTGGTCCAGGGGCAGGCGCTGCAAACCCGCAACGTCGCAAGCGTGGAAGATATCGGCCAGCTTGTGCCCGGGCTGCGCATCGTCAACACCGGTGCCACAGGCAATTCGATCAATCTGCGGGGCATCTCGTCGGGGAACTCGAATCCGGCGTTCGAACAGGCCGTCGCGTCGTTCGAGGACGGCGTCTATTTCGGCCGGGGCCCCATGATCCAGAGCACGTTCCTGGACATGGATCGCATCGAGGTTCTGAAAGGCCCGCAAACCACCTATTTCGGTAACGACGCCATTGCCGGCGCCCTGAGCCTGGTAACGAAAAGGCCGGGCAGCCACTTCGAAGGCTATGCCCGGGCGCTCTACGGGTCCTATGGCGCCTATGCGCTCGAAGGTGCGGTCGGCGGTCCGCTCAGTGATACGTTCGGCATCCGCATCGCCGGAAACCTTAACGGTCAGAGGGGCTGGATCACCAACGTCAATACCGGCGAGCTGGCCCCTCATGTGAGAAACGTGGCTGGAAGGGTGACGGCGGTCTGGAAGCCGGCCGCCAATTTCGAGGCCACGCTGAAAATCGAGGGCAGCAACAACTCGATTACCAACAGCGCCACCAACCTGCCTTACCAGGTCGCGAACTGCCCGCCGCCGAACGAGCCGGGTCTCTTCACCGCGGGCCTGAACAGATACTGCCCGGCCTATCTGGCGACGCCAGACCAGCCGATCGGCTTCAATAACAATCTCGATGCCGCACAACCCGGCCAGTTCGCCAAGTTGAAGACCGATACCGAACAGCTCACCCTGAACTATGACACAGGCGGACTGAACTTCACGTCGATCACGGCCTATTCGGAATATTCCCAGGCCAGACAGGCCGACAACTCCGCATCCGTCTACGATCTGCAATATTATGCGATCAACGCCAAAACGAACCTTCCTTATCCCGGGATCAACCCCGTGGATGCGGCGGGCGGGCTGGCGACCCAGTACGGGACCGAGCATTATTCCCAGTTCAGCCAGGAACTCAGGGTCGCATCGCCCGTCGGCCGGCCGATCGAATTCATGGCCGGCGCCTATTATCAAAGGAGCGTCCTGAGCGCCGATTTCGGCAGCAATGGTCGCTTCCAGATGAATCAGGCGCTGCAGGGGTTCCTCGGATTTTCGCCGGCGACCATTGCACAGCTCCAGGCCGCCGGCCTGCCTTATGGTCAGCAGCTTCAGTTCACGCAGCGTGAGAATATTGAATCCGCATTTGCCACGGTGACGTGGAACGCGACGAGTAAACTGAAGTTAAATCTCGGTATCCGCGGGACAATTGACAGCAAGGACTATGTCGGGTTCATCGCCTATGGCTACCATCCCACGCTTTACGGGGACCCGATCCCGTATGCGCTCGATCTGCAGAAGGCGGTCGCTTCGAGCGGCGCACCCGGATATTATCCCTATAGTCGAACTGATCATGGTGTGATGGGTTCTGCGGGTCTGCAGTATCAGTTCAATCCTGCGACAATGTTCTATGCCACATTTTCTCATGGCTGGCTTGCCGGTGGCTTCAACGCGTTCGTCCCGGCGCCACTGACGAGCGGCACTACCAAGATCATCCCCACCTTTGGACCGGAAACCGTAAACAGCTATGAAGCCGGACTGAAAACCAAGCTGTTCGACAACAGGCTGGTGTTCAACCTGGCCGTTTTCCGCGCGGAATATTCGCAGCTGCAGGTGAGCGGCACCGTCATTCTGACATCGGGCAATGTTACGACCGTTGTGAATGCCGGATCGTCCATATCGCAGGGCGTGGAACTGTCGTCTCAATGGGCTATCACTGATCATCTCCGGCTTACTGCGGATGTCACCTATCTCGATGGCCATTACGGGACGTTCACGAACGCCCCGCCCAACTATCTCCAGAAGCAAAACGGGAAGTCTTTCCAGGATCTGAGCGGGCAGCCGCTGGATTTCGCGGCCAAATGGAGCGGGTCCATTGGCGCAGAATTCACCGCGAACCTGGCGGACAAGCTCCATTTTACGGCCGACCTGAATCCCATTTTCACGTCGTCCTATTATAACAGCGTTGGCACAGATGACCCCAACTTCATCATCCCCTCGTCGGTCCGCTGGAACGGGAAGCTGACCTTCGAATCGTCCGACCGTCGCTGGGCCCTTGATATCATCGGCAGGAATCTCACCGACAAGGTGATCATCGTCACCTACGGACAAAGCAATGCCCTGGGCCAGAAGGAGCAGCCGAGAAGTGTCGCGGTCCAGTTGCGGTTCAAATGGTAGCTCATGAGGCGGTCTTCGGTCGTTGTGATCGAAGACCGCACCATGGACGGGCGACAGCGATCAGATCGCACCAGGTGCTCGCGCTGGTCAACAGGCATGAGACGGTGTCGCGCCGTACCTGCCTGAAAAGGCCAGACTGACCTGAGTAAGAACCAAGCCCGTGCTGCTCTTGATGTTTTGACAATCGATAAGGAACGAACATGGCCGAGCCAAACCTGACCCTCATTGAAATGCGTTCACGTGAGGATTTTCTGGAATGGGGTGACGGCATGGAGAAAGCCGGTTTGCCGCTGGCCGCCGAAATCTACCGGGTCATTGCCCGTGACGATGGCTTGTTCTCGCTTTCGCTCGAGGCGCAGCCGGGTCAATTCAGCGGATGGATGCTTCTTGCAGCGGTTCATTTCATGCTGCTGCGATCACCCGATCACGAGCTTGCCGCCTATTTTCCCACCATCACCTCCGATCCGCGGCCGACGGCGGACGTCGGCCCTTCCTTCATCGCCTTTTGCAAGGAGCATCGTGAGGAATTGGGGGAGATCCTCAGAACGCATACGCTGCAAACGACCTCTGTCGGGCGGGCGGCCCAGGTGTTCCTGGCACTCGACCATGTCTCCAGCGTCATCGGCGAGCCCTTCTCGATCATCGATGTCGGTTGCAGCGCCGGGCTGCTGCTGGAATTCGATCACTACCGCTATCAGTTCCCGAACGGCCGGGAAGTGGGAGACGACGAGGCGAAGGTCGTGGTTTCATCCTTTGAATTCGTGGGCGACGCAGCAAGCGTTCCGACCGAGTTTCCGAAAATCAAAGATCGCATCGGACTGGATCTGAATCTTGTGGATGCGACCGACGCCGGCGCGCGCAACTGGATCCTGGGATGCACGATCCCCGACCGTGTCGAGGACTTCAATGTCCTGCGCGCAGCGCTCGACTATCGCGCCAGCGTCCCGTTGAAGGCGGTCTCGGGCGATGCGATCGTAACGCTGCCTGGCGCGCTCGATCAGATCGACGGTCATGTCTGCGTCTATCATTCCCGGTGTCTCTACCAGTGGCCGCAAGCAGCGCAGGAAGCTTTCTCGGCAAAGCTGAGGGAGCTCGGTAAAGGCCGCACCATTCACCGTGTCGGGATAGAGTGGAACAGCGATACCGCGCGGAACGAAATCACGCATACGATCTATCGTGATGGTGCGAGCGACACCACGCTGCTCGGCATTACCAACAAAACCAGGGTCGAGTGGTGGGGAGAAAATAGCCGCGCTGCCGCATAGCAGGAAGCTTCGCTCAGCCCGGTGCTGACTGACAGGGTGATCAGGATTCCGCCGATGGTGCATGTACCCAGATCCAGAGGTCGTTACTGTCCCTCGCTCTGCGCCGGCCCGGTCATGGCAGCCCGGCGGACGGGAAGGGCAGGGCCGCACGGCGCCGGGGGAATGCCGGCCGTTCCTGGTCAATCCAGGAGGATGATTGCAGATCGATTCCCGGCGCCGCATGCCTGGCCGCGTGAGGCCGGTTCGCTGGCCGCCGGCAGGGCAGGTGGGCAAAGGGCTTTGGTCACGCCCGGCGAGTCAGCTATTGCTGTCGCCAAGACGTTTGATCACGGCCACCGCGGCCATAAGCGTCCGTTTTTCCTCGGGATCAAGTTTGGCGACCGCGTCGAGCAACCATTTTCGTTTGAGAGCAGTGCGCTTTCGTCGAGCCTCGAGGCCATCTGCTGTCAGGTCGTACAATATCTGGCGCCCGTCTGTAGGATGCGGACGACGCGCGACCAACCCTTCTCGCTCAAGTTCCGCCAGCGTGGCGCTCATCGACTGCGGCTTGATCGACTTGGCGCGCGCCAGATCGGCCGTCGTCATCGCGCCTCCCTTCTCGAGTTCCGACAAGGCGGCGGTCTGAGGCCAGGTAAGCTCGTCGGGATTTGAACCGGCGCGCAGGCGCCGCAGGAGTTGATCGATCGCGAAGGAAAGTTCGGCAACCGCGGTGTCGGGAGAAATGGACGTGTCAGCAGATGCGCGCATCTGCCGCGTATGAAATGCAACCGGTTGGCTTGCAAGCCCTTCCGCAAGAGCGGGGAGATCGGGGGAAGAGGTGCCCGATCGAAGGCGCTCATCCGCGGGCTGGATGTTGCGGGGGAACATCTCGGGCGATGCGCTCGATCAGCGCGTGTCGCGCAAGTTGACAGGCCTTCCTGTGCCCGGCTGCAGGAGCGCAGGTTCGACCGGACGGACGGGCAGGACGGAGCGGGAGTCTGTGCCTGGGCCTGACGGAAAATGCCGGGGACACGTTGTCGAAACGGGTTTTCCGGAATGTTTATTAGCAGGAAAACTGTTGAGTTTCCCTGTGAACTGTCTAGGCTGCAGGTGAAAGAGACGGTCTGGCCGTCGAGATTGTGAGGCAAGCACATGTATCGAGTAAAATGCGCCATCATTGGCCCCGGAAATATCGGGACCGATCTGCTCTACAAGCTGCTTCGCTCGGAGGTTCTGGAGCCCGTGTGGATGGTCGGCGTCGATCCGACGTCCGAAGGTCTCGCGCGCGCAAAGGAACTCGGCCTGAAGACCACGTCGGAAGGCGTCGACGGCCTGGTGCCTCATGTCGTGGCCGATGGTGTGCAGATCGCCTTCGATGCGACCTCGGCCTATGTGCATGCGGAGAATAATCGCAAGCTCAATGAGCTGGGCGTGATGATGATCGACCTCACGCCAGCTGCAATCGGCCCTTTCTGCGTGCCGTCGGTCAATCTGGCCGAACTGTCCGCTGAAAAGGTGATGAACGTCAACATGGTGACATGCGCCGGACAGGCAACCATCCCGATGGTCCGCGCGGTCAGCCGCGTCCAGCCAGTCGACTATGCCGAGATTGTGGCGACCATCGCGTCCAAATCGATTGGCCCGGGTACGCGCAAGAATGTCGATGAATTCACCCGGACCACGTCGGACGCCATTGTCCGCATCGGCGGCGTCAAAAAGGGCAAGGCGATGTCGGTTGTGAATCCGGCCGAGCCTCCGCTGATCATGCGCGACACCGTCTATTGCGAAACGGCAGAAACGCCGGATCGCGAGGCCATCACGCGCTCGGTTCACAGCATGATCGCGGATGTGCAGGGCTATGTGCCTGGCTATCGTCTCAAGAACGGTCCGATTTTCGACGGGAACAAGGTCACCATCTTTCTCGAGGTCGAGGGGCTGGGAGACTTCCTGCCCAAATATGCCGGCAATCTCGATATCATGACAGCCGCCGCGGCGCGGACCGCCGAAATGCTCGCGCGCGAAATCCTTGATGGAAGTCTCAAGCTAATGCCAATCCTCGAGGGGGCCGTTTAATGATCGCCGCATCTCAAATTCAGGGCCGCAAGGTCAAAATGCACGATATGTGCCTGCGCGACGGCATGCACTCGATGCGCCACCAGATCACCCTCGATCAGATGATCGATATCGCAACCGGCCTGGACGAAGCCGGCGTGCCGTTGATCCAGGTCACCCACGGCGATGGCCTTGGCGGATCGTCGCTTCAATTTGGCCGCAGCCTGCACAGCGACAGGGAGTATATCACAGCTGTCGTCTCGCGGATGAAGCGCGCTGTGGTATCGGTTTTACATGTTCCCGGCATCGGGACGCTCGACGAACTGCGCATGGCGGCCGACTGCGGTGCGGGATGCGTGCACGTCGCCTCGCATTGCACAGAGGCCGATATGACGGAGCAGCATATCGGGCTGGGTCGCAAGCTCGGCATGGACACGGTCGGATTCCTGATCATGGCCCATATGACCCCGGTCGAGAATTTCGTTGCGCAAGGCCTTCTGATGGAGAGCTATGGCGCGACGACGATTTATTGTGTCGACAGTGCCGGGTACATGCTGCCCGAAGAGGTGACTGACCGGGTTTCGGCGTTGCGGGCGGCGCTTCATCCGGAAACCGAGATTGGCTTTCACGGCCATCACAATCTCGGCATGGGCGTTGCGAATTCGATCGCCGCGGTTGCAGCCGGAGCAAGCCGCATCGATGGCTCTGCCGCAGGCCTGGGGGCAGGGGCGGGCAATACGCCGCTCGAGCTGTTCGCGGCCGTATCCGAGCGGATGGGTATCGAGACGGGTGTCGACACGTTCAAATTGATGGATGTGGCTGAGGATCGCGTTCTTCCGATGATGCCAAAGCCGCCCCGTGCGGATCGGGACTCGCTGACCCTGGGATATGCCGGCGTCTACTCGACGTTTCTCTACGCGGCGAAGGATGCGCAACGGAAATATGGCATTCCTGCGCGCGATCTCCTCGTGGAACTGGCGCGCAAGAAGATGATCGGCGGCCAGGAAGACATGATTGAAGACACTGCGCTCACAATGGCCAAGGAGCGGGGACTTATCCCCGCCTGAGCATTTGCGACCGCGCCGGCGGTCGCGCCGCCTCCACCCGGGAGGCGGTATCGCCGCCGGTGACGCAGCGGGCAGGGCGACTGCTCGCCGGTTTCGAAGAGCCTGGCATTTGCACGTGCCGGACGCGCCGGCGTTTTTGGGGAGTTCTGCCCGTTGTCGGGGTGTGGTGAGCGTGGGTGTGCCGGGGTGTTTGCGTGAAGGCGAACGGGGCGCCGGCGGGCCGGGGAGTGAGTGGCGGGCAGGGCGGCGGCTGAACAAGGGATCGAGATTGGCCTTCGCAAATGCGGCGCAATCCTTACAATGAGGACCATGATGGTTCCTGAATCGAGCGAGGGCGCAGCGAGCGTCAAGTCGGCGCAACGTGTCTTGTCGATCTTCCGCTATTTCGAAAAGGGTCGCGAGCCGCGCACCCTGTCGGAGATATCGCAGGACCTTGGCTATCCGG
>NZ_JBFUDK010000022.1:0-64609 GCF_056404755.1 Sphingomonas sp. P2_B6
GGCCAAGCCGGCGCCGCCCAAGGCGCCCGAGCGCGCGCCTCAGCCGGCCCCCGCCCCCGCGCCGATCGCCGCCAAGGTCGAGATCGACGAAGAGGATGAGGACGACGACGGCGACACCGATGCGCCCGTCGTCGCGGCGCCCGCTGCGCCGCAGCCGATCATGCGCTCGGTGGGCCCCGGCGGCTTCCTCCGCCAGGCACCGGGCGAGCAGCAGGCGCCGATCACCCCGGCCCCGCCACGCCGCCTCGTGCCGGCCAAGCCGTCGGCCGACATGGCGGGCAAGACCACCCTGCTCGATCTCAATGACAAGATCTGCAAATGGCCGCTCGGCCATCCGGGCGAGC
The DNA here is from genome assembly GCF_056404755.1 of Sphingomonas sp. P2_B6. NCBI lineage: Bacteria > Pseudomonadati > Pseudomonadota > Alphaproteobacteria > Sphingomonadales > Sphingomonadaceae > Sphingomonas > Sphingomonas sp. P2_B6. Next base: position 345 of record NZ_JBFUDK010000022.1, read on the forward strand.
CCGACTTCCATTTCTGCGGCGACAAGGTGAACCCGGGCTTCCCTTATTGCGTCGCGCATTGCGGCCATGCCTATCAGGCGCAACTCCCGCGCCGCGATCGCCGCCCGCCGCCGCCCCTTCCCTTCGGCGGCCCGCGGGTCCGCTGATTCAAACCCCTCTCCTCTCGTGGGAGAGGGGACAGGACCACCCTTCTCCCGGCGGGAGAAGCATTCTTGCGCTCCTGACTCACCGGACCCTATAGCTCTTCCATGGCCGAAGACCTTTTCGCTTCCTCATCCAAAGCAACCGCCGATTACAACGCCTCCTCGATCGAGGTGCTGGAGGGGCTCGAGCCCGTCCGGCGGCGGCCCGGCATGTATGTCGGCGGCACCGACGAACGCGCGCTGCACCATCTCGCCGCGGAGGTGCTCGACAATGCCATGGACGAGGCGGTCGCGGGCCATGCGACGCGGATCGAGGTCACGCTCGAGCCCGGCAACCGGCTGACCATCGTCGACAATGGCCGCGGCATGCCGGTCGATCCGCATCCGAAATTCCCGGACAAGTCGGCGCTCGAAGTGATCATGTCGATGCTGCATTCCGGCGGCAAGTTCGAGGGCAAGGCGTACAGCACGGCAGGCGGCCTCCACGGCGTCGGCGTCAGCGTGGTCAACGCGCTCTCGTCGGACACGGTTATCGAGGTCGCGCGGAACAAGGAGCTGTACCGCCAGCGTTTCTCGCGCGGCATCACGCTCGGCCCGCTCGAATCGCTGGGCGGCACGCCCAACCGGCGCGGCACCTCGGTCAGCTTCGTGCCCGACGAGCAGATCTTCGGGCCCGAACTCCACTTCAAGCCGGCTCGGCTCTACAAGCTCGCCCGCTCCAAGGCCTATCTCTTCGCCGGCGTCGAGATCCGCTGGAAGTGCGCGCCGGAGCTGATCGGCGACGATACCCCGCCCGAGGCCGTGTTCCAGTTTCCCGGCGGCCTGGCCGATCATCTGCGCGAGCAGATCAACGGGCGCGAATGCGCGACCGCGGATTTCTTCACCGGCAGCCAGGAATTCGCAGAGGGCAAGGGCCGCGTCGAATGGGCAGTCGCCTGGCCGTTGTGGAGTGACGGCAGCTATAGCTGGTACTGTAACACCATCCCGACTCCCGATGGCGGCACGCACGAGGCGGGCCTGCGCGCGGCGCTGGTGAAGGGCATTCGCGGCTTCGGCGAGCTGGTCGGACAGAAGAAGGCCAAGGAGATCGCGGCCGAGGACGTGATGACCGGCAGTGAGCTGATGCTCTCGGTCTTCATCCGCGATCCGCAATTCCAGAGCCAGACCAAGGACCGGCTGACCTCGCCCGAAGCCGCCCTGCTCGTCGAAAAGGCGATGCGCGACCATTTCGATCATTTCCTCGGCAACAATATGGAGCGCGGCAAGGCGCTGCTCGGTTATGTGCTGGAGCGGATGGACGAGCGCCTGCGTCGCAAGCAGGAGCGCGAGGTCAAGCGCAAGACCGCGACCTCGGCGCGCAAACTGCGACTTCCGGGAAAGCTTACCGACTGCTCCGCCGACGATCCGACGGGCACCGAGATTTTCATCGTCGAGGGCGATTCGGCCGGCGGTTCGGCCAAGCAGGCGCGCGACCGCAAGACCCAGGCGATCCTGCCGATCCGCGGCAAGATCCTGAACGTCGCCTCCGCCACCTCGGCCAAGATCCTCGCCAATCAGGAAATTGCCGACCTGATCCAGGCGCTGGGCTGCGGTACGCGCAAGGACTGCATCCCCGACAATCTGCGCTATGAGCGCATCGTCATCATGACCGACGCCGACGTGGACGGGGCSCATATCGCGACSCTGCTGATSACCTTCTTCTWCCAGGARATGCCGGAACTGGTCCGGCGCGGGCACCTCTATCTCGCCCAGCCGCCGCTCTACCGCCTGACCGCCGGCACGAAGAGCCTCTACGCGATGGACGACGCCCACCGCGCATCGATCGAGGCGAACGAGTTCAAGGGCAAGAAGGTCGATGTCGCGCGCTTCAAGGGCCTTGGCGAGATGAACCCGATGCAGCTCCGCGAGACGACGATGGACCCCAAGACCCGCGGCATGCTGCGCATCACCCTACCCCAGGAATATGAGGAGCGCGCGGTGGTGAAGGATCTGGTCGACCGGCTGATGGGCAACAACCCGGCGCACCGCTTCGCCTTCATCCAGGAAAATGCCGCGCGCATGGACGAGGACGCGATCGACGCCTGATCCAGGGAGTCCTCCCTTTGTATCGAGCTGGATCGGGCGTAACAGTCCGGCGACACAGTTAGGATCCGCCAATGCACCGCGCGCTCGCTACCGCCCTTCTCCTGATCATGACCCCCGCCGCCGCGCAGACCGTGCCGTCCGCGACCACGGTCGTCGCAGACCCCGCGATGGAGGCCCGCGCGAAGGATGTGGTCGCGATCCTCGGCGGCAAGGGCGACTATGACGCGGTATTCACGGCCGCCTTCCGGACCGCCGTGCCCAAGGACCAGTTCGATACGGTGACCGCACAGCTCGTCGCCGCCTCGGGCCCGGTGACGGGCGTCGAGAAGCTGACCCCGGTCACGCCGCTGAGTGGAACGCTGCTGATCGGCTTCGAACGTGGAATCGCTACGATGCAGATCGCGCTGGACCCCGCCGCGCCGCACCAGATCGCGGGACTGCGCGTAACCGGCGTCACTGCCCGCTAGCCCCCAATCCAGCTCGTCCGGCCTCGCCCGTGGGCGATGCGCGATCAGTCCTTCATGCGTTGCTGATGATAGCGCGTGCGCAGCGCTATCGCCGCGAGCATGTTGAGCACGCCCAGCGCGAGCGCCGCCATGGGGATGGCCGACGGCATCTGCGGCGCCCATTTGCTGCGGGCGATGGCCAGCAGCGCGCCTAGCAGTGCAAAGGCCACGCCGGTGTAGCGCAACGGACTGGCGACATTCCGCAACTCGCGCCGATAGGCGGCGCGCTGAACGGGGTCGGTCAGGTCGGGCTTGCTCATCTGTTTGTCCATTCCTCGGCGAGCATGCCCCAGATGAAGCTGTCGCGGACGCCGATATGCGTCTCCCATTCGCCGCGCAGCCGCCCTTCCAACGTGAAGCCGAGCCGGGTCAACAAGGCGTTGGAGCCGGCATTGTCCGGATCCGTGTCAGCCATCACGCGGCGATGCCCTTCCTCCACGAACAGCAGGTCGAGCAGCCGGCTGACGGCTTCGCGCGCATAGCCATGGCCCCAGTGGCGACGCAGGATCATATAGCCGATCTCGCTGACCCCGGCACGCCTGGCGCCGGCGGCGAGCGTGCCGGTCACCTCGCCGGTCCCGGCCAGAGTGATCGTCCAGCCGCGCCAGTCGGCTTTGTCATCGCGTGGCGCGAGATAGGCGCGCGTCTCTTCCAGATCGGCGTGCGGCGCGCTGGACCAGTATCGCATGACCGTCTCGTCACGATAGGCCTCGTGCAGCGCCTCGGCGTCCCCGACGCCTTGCGGGCGCATCGCCAGACGGTCGCTCGAGAACGTCTCGCTCACGCCGTCAGCGCGTCGACCAGCGAGCGCACCTTCTTCTGGCGCCATTGCGGCAGGGGCGCGACGATCCAGTAGCCGAGCGCGGATGGCCGGGCATCGCCGATGATGACCACCCGCCCCGAAGCCAGGTCCGCCGCCGCCAGCAGCTCGGGCACGGTCGCCCGGCCCAGCCCCTGCGCCGCGGCGTCGATCGCGAGGCCGGCATCGCCGACTCGCACGAGCGAGACGTCGGGGTCGTTGAGACAGCCCGGCCAGGAGATGCGCGTATCGATGCCGCCGCCGGGCCGCTCGATCGTGACCATGCCCTCGGATTCGAGCGCTTCGCCCTCATGCTCGCCAGGTCCATCGCCCCAGCGGATCGCCAGATCGAGGTTCGCCTCGGTGAAGTCGACGTCATCGTCGGCGGAGACCAGCACGAAGCGCAGCTCGCCATCGGCGCGGGCGATCTCGGCGAGGCGCGGCATCAGCCATTTCTCGGTCAGGTCGCGCGGGGCGGCGATGGTCAGCGACTTGGAGGTCTGCCCGGCCTGCATGGCGCGGACGGCTTCCTCGAACTGGAGGAAGCCGTGGCGGAGCGCGGCAAGGCCCGCCTCACCCTCGGGCGTGAGTTCCAGGCCCTTGGTGGTGCGGCGGAACAGGACGACGCCGAGCGTGTCCTCCAGCGCGCGGATCTGCTGGCCGACCGCCGCCGGCGTGACGGCAAGCTCATCGGCGGCGCGGGTGAAGGACAGATGCCGCGCGGCGGCGTCGAGCACGCGCAGGCCGTTGAGGGGAAGATGAGTCCGCTTCACGCGCCCACCGCCGGCGCGAGGAGCGCGAATTTGGGGATATCGACCTCGAACGCCGATCCGTCCTCGCCGATCATGTGATAGCTGCCCTGCATCGATCCGGTCGGCGTCGCCAGCGGGCAACCCGAGACATAATCGAAGCTGCCACCCGGCGCGATCAGCGGCTGCTCGCCGACCACGCCCTCGCCCTCGACGGTATGGCGCGCGCCGCGGCCGTCCGTGATGATCCAGTGGCGGGTCAGCAGCTGCACCGCCATCGGCCCCTCATTCTCCAGCCGGACATGATAGGCCCAGAACCAGCGGCCGCGGCCCGGCTCCGACTGTTCGGGAAGATAACTGACCGAGACGCGCACGATCACGCCGCGCGTCTCCGCGACATTGGGGAAAAGTGCCTTCACAGCCCCACCGCCCGCAGCGCGCCATCGAGATCCTCGATCACGTCCTGCGGATCCTCCAGGCCGACATTGAGGCGCAGCATGCCCTCGGTGACGCCCATCTCCAGTCTCTTCTCCTCCGCCACGCCCGAATGAGTGGTCGAGGCAGGATGAGTCATCAGCGAGCGCGAGTCGCCGATATTGTTAGAGATATCCACCAGGGTGAGCGCATCTAGCAGGCCGTGCGCCTGCTCGCGCCCCTCGACCTCGAACGCGAAGATCGGGCCGCACGCGTCCATCTGCGCCATCGCGAGATTGTGTTGGGGATGGCTCGGCAGGCCTGGGTGGAGGATGCGCGGCACCCGCGTCTCCAGGAATTGCCCCACCTTCAGGCTGTTCTCGCTCTGGCGGCGGATGCGCAGGTCGAGCGTCTCCAGGCCCTTCAGCACCACCCAGGCATTGAACGCGCTGAGCGTCGGGCCGGTATTGCGGGTGAAGGGCAGCAGCGTGTTGTTGATGAAATCCTCGCTCCCGCAGACAGCACCGGCGAGCACGCGGCCCTGCCCGTCCATCATCTTGGTCGCCGAATAGGCGGTGACGTCCGCGCCGAACTCCATCGGCCGCTGCAGCGCGGGCGTGGCGAAGGCATTGTCGACGACGCTGACGATGCCGTGCGCGCGGGCAATGTCGCAGACCGCCTTCAGGTCGACGACGTCCATCGTGGGGTTCGCGGGCGTTTCGAAGAAAAAGACCTTGGTCTCGGGCCGGACCGCGTCGGCGAATTGCTGCGGATCGCGTGCATCGACGATGGTCACCCCGATGCCGAACTTCGGCAGCAAGGTGTCGGTGAGCCAGCGGCACGAGCCGAACGCGGCGCGACCCGCGACGATATGGTCGCCGGTCTGGAGCTGGCAGAGCAGCACCGCGGTCATCGCTGCCATGCCGGTCGTCATCGACCGGCACGCCTCGGCGCCTTCGAGCAGTGCGATGCGCTCCTCCAGCATCTGCACCGTGGGGTTCTGAAGGCGCGAATAGGTCATGCCGACCTGTTCGCCCGCGAAGCGCGCCGCGGCGTCGCCGGCGCAGTCATAGGCATAGCCCGAGGTCAGGAAGAGCGCTTCCGAGGTCTCGCCCCATTCGGAGCGCGCGGTCCCGCCGCGCACGGCCTGGGTGGCGGGGCGCCAGTTGCTGGTGATCGAGCGGTCTTGTCCGGTACGGCGTTTCATGCGGGACGCTTTGCCGGGACGGATTGCCCTGCGTCAATGGGCGACTCTTGAAAGGACGCTGCCGAAGTGGGAATGGCACGGTAATGACCACCGAGTCGCAGCCCCGCCCGTACCGCGCCGCCGCGATCATCGGCTTTGTCGCGCAGTTGCTGTTCAGCTTCCGACTCACCACGCCGCACAAGCTGGTGTTCGACGAAACGCATTATGTCGCGGCCGCTCGCGTCCTGCTGCAGTTGAGCGGCCCGTCGAACATCGAACATCCCTTGCTCGGCAAGGAACTGATCGCGCTCGGCATGCTGATCTTCGGCGACAACAGCCTGGGCTGGCGGATCATGTCGACCTATGCGGCGACCGCGGTGGTGCTCGGCATCTTCGCGATCCTGTGGATGCTGTTCGGCCGGGTACGCACGGCGACGATGGGCGCGCTGTTCGTACTGCTCAACATCACCGTGTTCATCCAGGCGCGGATCGGGATGCTGGACGGCTTCATGGCCGCGTTCGTCGTCACCGGCATCGCCGCCCTGCTCTGGGCGATGCGGGCACCACCCGGAAAGACCTGGCCGCGCTGGATCCTCGGATCGGTGCTGCTCGGCCTGGCGGTAGGCACCAAATGGGCGGCGGTACCCTATATCGCCTATGCGGCGGTCGCGCTTGTCGCGATCCGGCTGCGCGACGCCCGCGCGCGCAGGCGATCGATCTATGCCGCGCTCAATCCGGGCGACCAGACCTATTGGCCCGGCCTGCCCGTGGTGCCCGCGCTGTTCGCGCTCGGTGTGGTGAGCGTCGCGGTCTACAGCCTCACCTTCCTCCCGGCCTTCTTCTACGCCCAGTTCCCCCTGACGGCCGACGGCTTCATCAAGTTCCAGATGCAGATGTACGCCTCGCAGACCCAGGTCCTGCCACCGCACACCTATCAGTCCAGCTGGCCGACCTGGCCGCTGATGATCCGGCCGATCTGGTATCTGTACGAGTCGGTCGACGGGGCGATGCGCGGCATCCTGCTGGTCGGCAACCCGGCGATCCTGTGGGGCGGCCTGATTGCCGTGGGCGCCTGCCTTTACGCATGGCAGCGCGACGGATCTGCGAGGATGCTGGCCGTCGCGGCGCTGTGGATCGCGTCTTACGCGATATGGGCCATCATCCCCAAGTCCTTGGGTTTCTTCTATTATTATTACCTGTCGAGCATCTTCCTGGCGCTGCCGCTGGCTGCTGCGTTCGACCGGTTCGGCAAAGGGCGTTATGCGCATTGGGATGAGGGTTTTCTCCTGCTCGCCTTTTGCCTGTTCGTCTATTTCTACCCGATCATCGCAGCGATGCCGTTGAGTGATCCGCAGGATTTCCGCTACTGGATGTGGTTCCCGACATGGCCCTGAACCCCGGTCAATAGCGCCCCCAGGTGAAGCGCGAGGACAGCGCATAGTTCCACACCGCGCCGACCAGGATGCCCGCGAGCGCGGAGAAGGCCCAGGTGTCCGACCGCGCGTCGTAGAGGAAGGCCGCGACGCCGACATTGGCGATCGCGCCGACCGAGCAGACGGCGCAGAACGACACCCAGCCCTCGAACAGCTGCTTGGCGCCCTTCAGGCGGCTGTCGCGATAGGTCAGCGCGTTGTTGAGGAAGAAGTTGAAGGTCATCGCCACGCTGGTAGCGATGATCGTCGACACCAGGAAGCCGACATGCAGTTCCTTGAACAACGGCCCGAGCACGAGGAAATGCACGCCCGCGCCAAGAGCCCCGATCGCCGCGAACATGGCGAAGCGCACCGGCACGACCCGCCCGAACATGCGGTCGTAGATCGCGATCAGATATTCCATCGCGACGACGTGATCGAGCTTGCTCTCGCCCTCGGTGCGCAGGCGGAAGGTGTAGGGCAGCTCGACGAACTTCAGCGGCCGCGGATTGGCGGTCATGATGTCGAGCAGGATCTTGAAGCCGATCGCCGACAGATGCGGTGACGCCTCGCGCACGATCTGCGTGCGGATCATGAAGAAGCCGCTCATCGGATCGTTGAGATCGGCCTTCAACACCTGGCGCGAGAGCTTGGTGGCGAAGGCCGACTTGGCGACGCGGTCATGATCCCAGTCGCCGGTGCCGCCACCCTCGACGAAGCGCGAGCCGATGACGAGATCGAGGCTCTCGTCCTGCAGCAGGCGGTCGAGCATGGCCGGCAGGATCGTCTCGTCATGCTGCATGTCGCCGTCGATCACCGCGACGATCGGCGCGGCGGTGGCCGACATGCCCTCGATACAGGCCGAGGAAAGCCCGCGCCGTCCGATCCGCTGGATCACGCGGACGCGCCGGTCGAGCCGGGCGATCTGGCGCGCGACGCCCGCCGTGCCGTCCGGGCTGTTGTCGTCGACGAAGATCGCCTCCCACTCGCGCCCCCGGAGCGCGGCGTCGAGCTTGGCGATGAGCAGCGGCACGTTGCCCGCCTCGTTGAAGGTCGGGATGACGATCGCGAGATCGAGCAACGAACCGGTCATGCAAGCGCCGCCAGCACTGCGTCGGCCATGCCGCGGGTCGACAGCGTTCCGCCGAGATCAGCGGTACGCGCGCCGTTCGCCAGGGCAGTCGCGACCGCCGCCTCGATCCGGTCGGCGGGCTCGGGCATGTTGAGCGAGAAGCGCAGCATCATGGCCGCCGAGAGGATCGCCGCGGCCGGATTGGCCTTGCCCTGCCCGGCAATGTCCGGCGCGCTGCCATGGATCGGCTCGTACAGGCCCTTGCCCTGCGCATCGAGCGCGGCGGAGGGCAGCAGGCCGATCGAGCCGACGCACATGCTCGCCAGATCGGAGAGGATGTCGCCGAACAGGTTGCCCGTCACGATCACGTCGAACTGGCCCGGATCGCGCACCAGCTGCATTGCCGCATTGTCCACCAACATGTGAGTCAGCGTGACGTCCGGATATTGCGCCGATGTTTCGATCACGACATCCCGCCACAATTGCGACGTTTCCAGCACATTGGCCTTGTCGATCGAGCAGAGCTTGCCGCGCCGGCGCTGGGCGGCCTGGAAACCGGAATGAGCGATGCGCGAGACCTCGCTCTCGTCATAGCTCATGATGTCATAGCCTTCGCGCAGCCCCGTCGCGGTGGTGCGCATGGCCTTTTCGCCGAAATAGACGTCGCCGTTGAGCTCCCGCAGGATCAGCAGGTCGATCCGGCGGGCGATCTCCGGGCGGAGCGAGGACGCGTCCTCGAGCCCCGGAAAGAGCTTGGCGGGGCGCAGATTGGCGAACAGCGTCAGTTCCTTGCGCAGGCCGAGGATCGCCTGTTCGGGGCGCAGGCCGCGTTCGAGATTGTCGCAGGTCGGATCGCCGACCGAGCCGAACAGGATGGCGTCGGCGCGCTTCGCGAGGTCCAGCGTCTCGGGCGGGAGCGGGTGGCCGGTGGTGTGATAGGCGATGCCGCCGACCAGCCCTTCCTCGAACGACAGGCCGAGATCGAGCGTCTCCAGCACGCGACGTGCCTCCGCGGTGACTTCGGGGCCGATGCCGTCTCCGGGCAGGATCGCGATCAAGGGCATTCAGACGTCCTCCAATAGTTCCGTTCGTGTCGGGTAGCGACCGATCCTTCGGCGCGAGCGCGCCCTTGCCTCAGGCGCGGGGACTCACGCAACCGCCCTTTTCAACCGGTCGATCAGCCGCGCGCGCGCCGCGAGGGTCTCGGCGCGGCGATCGGTGAGGACATCGCTCTCCAGCGCCTCCCCGGTGACGCGCAGCGCGGTGAGGATGTCGGGCCAGGCCGCCTCGCCGCCGGTGCGCAGGATATCGGGCAGGTCATCGGGTTCGAGCCCATAGCCGAGCTCGGCGAGGAGCAGCAGCTCGTAGCGGGCGAGCGCGACCGCCCAGCCGCGCGCGGCGGGCGCCGCCTCGATCGCGCCGATCACCCCGCCCAGCGCCGCGTGGAGGCGCGGATAGGGCTGCGCCTCGGGCAAGGCCGTCGCGGTCAAGGCCGTCACCCATTCGAGCGCGGCGGCCGGCAGCGGCTCGGCGAACAGCGGCGCGCGGCTGCGGATGAGCTCGACCGTGAGGCCGGCGAGCTGATCCTCGGTGCGGGCGCGCCATTCGCCCAGGATGAGGTTCGCCGGCTGCAGGATGGGGCGAATGGCGCGCGAGCGGCCGCCGCGGACATAACCCGCCTGCAGGCCGTGCGCCGCGGTGAGCGCACGGACGATCGCGCCGTGCTCGCCATGCTGGCGGATCGCGAGGACCAGGGCTTCGGCGCGCAGATGCATCGCAGCGCTGTAGTCGCCCGGGCCCGGTCAGGGGAGGACCAAATCACGGGACGATGCCGTATTTGGCATAGGTGCGGTCGATCTGCGGCGTCATCATGCGCGCGGCCGCGAGGTCGCCCTCGCTGGCCTTGGCGTCGCCCATGCGCTTGCGCACCACGCCGCGCATATACATGCTGGCGGGCAGGCCCGGTTCGAGATCGAGCGCGGCGTTGAGATCGCTCAGCGCATCCTCGAAGCGGTTCATGCGGAAATAGACCATCGCCCGGCTGTCCAGGATCGACTCCGGCGAATCGCTCAGCTCGATCGCCTTGGTGCAGTCCTTCAGCGCGGTATCGAGCATGACGTTGAGCGTGCCCTTCACCCAGCAGCGCGCGTTGAGCAGCACCGGGCTGCCCGGGGTCGAAGCGATGGCGGCGTCGATCGTGGCGATGGCACCGTCCTTGTCGCCGGAATCGCCCAGAATCTCGGCCTTGGCGGCCATGAAATTGGGCTTGTCCTTGCCGCCTTCGTCGATGCGCTGATCGAGCAGGGTCAGCGCCTGATCCTTCTTGCCATTGTCGGCGAGCAGGGAGGCGAGCTGATTGATCGCCGCGCCCGACGCCGGATCGACCTTGCGCGCCGCGGTGACGTCGTCGAGCGCCTTCGCCTTGTCGCCGGTCGCTTCGTAGAGGCGGGCGCGCCACAGGTAGAAATCGACGCTGGGATCGATCGCGATGGCGCGGGTCAGGTCCTCGATCGCGGCGCCGCGATCATAGATGCGCTCCAGGAACCAGGCGCGGTTGCGATAGGGCTCGGCCTTGTCGGGCTCGTCGGCGATGCCCTGCCTGTACTGGGCGAGGATCGGATCGAAGCGCTTGGCCTTCTTGCCCTCGGCGACGATCTGCCAGGGCGCGGCATAATTGGCGGGGGCGACGACGCGCAGCAGATGCTGCTTCGCCTGATCGAGCCGCTGGCGTTCGGCGCCGATGTCGGCGACCGCGATCTCCGCACCGGTCGACATCAGATCGTCCTCGGTGGTGACCCAGCCATTGGCCAGCGTCGTCGTGCGCTGCAGCTTGTTGCCGGCCAGCGTGGCCGACAAGGTCTGATTGCCTTCGAGCGTGAAGCCGGTGCCGCCATCGGGCAGGCGGATCTTCGTGCGGATCACGAAATGATGCGGATCCTCGGTCGCGACCGGGATGTCGCGCCAGGCCGGGCGAGTCCGGTCGGGCTGGAAATTGAGCTGCGTGACGGCGCGATCGAGCGCGTCGCGATAGCGTTCATTCTCCTTGTTCCAGTCGGGATAGGCGACGCCCGCCGCGTTGAGCGTCGCGGTGCCGGCAGCATCGTCGAAGCTGATGCTGCGCGACATGACGGTGGGATTGTCGAGATAGGGCCCGATCATCTTGCCGGCCATCTCGGTCAGCTGATCCTTGCTCGCCTGGAGCGAGCCGGCGCGGAACAGCTCGGCGAGCTGGCCGCGCACCGTGATCGCGGCGCGGAACGGCGCGGGGAAATTGACCCCGGCGGTCTCGTCGAGCTCGATCTCGGCGCGCAGCTCGGGCCGGGCGCCGGGACGAAGCGGCACCGGGATCAGCCCCGAGCCCGCCACGCGCACGGGCAGGACGAAGCGGAAGGGCGGCGCGTCATGCAGGTCCTCCAGCCGCGCGCCGCCATCGGTGCCGTCGAGCCACAAGGCCTCGCCCGCCACGGTCGCGCGGACAAAGACATGGTCGAAGGCGCCGGGGGTCGGCAGGCGATCCTGCAGCAGATCGCCGAGCTGGCTGCTCGCCAGCACCGGCTCCGCCTCGATGCCCAGTTCGTGCAGGATGGTCAGCAGCAGCAGCGTCTTGGCCTTGCAGTCTCCATAACGCAGGTTCCAGGTCTGGGTCGGCGTCTGGGGCACGTAATTGCCGCCATCCATGCCCTTGAACAGATAGCGCACCTTGCCCTGCACCAGCTGGAGCGCGAGCGCGGTGCGCTTCAGCGGATCGGTCTCGGCGGCCCTGATCTTCGCGATCTCGGCGGCGAGCGGGCTGCCCGCCGCGACCAGCCCGTCGGTCGCATAGAGCGGCGCCATCACCTTCGAGATGGTGTTCCAGCTGTCGAAGCTGGTCGCCTCGAGCATCGGCGGGCGGCGGAAGCGCGCGGGCGCGTCGGCCGGCATCTCGGCCTGCTTGGCCAAAGGCAGCGCGATGGTCAGCTCGCGATAGCCGCCGGCGGTGGTCAGCACGGGCTGGGCGGTGCCGATATTGGCCTTCCAGTGGATGTCGACATCCTGCGGCCAGATCAGCCGGCTGCGGGCGAACTGGATGCGCAGCGGCTCGGTGGGGAGCAGGGCGAAGGCCTGGACATTGCCCTTGAGCGTCGCATCCTTCTCCGTGATCGAATAGCTCAGGTGCAGCACGTCGCCGACGCGCAGGCCCTCGACCGCCATGGTCGCGGTCAAGGTGCCGCTCAGCATGCGCTGCTCGAGCTGCTCCTCGCGCCGCAGCACCGAGAAACGCTCCCCGGCGGCGAGCAGATCGATATGCTCGGCGCCGCGGATGATCTCGGCGCGGTGGACGATCAGGTCGCCCTTGTCCGGCGACCATTGCAGCTTCACCGTGCCGAGCGAATCCAGGATCTGGGTCGAGCCGACGCGCGCCGCGGTTTCGACATAGGCCGTGACCTGCCCGTCCTTCAGCCGCTGCTGATTGTCGAGGATCAGATAGACGGGGGAATCGTCCTTGACGGCGGCCGGGTCGATCGGCGGCGCGGGCTTCACCCAATCCGGCAGCGGGGCGTAAAGCGGCTTGTCGCCCGCATGCGCGACGGAGCCGGCTGCGAGCAGCGTGGCGAAGAAGATAGGCCGAACCATGATATTACCCCTTGTGCCCCGCGACTCTAGCGCAGCGCGCCGAGGCGACAAGCGGGGGCGAAAAGGATTTTTGGTGCGGGGATTCGGTGCCGGGCGGCTCGTCGCCGGGGAGCGGCGGGGCCTGTGCGACTGGCCGATGGCGGGAAGCATGAAGAGCGCCGCCTGAACGACGGGGGACGATGGYGCCCTTCCCTGTGGCTCAAGAACAGCGACAGTAAAAACGGGCGGTGCGGCCGGAAAGGCGGCAGTAAAACACCTATTATGCCAGGACACGTCGACCCCGATTTTTTCGGATGCCTGCCCGATGGAGCAAGACAAGCGGCAGAAGAGCCGGTGCGCCGGCGCGGTGCGCGGGAAATTTTGCAGTCCTCGGCGCGCAGGACCCGGATCGAGTAGATCACCTATAGTTGCCGATTTATGAGAACCGGTTGCAGGGACTAGCGGTGGTCGCGCGGCGCTGGACGTCAGGCACATGAATTGGGATGGTGTCTTGCGCGCGCCGTGTTTCGGCGGGATGGCGCCGGTGCGCGGGGCCGCCATGACGGCGCGGGACGATCGGGCATAGTGCAGCGCGGCTTCGATGGGCGGCAATGGCGGCTTCATGCGACGGTCCTCCTCGGCGGTGACGCTGGCATCGCTGGCGAGACTATTGAATCGACCTCGCGTCGCCGGGGCCAGGCAGGGCCTTGAAGGCGAGGCGCAGGCGGGAGCTCATGCGCTGCGGCGCCATTATCGCCGCCCTTCTCGAAACATTTGTGAAGAAAGCCGGATTCGCCTAGCGGAATGGCGCAAGAAACTTCATCGACTGAGCAACATCTATGTCGAACCTGAAGATGGATTTCCGCCAGCCCCCTGCCCGGCTGGCCGATCATTTCTCGTTTTTCTACCATTTCGAGCAGGACGACGATCGTTTCGAGGGCGTCGACCGCGCCGATTATGCGCAGTTCCGCTTCATCCTGCGCGGCGACAATGCGCGCTATCGCTTTATCGACGGCACCGAGCAGGCGATGCCGGACATCTATGTGCTGGGCCCCACCACCGGATCCTCGAGCCTGAGCTGCGACGGCGCGGCCGAGGCGATCGGCGTCGGGCTGATGCCGCTTGGCTGGGCGGCGCTGGTGCCGATGGACGCCTCGGCGGCGGCGAACCGGCTGTTCGATGCGAAGGATCTGTTCGGCCCCATCGTGACCGAGGTGTACGAGAAGCTGCGCGCCACGCCGGATTTCGATGCGCGCGTCGCGATCCTGGAGGAGATGCTGGTCACGCTGATGACGCGGCAGAAACCGGGATATCAGGCGTTCGTGGGCAAGGTGAACGCATGGCTCGCCAGCGCCATCGCGCCCGACATCGACGATCTGGTCGAGCTGACCGGCCTTTCGCTGCGCCAGGTCCAGCGCGGCTGCAAACGCTATTTCGGGTCGCCGCCCAAGGTGCTGGCCCGCAAATACCGGGCGCTGCGCGCGGCGGTGGCGATGACGCACCGCGACCCCGAGCTGGACGAGCTGCTGGTCGACGGGTTCTACGACCAGTCGCATGTGACGCGGGAAATCAAGCATTTCACTGGGATGACGCCGCGGGCGTTTGCGGAGAATCCGACGGAGCTGAACCGGGAGATTGCGAAGCGGATTGCGCTGGAGCGGGGGAATCCGATCGGGCGGAGTGGGGTGATTACTTGAGGTGGGTTGGGGTGGCGGCTGCTCCGATGGGCAGCGGTATGCACTGGCACCGCCGTTATCAGCTTGAGCGCGATCGGCCGTTCACCGCCTCGCCGCCAGCAGTCGGATTCGAGAGGATTCGCTGCTGGGTAGCTTCTTTCTCCCGCTGTGTCATCGCAGCCTTCCGCTTATGCTTTCCAAGACCACCCGCGCCAGATCCGGGTACAGCCATTTAGCGTTTTTGCCAGAACTTCCGGATCGGTCGCCCGCACATCGCACCACTTGATCCTGCGTCGCCGTCCACCCACAGATGCGCGTCATCTTGTCAGAAATGTGTAAACCGGCATAAATCGTCATCGGTCATCCCTCCTGCCTTGAAGCACCTGCTAGGCGGGAGGAGGGCTACCTCAATTGCGCAACGTCACCGAATATCCAGCGGTCATGAGTGGACATCGCAAGGCGTGCCGGGCAGCACGGCGGTCGCTAAGCCGTTCGTTGCCCCAGCTGGTGGCTGCCATGCCTTCTTTTTTTGGTTGTATCGGACCAGGCGGTCTGAACTGGATTGGGTGATGGTCTGCCAATGTGCCTAGGCTTAGGCAAACTACGTGTACTGCTCGCAGCGCAACTTCTGGTCTAAATAGTGAACCGAGATTCGGAGGCGCTGGGTGGCACTGCATCTCGCGCACTTGCATCCACCCATGTCTTTAGGCGATTGTTCACGGTGTCGAAGGGGAGACTAATGACCGAACTGCCATTCACCGCTGCTGAGAATCGTGCCCTACCGGCTACGAGTTTGCCGGCATTTCCCATCAATATGCATGATGTTCGCGCCAAGGTACGAGCCATCTTGGATAATTGGAAGTCCGGCGGACTCTTTTACGAGTACACTGATCATAGCTTTCAGCACGTGGTTGATATGCTCGATATGTGTGAATGGATCATCCCCGGAGAAACCCAGGATATCATGACGCCGGCCGATTGGTTCATGCTCGTTGTTTCAATATATTTCCACGATATCGGTCTTCTCGTCACTAAGCGTGAGTTTGAGACACGAGCGAGCAATCCGGATTTCAAATCCTTCTTGGTGAATCCGGTGCTGGATGCCGATAAAAACCGTGAATACGAAGCACGCCTGGCTCAGATGTCTAGAGATGCGGCCGACGCGATCCGATACCAAGATTTTGTGAGATATTCGCACGGCAAACGAGTACGAGCATGGATCGACGGCACCCATCTGGACGATGCAGACGCGTCACAAGAAATGAGAACCGCGATTGCAGCATTACTGGATAAACTTGACCCAGCACTGCGAAAGGACTTGGCTCTTTTATGCGAGAGTCACACCTTGAGCTCTATCGATGACACAAACGTATTTAAATACGATCGTCCATATGGCTCCAAAGCTGAAACCGCAAATCTACAATATGTTGCGGCCATTTTACGAACGGTTGATTTATTGCAGATTACGCATAATCGAGCCCCGAGCATTCTCTATCAATTGATAAACCCGAGCGATCCCACGAGCCAAGTAGAATGGAAAAAACAGAACGCAGTAAAAACTGTTCGACCAAAGCCTGCCCGCAACCGAGATGGCGCCGTAACAAACGACATTCCGCCAAATACGATTGAGGTTCATGCTAATTTCAAAGAGCCCGATGGCTTTTTCGGGCTGACTAGATATATTACCTATGCGGAAAAGGAGTTGTCTGCGACCTACGCTGCTTTAGAAAAGTCAAAAAAACATAGAATCGAGTCGTATAGCTTTAACTGGCGGTTTATTGACGGCAACGACATAGAGACAGATGGCTTCCTTCAACAATCTTTTGAGTTCGAACTCGACCAACACAAGATTCTTGATCTACTTACTGGGCATACCTTATACAATAATTCGACTGTCGTTCTTCGAGAGCTAACGCAGAACGCTTTAGATGCCGTCAGACTACAGTCTAATATTGACAAGACAAACTCTGAGGCGACTGGGCATGTGAAGATCTTTTGGAAATCTGAAACGAGAAGTCTTATTGTCGAAGACAATGGTACTGGAATGTCGCAGGAGATAGTAGAGAAACATCTATTAAAAGTCGGATCCTCTCGGTATCAGGATGCAAAGTTTAGAGAACATCATCCTGATTTTCATTCAATAAGCCGTTTTGGTATCGGCGTATTGTCAGCCTTTATGGTTTCTGATGACGTCGAGATAACAACTTGTAGCCCCGACGACGAGCAAGCCCGACGTATTGCGTTGCGGTCTGTGCACGGAAAATATCTAATAAAACTTTTAGATAAGTCGAAGGACAGAGATGAGCTGCCAATGTATCCGCACGGCACTTCAGTTAAGATAGTACTTCGACCAACGTCTGAGATTGGTGACATACTAAAAGTTGCTCGGCAATGGCTAATGTTTCCGCGTTGCAGGGTTTTGGTGTATATAGATGAAAACGAACCCGTTGAGGTCGGTTATGATAGTCCTGAACAAGCTCTCCGAGCTTACATAGATACGTCGTTCCATAAGGGCCGCTTTAAGAAAGAGTACGCAGTTAAGCAATACAGTTCAGGTGGGACGACGCTCGCATTTGCAGTCGCCAAAGACGAGCTTTTTAAAGATTGGGGCCTAGTAGATATTGCGAGAGCGCGAGCCGAGCGTGACGACGAGAGTGTTGTTATACCGGTTGCGACTTGTGTGGAAGGTGTTGCAGTCCAACAAAATACTCCGGGGTTTCAAGGTATAAGTTTTCTAGCGGTGGCTAACTCAATAGGTCGGACTGCGCCACGCACTAACGTTGCGCGTTCGGCATTGGAAGACACGGAGGAGTACCGCGATCTGCTTGCCGCCGTTTATAAGATGTACGCGGACCATGTTAGTGCTGAAATGAAGCGCCTAGCTACAGATGGCGGTTATTCCCTCTCCCRCGCGGTTGGGGTCGGACCGTTTATTTCTTCCCCGCTCACATCACCATCAACTCCCCCCGCAAAGGGAGACCTTTTGGGCGAGGCGCTTAGCTGTATACCTTTCGTGCTATTGGAAGAAGCCGAAGGAAGAAAGAGTGTGTCTCTCGACAATCTTTCGAAGCTGCCGGGCTTCCACACTGTAGTGTCCCCGCTTTATCGCTCGATCGAGTATTTTGTACGCGAAGCTCCTGCAGACATATCTACGCAGAAGCTGCTAAATTCCCTCGGCAATCTGGGTCAGGCTGCCCCTGGTTACCCGGTACTTTGTAATCTTGGAGCAGGCTCGTTCTACGTCGATGAAAAAATTCGTGAATTGTTTCAGATCGACGGAGTCACTGTCAGTGCCGAAACTCGCTCCATAAATCTCCATTGGCGAAGAATAGACACTGCCGACGCGATCTGGATTTCCATGGTTTCGGTTTTTGAGATGCTCCGGCAGGACGATCCTAAATTCGCTAACCTAATTAGCGAAGGTCGAGATCGTCTGCGAGCGGGCCGTTCTACAGGGGATCGGATATATATTCCGATTGGGGACGTATCGCTAAACGGATTTGATGAAGAGGGCGCTTTTGTTCTGGGAGGAGAGAAATACCTCCTTCCCGGAACGCACCTTGCTACTCTACTTGCCGAAGAGTTCAACAAGATAGATGAGAATCGTCTTAGGAGGCTAGGTTCTATGCTTCTTGCTCTCGACGTACTGAGGGCCCAAAATTGGGGATGGGAGATTATGAACGAGGACTTGATGGCACGGGCAGTTAATGCCCTTTCTGGTGTTCCAATGGCACAATACATTGATCAACAGAGCTTCTTGTCAGCTATTCGCAACACCTCTGGAAAAATATTTGATCCGTTCGCGTGGGACAAGCGGAGTGGGTTCGGCTTAGCAGGAGTGGGTCTCGATGACTACTGAGGGATTTCTTCTTGAGAGATATAAATATATTCTTGAACAAAAAAGATCTCTAAATACCGTAACATTCAAAATAGTTTCAATTTTCCAGCTTGTAGTCGCAGCTGTAGCGTCAGCGAATTTTACTATCGTTAAGTCGGTCCAAGGCGCAGAGATCGACGTATCATTTGCGAAGCTGGCCATAATAGCGTCGTATATTGCGTTTTTGATTTCGACTATAGCTTGCATACTACTACTTTTAGGAGGGCTGGCATCGTGGTTGAGCTATCGGCGTGACGAAGCTGACGTAGAAATCAAAGTGCATGGAGCCGCCCGAGAGGGCCCGAAGCTGCAATCCCTGTTCCGTTGGTACGAGACGTACGTGTCTCTAACGTTGTTTGCCGCGATAGTTGGTTATTCATTGGCTTTGCCGACCCTCCTCGATCGATGTTATGTCATTAAACCAGTTCAAGGAACCAAAATATCGAAGCCGCATTAGTTCGGGATTTTAATTATTTAGGCAAGGCATAGGCTGCTAGCGCTCTAACGCATCTTGGTTTTCGGAACCTCGACCTCAAATTGAAAAGGTCGTCCGGATCTAAAGTGTGCCTATCGCCCGGAACAAGGTCGGAGTGACGTTAGAATGTTTAGCCTTCGCCCGGAAACACGCTGCCCACCCCTCCCCTACCGTCCATGATAAAATCATAAACCTGCCGCGCCACCAGCGCGGAGACGCCCGGCGCCTTCTGCAGATCCTCTAGGCTCGCCTTGCGCACCGCCCGCCCCGTGCCGAAATACATCAGCAGCGCTTTTTTCCGCGCAGGCCCAATCCCCGGGACCTCGTCCAGCGCGCTCGTTCCGATGGCCTGAGCGCGTTCTGCGCGGTGGGCGCCGAGGCCGAAGCGGTGGACTTCGTCGCGCAGGAACTGGAGTTAGAACAGGGATAACGGCGACAGTGCATTCAACCCAACAGGCAAAGCCGAACGGCAACGCCTGGCCGAGTAATAAAATACGCCGTCACCACATCCCGCCGCAGCCACGAGCGCTGTTCGCCCTTCCACAACAATCCTCGATAACCGTGGGATCGACTTCCCGATTCCAATTTCGTGTGCGAAACAATCTGCCCTGGCGAGAGGATAAGATCATGGTCGCGAAGGGTATCGATTATTATCTTTACTCGGCTTCGGAAGATCTCCGTACCGATCTGGCCGTGCCGAAGATTCATCGCTCACACGGCCCCGAGGCCAATTTCAAGCACAACAACTTCCAGGTCCAGTCGGGCAACATCCCCGATCCGCTCAACTATACCGGCAGGCTCGAATGGGTCACGACCGATCGCGGCAAGGAGATGATCAGGCATTGGCAGAACATCAGCTCGCTCGACGGCAACCTCTACACCGGCACGATGCACAATATGTTCAACTCGCCGCCGCGGATCGGCAATCCGACCGTGTGCTGGGGCCTCTACGACGCGGGAGCGGGCGTGATCTCGGGGATGACCAACCAGCATCAGTTCTACGTCTATGCGACGCGCGATCAGCGCCGCTGGATGGGCGATCTCGCGAAGCGCAATCCGCGCGTCGCGCGCGGGCCCTTCGCCCGGTTCGCATTGCCCGGTTCGCATGATGCCGGCATGTTCGACATGCGCGCGGTACGGAAGGTGGTGCACAATCCCGCGTTCGTCCTCGCACTCGGCGCGGCGATGGGCGTGGCCGCCGCCGCGCTCGGGCCGCGCGCCATCGCCAATCTCGCGATGACGCAGAAGGACAATATCCGCACGCAGCTCGACATTGGTACCCGCTATTTCGATTTTCGCCCCGGCTGGATGCATCCCGCGATCCGCCCCTTTTTCGGGAACACGCTCTACCACCAGCACGGACTGGTCCCCGGATATCCCTATGTGGATTTCCTGGTGGACGTGCTGCGCTGGCTCGAGGCCAATCCCGGCGAGATCGTGGTGGTCAACCCGAACACCCAGGGCTTCGCCGCCGATGCGATGGCGCCGACTGCCCAGGCCGTGCGGGACGCGCTCACTACCGCGATCGACAGGATCAACCCGGCCCCRCGGATCGCCATCGGCAGGTCCGCCGATCTCGTCAGGAGCTACGATGCGCTGATCCGCGACAATACCCGCCTGATCTTCGCAAACGAGATCGAGAACGGGTCGCGCTTCTACAACAGCTGGAGCGGGGCCTATGCCACGTTGCAGCCGGCCCCGATCATCAAGGCGTTTGAGGGCATGAGGCGCGACATGCCGGCGGGCGCCAACCATGTCGTGATGCAGATGCAGGCGACGGCGACCAAGATCGGTGCGGTCGTCGCGGCCTCAGTCGTCACGTCGAGCGACGCCTCCTCGCCCCTGCTCGCGACCAAGCCGGTGATGGATACGGCGACGAATCCCTGGCTGCGCGAGCATGCCGCCAAGCGGCTGTCGCCGGATCACCTGCTGGTGTTCCTCAACGACTTTGTCGACAATTGCATGGTCGAGACCGCCATCATGGTGACGGAGCAGCGCGCGCGCGATTGAGCGCGGGCTCCGCCGTGCCCTGGTCCAGCCTGCCCTCATGGGCGGGGCCATCGCCTATGAGCGCACCGCGTTTGGTTCGGGCCTGGCGAAGAGGAAAAGATGGTTCACGCGGAGGCGCGGAGACGCGGAGTTTTAGAGCCAGATGACTTCAGGTCGATCCGGCCCCTACCGTTCGTCTCGAGTAGCCATCGAGTAGCTCCGTAGGAGCGTAGCGAGATGGCGTATCGAGAGACAGGGTGTCGCCCGGAACAGTGCCTCGATACGAGCCCTCGATACGCGCCTGCGGCGCTACTCGGTCTCACTCGGCACGAACGGGTGAAGGTAAAGTCATCTCGCTCCAGTAGCCTGTCCGAGATACGCGGTTCGCTCGATCGCATTCGAACATCTTTGCGCCTTCGCGCCTTCGCGTGAACCCTTTCTTCCGTGCCTTTCCACCTCGCACCGCTCCAAATGCGATCGGCCTGCCTCATGGGAGGGATTTTGCTGGTCCTGGACCACGCACAGGCCAAGCGCCTGATCTTCGCCGTTCTCCTTCCCTGGCGGGGTGCAGTGGGCGGGGTCTTACCTGCATTTGCTACACGGTTTTCTCGCATGACGAGACGCAGCGGACGCGGCCCGATGGACCCCGGAACAAGTCCGGGGTGACGGTAAGGGGGTGATGCGACGCGCCCTCGAACCGATTGCCACCCTACCCATTTCCGCCCCGTAAAAAACACTCACTCACGCGAGAACGAGTATTGCATTCCGCCCTGCCCGGGTTCATGATCCGCCCATAGCGCCGATAAGTGCGTATTCATGGGGGGATGTCGGAATGATCCGGTCAATTCTGTTGGGCAGTGTTGCGTCTCTGGCATGGATGTCCGCGGCGGCGGCGCAGACGGCGCCTCCCGCGCCGAGCCAGGAGTCCAGCGGCAGCGACAGCGGTGACAGGGACAGCGCCGATCGGGACATCGTCGTCACCGGATCGCGCATCGCCAATAACGGTTTCCAGCAGCCGACCCCCGTCACCGTGCTCGGCCAGGCGGAGATCGGCCGGCAGGCGCCCGTCACGATCGCCGATTATCTCAACAAGATGCCGTCCTTCGGCGGCACCACCTCCGCCAAGAACCCGGCGATCAACGTCGCGGGCGGCGGCATCGAATTCGTCAATTTGCGCAACCTGGGCGTGACGCGCACGCTGGTGCTGCTCGACAATCGCCGCGTGGTCGAGGCGACCACGACGGGCGGGGTGGATACCGTCACGCTGCCGCTCAACCTGATCAAGCGAGTCGAGGTGGTGACGGGCGGCGCCTCCGCCGCCTGGGGATCGGACGCGGTCGCCGGCGTGGTGAACTTCGTGCTCGACCGCGACTATCAGGGGCTCGGCGTCAACATCGACAGCGGCGTGACGGAGCGGGGGGACAGTGGCTATGTGAAGGCGACCGTCACCGCGGGAACCAGCTTCGCGGAGGGCAAGGGCCATATCGTCGCCGAGTTCGACTATGCGAATACGCCGCGCGGCGTCGACCTGAAGGATCGCAGCTTCTTCCGCAGCCGGGCGGTGGTGAACAACCCGGCCTATACCGCGACCAACGGCCAGCCCCGGCAGATCACCGTCAGCGGCACCGCGCCGTCGAACGTGTCGCCGGGGGGCGTCATCACATCGGGGCCGCTCAGGGGCATCCAGTTCCTGGGGCCGAACGGCACGCCGGCGCCGTATAATTTCGGCACTCAGTCCGGCCTGGTGCAATATGGCGGGGATATCGACAATACGGTCGGGCAGAACCGCGCGATTTCAACCGCGCTGAACTATGCGAATGCCTTTGCGCATGTCGATTACGAGATCACGCCCAACATCACCGCCTATGTCGAGGGGTTTTACGGCAAGTCCAATTATAACGAGAATGGCTATCTCTATTATCTGCGGCAGGGGAATCTGCCGATCAGCGTGGACAATGCCTATCTCGACCCGACGATCCGGTCGCGGCTGCTCGCGCAGGGGCAGACGGGCTTCAACCTGGGCAAGGACACGGTCGATTTCGGCCCCCCGACATCGCACAACACGCGCGACGTGTGGCGGGGCGTGGTCGGGCTAAACGGCACGATCGGCGACAGCTGGAAATGGCATGGCTATTACACGCATGGCGACGTCACCGCGAAGCTCTATGCCTATAACGACACGATCATCGCCAAATTCATCGAGGCGGTGGACGCGGTGCGCAACCCGGCGACCGGCGCGATCGTCTGCCGGTCGACGCTGACCAACCCGAACAATGGCTGCGCGCCGCTCAACGTGTTCGGGGTCGGCGTCGCCTCGCCCGCCGCGATCGCCTATACGCACGGCACGGCGTATCAGCGCTCGAACGTGCAGCTCGACGTGGCCTCGTTCGATGCGACCGGCACGCTGTTCAGCCTGCCCGCCGGCGACGTCTCGATCGCGTTCGGCGGCGATTACATCAAGAACAAGGCATCCTCGACGCAGGACGCGCTGGCGCTGGCGCGGCAATATGCCGTGCAGAATTTCCAGCCCTTTTCGGGTCAGCGGGACGTGAAGGAAGGGTTTTTCGAGACGGTGATCCCGCTGCTCAAGGACCTGCCGCTCGCGCAGAAGCTGGAGTTCAACGGCGCGGTGCGGCTGACCGATTACAGCACCAGCGGCAATGTGGTGACGTGGAAGGTCGGGCTGTCCGACCAGCTGACCGACGATCTGCGCGTTCGCGGCACCATCTCCCGCGACATCCGCGCGCCGACGCTGAACGATTTGTTCTCGGGCGGCATCCTCACGCAACAGCCGGTGCTCGACCCGTTCACGCAGAAGACCTATCCGCAATATACCAATGCTCGGGGCAACCCCGCGCTGCGGCCGGAACAGGGCAGCACCTTGACCGCCGGGGTGATCTACAGCCCGAGCTTCCTCAGGGGGCTCACGCTGTCGGTCGATTATTACCGGATCTCGCTGAAGGGCGCGATCACCTCGATCAGCGCGGCGCAGGAGCTGCAATATTGCTTCAGCGGGCAGGACCAATATTGCCAATATATCCACCGCGACAACACCCAGGCGATCACCTCGATCGACACGGTGCCGATCAACGCCGCGAGCCTCAGGACGCAAGGGTGGGACTTCGAGGTGGATTACCGGCACGCCGTGGGCGCCGGCCGGTTCGAGCTGCGCGCGCTGGCGAATTACGTGCCCGTGTTCCGCCAGGTCGACGCGCTGGGCAACGTGACCAATTTCGCCGGGCAGATCGGCGATCTCAACCCGGGCGAGCCGAAGCTTCGGGCCAATATCACCACGATGTACGAGCAGGGGCCGTACTCGCTGGCGCTCAACGCGCATATCCTGGGCGCGGCGAAGCTCCAGAACAACTGGGTGAGCGGCGTCGATGTGGATGACAATTCGGTGCCGAGCTACGCGACGTTCGACCTGACCGGCATGGTGACCGTCAATGTCGGCAGCCGGTCGTTCAAGCTGACCCTGGGCATCGACAATCTGTTCGACCGGGACCCGATCGACATTCCGGTCATCCCGGCGACGGTGCAATATTCGGCGCCGGGGCTTGGCGGGCGGTTCGACCTGTACGACCCGCTCGGGCGGCGGTTCCGGGTCGGGGTGCGGACCAAGTTCTAGGGGGTTTTCGCGTGCCCCCTCCCCGTTCGCCCTGAGCTTGTCGAAGGGCTGTCTTTCTTCCGAGGAAGAGAAGAGCRGGGCTTCGACAACCCCGGATCAAGTCCGGGGCCGAACGGGAAAGGGTGAATCCGCCCAGCCATATCTCGCCCCCAACTGGACCCCGGCCTTCGCCGGGGAAGCAGGAAGAAGGGTGGGCGCTATTCCGGCCTGCCGCCCTCGCAGATCGCGATGAAGCCGGCGGCCATGAACTTCGCCATGCGCTGTTTCACGGCGGCGAAATCGTCCGAGCGGTTGAGGCCGTTGGAGAGCTTGTCGATGCGGCCGGTGCGCGCGAGCGTGAGCATCAGCGCGCCGGTGACGAAATGATAGCCCCAGAAGATGTCGGTGTCGGCGCAGCCCGGCAGCGCGCGGCGCAGCAGGCCGATCAGGCGGAGCACGACCGGATCGAAATGCGTGTCCATCAGCTCGGCACCCCAGTGCGGCGTGTTGGCGACCTGGGCACCGAGCTTGGCATAGTTGCGCCAGCCCTCGTCGCCCTGGATGTACAGGTCGAGATCGGTGTCGAGAAAGGCGTGCAGCGCGCCTTCGACGGTGGGGGCGTCGCCCGCCGCCTGCTCATAGGCGTCGAGCGCCTGCATCCGCCGCTCGCTGGTGACGACCGCACGGCGGGCGAAGACCGCGTCGAACAGCGCCTTCTTGTCGGCATAATAATAGTTGAGCAGCGTGTTGTGGACGCCGACCTGCTTCGCCACGTCCTTGAGCGTGACCCCGTACAGGCCGTGCTCCGCGAACAGCGCCTCGGCCGCGTCGAGGATCTGTTCGGTCGTCGCGGCGCGCTGTTCCGCCTTGCGCGACTGGCGACGGGGTTCGGCTGCCTTGTTCACATCGTCCGCCTTCCAGCTTGCCCGGGGGGACGTCAAGGCAAAGATGACCGCAGGCCATAGCCCCGACGCGCCCTTCCGCCTGGGCAAGGAGACCCCAGGCCCCCCCGGAAAGAATATTCGCTATCGTTATAGTGAGCGTTTGACATCGCAAAGCGGGAAGTGCCAGATCCGCGCAATCGACGGGAATGGTCGGCAAAAAGGAGAGGTTCATGCGGATCGCCATGCCATGGGCGGAATCAGGCTCGAGCAGCACTGTGCGAGGCCGGTCCGCATGGGGGATGGCCGCAATCGCCGCCGCGCTGATGGGCGCCGCCCCCGCCGATGCGGCGCCGCTCCCGGCGCCCGACACGCCCGATTATGCCAATCCCGCGGCATGGCTGTGCCGCCCCGATCAGGCCGGCGACGCGTGCAGCCGCTCCGATCAGGACGCCGTGGTCCTGCAGGCCGACGGGTCGACCAAGATCGAGCGCTTTCGCGCCGACCCGCGGGCGCCGGTCGACTGCTTCTATGTCTATCCCACCGTCTCGCGCGACCCGGGCGGCAACGCGACGATGAAGGTCTCGCCGGAATATGTCGCGGTGGTGAATCAGCAATTCGCCCGGTTCGGCGCGGTGTGCCGGCGCTATGCGCCGCTGTACCGGCAGGTGACGCTCGCGGCGCTCCACGCCAATATCCGCGGCGCGCCGATCCCGACCGACCGGCAGATGGGCTATGACGATGTGAAGCGCGCCTGGGACCATTATCTCGCCAACGACAATCATGGCCGGCCCGTGGTGCTGATCGGCCACTCGCAGGGATCGAGCGTGCTGGCCCAGCTGGTCAGGAACGAGATCGACGGCAAGCCGGTGCAGGCCCGGATTCTGTCAGTGATCCTGGCCGGATACCGGTTGCAGGTGCCGGTGGGCAAGGATGTCGGCGGCGATTTCAAGGCGATCCCGCTATGCCGCGCCATGGGGCAGACGGGCTGCGCGATCAATTTCGCCTCGTTCCGCGCCGACAGCCCGCCACCGCCCGAGGCCCGGACCTTCGGTGCCTCGGCGGGTGCCGGCCTCGAGGCAGCATGCGTGAACCCGGCGGCGCTGGCCGGCGGCGTCGCGCCGCTGCACGCCTATCTCGGCGCCGGTGCCGAGATGGTGACCGCCAGCGGCGAGCAGCAGGGCCCATGGACCACCCCGCCCAGGCCGATCAGCGAACCGTTCGTCGAAGTGCCGGGCCTGCTCAGCGCCGAGTGCCGCAACGACGGGACCCACAACTATCTCGCGGTCGCCATCCATCCCGATCCGGCGGGCAAGCGCACGAACGTGATCGTGGGGGATGTCGTCATCGACGGGCGCAAGCTGCCGGACTGGGGGCTGCACCGGATCGACGTCAACCTGACGATGGGCAATCTGGTCGATGTCGTCCGCGCCCAGGCCAAGAGCTATCTTGCAGGGAAGCGATAGAGCAAAACCTGGTTAGCGGGAGTCACCTCTCCCCGTTCGCCCTGAGCTCGTCGGGCCGAAGGCGAGCGAAGCTCAACGGCTGTTCTTTCTTCCCAGGAAGAGAAGAGCAGGGCTTCGACAGGCTCAGCCCGAACGGAGGTAGTGGATCAATTCCGGCCGGGAAAGCCAATCCTACCGTCCGTGGTAGAAATCATAGACCTGCCGCGCCACCAGCGCCGAGACGCCGGGCGCCTTTTGCAGATCCTCCAGGCTCGCATTGCGCACCGCCCGGCCCGTGCCGAAATGCATCAGCAGCGCCTTTTTCCGCGCCGGGCCGATGCCGGGGACTTCGTCGAGCGGGCTCGCGCCGATGGCCTTGGCGCGTTTCGCGCGGTGGGCGCCGATCGCGAAGCGGTGGACTTCGTCGCGCAGGCGCTGGAGGTAGAACAGAACCGGCGCGTTGGTGGGCAGGGTCAGCTCGCGGCCGTCCATCAGGTGGAACACCTCGCGGCCCTCGCGCCCATGGTCCGGCCCCTTGGCGACGCCGACCAGGCAGACATCCTCGATGCCGAGTTCCTCCAGCACGCCCTTCGCCGCGTTGAGCTGGCCGCGGCCGCCGTCGATCAGCACCAGATCGGGCCATTCGCCTGAATCCCGATCCGGATCCTCGGCCTGGGCGCGGGCGAAGCGGCGGGCGAAGACTTCGCGCATCATGCCGAAATCGTCGCCGGGGATGGTCTTTGCATCCTTGATGTTGAACTTGCGATACTGGCCCTTGCGGAAACCCTCCGGCCCGGCGACGACCATCGCGCCAAGCGCGTTGGTGCCCTGGATATGGCTGTTATCGTAGATCTCGATCCGATCGGGCGGCTCGGCCAGGTCGAACAGGTCGGCGACCTCGCGCAGCAGCTTGGCCTGAGTGGTGCTTTCGGCGAGGCGGCGGTCGAGCGCTTCCTCGGCATTGCGCTTCGCCTGGTCGAGCAGGCGGCGGCGGGTGCCGCGCTGGGGGATGGAGATGGCGACCTTCGCCCCTGCCCGCTCGGCGAACGCCTCCTGCAGTAGCTCGGTCTCTTCCAGCTCGCGATCGACGAAGATGATGCGCGGCGGGGGCACCTCCTCGTAGAATTGGGTGAGGAAGCTCGCCAGCACCTCGGCCTCGGGCACGTCGTTGGTGTGGGCGGGAAAGAAGCTGCGATGGCCCCAATTCTGGCCGCCGCGGATGAAGAAGGCCTGGATGCCCATGACGCCATTCTTGTTGGCGAGCGCGAAGATATCGGCGTCCCCCACCCCTTCCGCGTTGATCGCCTGGCTGCCCTGAATGAAGGTGAGCGCCTTCAGCCGATCACGGATGATCGCGGCCAGCTCGAAATCCATATTCTCGGCCGCTGCCTGCATCTGGCCGCCGAGCTTGGTCTGCACCTGAGTCGATTTGCCGGCGAGAAAGGCCTTGGCGTCGGCGATCAGCTCGCCATAGTCCTCCTTCGAGATGCGATCGACGCAGGGGGCCGAGCAGCGCTTGATCTGGTAGAGCAGGCAGGGCCGGTCGCGCGTGCGGAAGAAGCTGTCAGTGCAGGAGCGGAGCAGGAACAGCTTCTGCAGCGCGTTGAGCGTGTTGTTGACCGAGCCGGCGCTGGCGAAGGGGCCATAATAATTGCCCTTGGCCCGCCTGGCGCCGCGATGCTTCTGGATGCGCGGAAAATCATGATCGGCGCGCAGCAGGATGAAGGGGAAGCTTTTGTCGTCGCGCAGCAGGACATTGTAGGCCGGGCGATAGCGCTTGATCAACTGCGCCTCGAGCAGCAGCGCCTCGGCCTCGTTGTTGGTGGTGACGATCGTCATCGAGCGAGTCTGCGCGACCATGCGCTGGAGGCGTTTGGGCAGGCGATCGACCTGGGTGTAGTTGTTGACGCGGCTCTTCAGCGCGCGGGCCTTGCCGATATAGAGCACGTCGCCCTTGGCATCCTGCATGCGATAGACGCCTGGGCGCGCGGGCAGCGTCTTCAGCACGTTGCGGATCGCCGCCACGCCAGCCTCCAGATCGGGTACGTCCGATCCGCGCACGGTGAAGGTGGATTTCTCTTCGTTGAAGCGATCGGGGGCATTGGGGGTCGACATCGTTCCCCCAGTTAGGACTCCGGGGCGCGCGCAACAACGGGTATATCATGATCGGCAGAGGAGCTGGACATGCACATTAAGGGCAAGACGGCGGTGGTGACCGGGGGCAGCGATGGGATCGGGCTGGAGATCGCGCGGCACCTGAAGGAAGCGGGTGCCGAGGTGATCGTGGTCGGGCGTGACCGCGGGCGGCTGGCGTCCGCGCTGGCGGAAGGGTTCGACACGATCACCGCCGACCTGTCGGATGCCGCGGGGTGCGATGCTTTGGTGGCAGAACTGGCCAAGCGGCCGGTCGATATAGTGGTCAACAATGCCGGCATGGGCGCGACCTTTCAGGTCGGGGTGCCGTTCGACCTGGCTGAGATCGACCGCTGCATCTTCCTCAATCTCAATGCGCCGATCCGACTGATCGCGGGCCTGCTCGACGGGCTGCGGGCGCGGCCGGAGGCGATGATCGTCAACGTCACCTCGGGGCTGGCGATTGCGCCCAGTGGGAAAGGCCCGGTCTATTGCGGGACCAAGGCGGGGTTGCGGAGCTTCACCATGGCGTTGCGGGCGCAATTGGCGGGCACGCGGGTGCATGTGATGGAGGCGCTGCCGCCGGTGGTCGAAACGCGCATGACCGAGGAGAACAGGCACCGGAAGATGCCGGCGCCGGAATGCGGGCGGCAGATCGTGGCGGCGATGGCGCGCGGGCGGGAGCAGGCGAATGTCGGCATGACCGCGGTGCTGAACGCGGTGTACAATGTGTCACCCGCCATCGCACGGCGGGTGATGATCCGGTATTGACGCTTATTTGATCGCAGCGAGATCGGCCTTGGCCTTGGCCATCATCTCATCGGTGATAGCGCCCTGAGCCAGCGGCTGAAGTGCGTTGAGCGACAGAGCCTTGAACTGATCATAGGCGGGATGGGAAAGCATCTCGGGAAAATCGGCGGCCAGCACGGCCTTGCCGGCGGGGTCGGCGGCAATGGTCTCCACCGGGGTATCGAGCGTGAACTTCGCGGCGGGCGCGGCATCCGCGGTCGCTGCCGGCGTGGCGGCCGGGGCAGCCGGTGCCGCAGGGGCGTTCTGCGCCAGGGCAGGCGCCGCCGTCATCACGAACAGGGCGGCGGTAAAGGCGGCAAGCTTCATGGGGCGGTCTCTCCAAGGATGCAGGCACGCGACTCGGTGCCACGCACCCGGTGTAGCCGGGATCGATAAGGCGTGAAATGACGGCGGCACTGCCCAAGGCGGAAATTCGGCCGGCGATACCCGGCGCCGATCAATCCTCCTTGTCGTCCGGCGTGAGCGCATCGTTGATCTGCGCGAGCAAGCCGCCGCTACGCGCCTTGCTCGATGCACGCGCCAATGCGCGATCGACCTTGTCCTGATCGGCCGGCGACAGCTCAGCCATCTTCTTCTGCTGGCTGTCGTTCAACATCGCCGCGCGGCAGCTTTGCTCAAGACCCTGATCGGCGACATCGAAGCATCGGTTCAGCGTGACGACGAGCATCTCGGCCTGTTTGGTCGCCATATAGATGGCGATATATTGCGGCAGAAACGCCTCGTCATCGTTGAAGCGGCGCTTTGCCTCGGCGATGACCGCCAGCGCCTTGGGATAATTGGCCATCCGCACGAGCAGATCGACATGGGCCTGGAAGCCCTGCAAATTCTGCTCGAGATAAGGATCGCGCAATATGATCGGCGCGGGCGCCGGCGCGGCCGGTTTGGGTGCGGGTTTCCTGCCCTTGCGGGGCGGCGCCTTTACCGGGACGGCGGCGTTGCCCGGCAAGCGTTCGGCAGTGGTATAGGCCTGGTCCGCACCGCGAAGATCGCCCTGAATCATCAGGATCTTCGCGCTGAGATTGCTGATCAGGGGTGTCGGGCCGTACCGCGTCGTGAGTGCGGGCTGCAAATCCAGCCTGGCCTGCGCAGCATTGCCCTTGATGACGCTGGCAAGCGCCCGCGTATAGGCCCCGACGGCTATGTCGGCATCCCGATATTCGGGCGTCGCGCGCAGCGACTTCAAAAAGGCCAGCGACGGCGGTTTTTCCGCCGCGTCGCCATAGGCGAGCTTGTAATATTTGCGGAGGCCGTCGATCCGTTTCTCCGACGGGCGGTGCTGTGCCAGGTATTTCTTCTTGGTCTCCTTCAGCGCCACGACCATCGCGTTGCTGGCGAGATCCTTGACCCAGGATGTCAGCGTGTCGCCGACATTCTTCGACCCGCCGAGCGAGCCCAGCGTCTGCAGGCCCGTCTTCTTGGCATAATCGCCGGTCGTGGCGGCGATCGTGTCGAACATCGTGATCGACTCCTTGTCGTCGTTTCCGATGATCTCGAGGGCATCGAGCGCGCCGCTATAAGGATAACCGGCCGCGACCGCGAAATCGACGCCGGCGACATCGGCCTTGTCCTCGTCGCCGCGGCTGAAAAACGCGTCGGTCAGCGACAAGGCGCCTTCAAGCTGGCGGCTGCGCGCCCAGATGGAATCGCTCATCGCAACGGCTTCCTTGTCGGTCACCTCGTAGAGCCGCAGCTTGTTGCCGCTGGTATCGACCCGCTGTTGCGACAGTGTCGTTGCCATATCGACGGCGCCGACGATCTGGCCGATCCCCCTCGACCGCTTCTTGGCGCGCGCCTCACGGGCGAAATGCGCCATGGCGAGATGGCTGAATTCGTGCGCCAGCAACCACACCACCTGCCCGTCGCTCCTGGCGCGGGACAGGACGCCGAACGGGACGACGATGACATTGTCGGCGAAGCTTTGCGGTACGAAACTGTTGGTGCCGACGATGCGCACCTTCACCGGCCCGACCGGCCGATACGGCCAGAATGGACGAAACGTGTCGATCAGCGCCGCGAGTTGCGCTTCGGTCGCCGGCATCGACAGGCCGGTGCCATATAGCTGGCCGCGATTGACCGATTGCGCCGCGAGCAACCCCTCCTTGCTGCCGGAGGTCGCAATCGCTGCGTCGTTCTTCGCGAGATCGTCGGCGTCGACCCTGGTCTTCAGGAACGGGCCCTTCTTGCCGCTCTCGGTGAAGCCGCACATGCCGGGCAGACATTGCGGCATGGCCCGGGTCTCCGCGACCGGTGACAGCACGAGGCCAAGCGCCGCGGCAGCGGCAGAGATGCGGCACGATGTCCGCCCGGCGTTTCGCAGCATCGCGTTCATTGCTGGATGCAGAGCCCGTCATCTTCTCCGGCACCCTTTCGCACGCCGCCCGGTTTGGCGCCGCCGAGGCGATCCCCGGTCTCGCGCCTGGTGACATCTCCGTCCGCGCAATATTTCATGGTGTGCCGCACGTCCGCCGGACGAAGATAGACGGCACGCCCGTTGATCATCACCTTGAGATAGCCGAATTCATTCGTACCGCTGATGTCGAGCGGCGRCGGCGGCAGTTCCGCAGCGGTCAACCTGCCCGTCGACGCCCCCTGTTCGTCAAACGTCGTCAGCGGGTTTACCTTGTACGCCGTCACTTGGGGTCCGCCGCCGGCGGCGGCGAGGAGTGCGATCAGGATCAACGACATTGCTATCCCCCACCTTCGCCGGCCCCGCAGCAGCAGAACCGGATGATTTCAGCCCCGGAAACAAGAGAATCACCGCACGGGAAACATCCAGCCTGTTCCAAATCGGCGCAAGCAAAATCCCCATGATGTTGAAGAATTCCAATACTATCACGATAGACAATGCCGCCAGATTGAACCTGTCCGGAAGAACGCTGACCTGGCGTGTCAAAATATAGAGTATCAGGACCATGTAGACGATCGCCGCGGCGAGGAAGATCGCCCCCTCGATCATAAGCCGGACCGACCCTTCGGCGTCGTCAGGCTTGCCGAACAGACGCTGCCGCGCGACGACCGCGCCGCCGAACAACAGCATCAGGAACGCGCCGATGGCGTTGGTGACATCCTGATCCGAAAGCGTGAACGGCGGAAACATCTGGCGCGCCACGCGCGGATAGGCGGCTCCTCGTTCGATCAGATTGTCGAGCGCCATCGCGTGGTAGAAGACGCCCGGCAACTGGCCGTGCGGGCCCGCCGAAACATAGTCGTTGCTGTCCCTGGTCGACATGCCGATCAGCACGATCTTCCCGGCCAGTGCCGATTGGCGGAACGCTGCGAGTTGCGCTGGATCGTCCTTGCCGAGCCGCAGCAGGCCATAGCTCACGCTATGCTGATAGGCGCAGGCAGCCTGAGGTTCGATCCTGAGACCAGAGAACAAGGCCTGCATGAAGGCGCGGAAGGTCCCCCCGCGACTGGGATCGGCGACACGGCAGCGACTGCCGGTGG
Organism: Sphingomonas sp. P2_B6; assembly: GCF_056404755.1. Lineage (NCBI taxonomy): Bacteria > Pseudomonadati > Pseudomonadota > Alphaproteobacteria > Sphingomonadales > Sphingomonadaceae > Sphingomonas > Sphingomonas sp. P2_B6. The sequence goes on from NZ_JBFUDK010000022.1 coordinate 33,644, forward strand.
TACCGTGCGCAAGCGAATCGACCTGGTTGGTGAACCGGTCCTGCTTGCCGACACCCCAGATCACCTCGACGGGCGTCTCGAACGCGGTCGGCCAGCGCCAATCGTCCAGCCACGCGGCCCCGGTCCGTTTCGCTTCCTCCGGCGCCGGCGCGATCGAGGGGTCGTCCTTGCACCCATTCGTCGCGCAATAGGCGGCGTACAGCATCGCGGCGGGGTGCAAGGTGAAAGGCCGGTTTTCTCGCTGGGCGGCTTCGACCGGAAACACCAGCGGATAGCGCCGGTCATTGACCATGATCGGCACCGAGATCGCGATCGTCGCCAGCGCCGCCGCGCCCGGTTTCTCGACCGCGGCACGCTTGTCTTTCGGATCGACCGCGCTGGCGATCATGACGGGTGTGCCGCCTCGTTTCAGGATGCAATGGAGCTTGGCGAGCTCGCTCTTCAGGCAGCCCTTGTCATCCTTCCAGCCCTTTGGCCCATCATAGCGGGTGATGTCGGCAATGCCGCGCAGCATGCAGCGGAAGGGCGATGCGACCTGAGCATATTCCAGCGTGGCGCCGAGCCGGCCGGGGCAGGTGACAGGCGCCCCGGCAAAATCGAGCAGCTCGGCCTGGGTCATCCCGTCCGGGGCGAAATCGCCGAGTAGAAGGTCGATGAACATCGCCTCCGGTTTGCCATGCGCCCTCAGGCGCCCATCCGGCCCGTTATCGCCTTCCGCAACGGTGCGAAATATCTCGAGCAGGTGGATCGAATCCGGCGAGGCGTCCGACGGCGCCGCTGCCTGCATTCCCTGTTCGTCAAGCTCGACCACCGTGATGGCATTCCGCCCGACCTCCGAGCGGTCGCCATAATGATCCGCATAGATACGCTGCCAGACGTCGTGACTGCGCAGGTCGCCCCATTCGGCGATGCCGAACGGGTTGATCAGGAGGATCAGCAGAAACAGGAGCGCGCGCGTGACCGCATGCCGCGCGGCGATCGCGGCGAAACGCCCCCATTTAACCCAATCGATTCGCATGAGCCCCCCGGCAATCCGGAGAGGCTAATCACGGCAGCCAGCCTTGTCGAATCGGTTACCGCACCGAAATGGAGCTAGTTGAGGCGCCCGAGCCCGGCGATGGTCTGATCGATCAGCGGCTTGTCGGCGCTGGCGTCATGCTTCTCCGCGATGATCGCGGCGGCGGCGCGAGTGGCGGCATCGGCCGCCGTGGCGCGAACCTCGGCGATCGCGGCGCGCTCGGCCGCGGCGATCTTGTCCTCGGCCATCTTGCGGCGGCGGGCGACGAGATCGGCGGAGTCGCTTTCCGCCTTGGCGATCATCTGCTTCGCTTCGGCTTCGGCGTGCGCGATGATCGCGGCGGCATCGCCGGCGCTCGCCGCGTTGCGCGCCTTGGCTTCGGCAAGCTGCGCCTCGGCTTCGGTGCGGAGGCGCGTGGCCTCTTCGAGCTGCGTGCGGATCGTGGCGATCCGCGCGTCCAGCATGCCGGCGATCATCGCCGGCACCTTCTTCCAGAGGATCAGGCCGATGACGACCAGCATCGACAGTGCGACGAAGCCGGGCGCCGAAATGCCCAGCGCCGTGGGCTCGTGATGTAGCTCGGTCGTGCCGGTCGCTGCCGTCATGCTCTGATGATGCGCGTCAGCCATGCGCCAGTTCCGCCTTCACTTGCTGTTCGATCGCCGAACGATCGACCGCCACGCCCGAAAGCTTGGCGACGATGGCCTGCACCGCATCCACGGTCGCCGTCTCGATTTCGGCCATGGCCGTGGTCTTGGCGGTGCCGATGCGGGCGGTGGCGGTGACGAGTTCTTCGGCCATGGCCGTATCGCCCGCCTTCACCTTGGTCTCGGCCGTGGCCGACGCCTTGGCCTTGGCCTCCGTCACCGCGCGCAGAGCCTGGGACCGGGCCGAGTCCAGCCCGGTCTGATACTCAAGCTCCGACGCGCGAGCGGCGGCATTCGCGGCCTCCGCCGCGGCGAGGTCTCCGCCGATACGGGCGTTACGATCATCGATCGTGCGCTCGATCTTAGGGACCATCGCCTTGCCGATCCCGAAATAGATCAGGGCAAATACGATCGCGAGCCAGAACAGCTGCGACGCGTAGATCTCTGGAATTTGGGATAGCTGCGGCATTGAGGTCGCTCTTCGCTTACTTGACGACGAAGAGGATGAGGATCGCGACGACGAACGCGATCAGGCCGAGCAGCTCGGATGCCGCGAAGCCGATGAACAGGCGGCCCTGCTGGCCGTCCGCTGCGCCCGGATTGCGCAGCGCGCCTTCGAGGAACGAGCCGAACACGTTGCCCACGCCGAGCGCGGCCATGCCGACGCCGATCGCCGCGAGGCCGGCACCGATGTACATTGCACCAAGATCAGTCATGATAAGCTCCCTAAAAATACGGTATTAAACGATAAAGTCGAATGACTTAGTGCAGGTGCACCGCGTCGTTGAGGTAAAGCGAGGTCAGCAGCGCGAAGACATAGGCCTGGATCGCGCACACCAGCAACTCGAGCGCGCTGACGCCGACGATCATCAGAAAGCTGAGCACGGTAACGATGAAGCCGATCGGGCTGCCGTCGAGGCCAGCATTCAAGCCCTGAACCACGAAGCTGCCGAACACTTCGAGCAGGATGTGGCCGGCGGTCATCGCGACGAACAGTCGCAGACCAAGGCTGAACGGGCGGACCATGAACGACACGAACTCGACCGGGATGATGACGGGCATCAGCCAGCCAGGCGCGCCGTGCGGCACGAACAGCGAGAAGAAGTGGAGGCCATGCTTCCAGAAGCCGACCGCGAGCACGATGCCGAACGACAGGAAGGCCAGCACCGCGGTGACGGTGATGTGGCTGGTCACGGCGAAGGTGTGCAGCCCCGGCACGATCGCCAGCGGCAGAACGCCGACCAGGTTCGCGAACAGGATGAACATGAAGATCGAGAAGATATAGGGCGCGAACTTCTTGCCTTCCGGCCCGATGTTCACCTGCATCATGTTGTCGATGAAGCCGACGACCGATTCAGCCGCGACCTGCCAGCGCGTGGGCACCAGCTGGCGCTTCATGCCGCCCCACATGAACAGGAACAGCAGCGCGAACACGACGACCATGAACAGCGCCGAGTTGGTGAAGGACACGTCGTATCCGAACAGCTCGATATGCCGGCCGAGCACAGGCTCGACCAGGAACTGTTCCATCGGGTCAATTTTACCGGCCACGATCGCCTTACCCTTGTGCGTTGCTGTCGGAAGCGACGGTCATTCCGCGCGCTCCTTCGAGATCTTGAAGATGTTGCGGAACGCCGCGACGACGGCCAGCACGAGCAGGATCAGCAGCAGCCAGGGGCTGGTGCCGAGCCACTTGTCGAGCAGCCAGCCGATGAGACCGCCACCGATCGGCGCGCCGATCAGCTCGGCCAGCACGCGCGAGCCCTGCGAATAGCCCTTGGCGGGCTTTGCGGCGGGGTTCCCGGCAGTACGCGCCTCTTCGACCGCTCGCGCATTGGCGATACGGCTTTCAAGGTCATCGTTCTGGCGGTCGTCGGCCAACGCGAAAGCATCCTGATAAGAAAACGCCGCCGGGCTTGCGCACGGCGACGGAAAACATGGGGCGAGCCCCCGTTGCGGCGCCCGTTTAGAAAAGGGGTCGGCTTGAGTCAACCTTAACCGGGCGTTGCCCGACGGTGACATTGCGGTGCCTTTGACGGGCAGGTTCCGGCCGCCATTCCGGGGCCTTGCACAAAGCCGAATCACGCTCACCGGATCGGCCGCTTCTCCAGCTTGCGCGCCAGCGTTCGCCGATGCATGCCGAGCCGGCGCGCGGTCTCCGAGATGTTGAACCCGGTCTCGGCGAGCATCTCGTTGATCCGTTCCCATTCGAGCGTCTTGATCGAGGTTGGGCGGTTGGTGAGCGGCGCCTCCGCATCCCCATCCCCCCTGGCGAACGCAGCCTCGATATCGTCGGTGTTCGACGGCTTCACCAGATAATGGCAGGCGCCCAGCTTGATCGCCTCCACCGCGGTCGCGATGCTGGCGAAGCCGGTCAGCACGACGATCAGTATCGCCGGATCATGCGCGTGGAGCCGGGCGACGCAGGGCAGGCCCGATGCGGTGCCGAGCTTGAGGTCGACCACCGCATACCCCGGACGTTCGGTCTCGAGCAGCGTGTCGAGTTCGGTGGGGCTGGTCGCGATGCTGACGCGGTAGCCGCGCCGCTCGAAGGATCGCTGCAGGGTGCGGGCGAAGGTGGCGTCGTCCTCCACGATGACAAGGGTGCGGGCCTGGTCCATCTAGCCTCCTGCAGGTGCCGACGAGATCATCGGAAGAACGAGCCGCACTTCCGCCCCACCCGCGATGTTACGCGCCTCCAGCCGGCCACCGAGGCGGCGCGCGACATTGGTGGCGAGGAACAGGCCGAGCCCGTGCCCTGCCCCCTTGGTCGACTGGTAGAGCTTGCCCACCGTCGCCAGATCCCGCGGCGCGAAGCCCGGCCCGTGATCGCGCACCACGATCGCGAGCATGTCGCCCTCCGCCTCGGCTTCGAGCACCACGCCACGGGACGATGCCTCGGCCGCATTGTCGAGCAGGTTCCATACTGCCTGGCGCAGCGCAGGCTCGACCACGATCACGGCGCCGCCGGCCGTGGCCGGATCGCACACAAAGGGAACCTCGGCATGGATCTCGGCCCAGGCATCGCCCACGCGGGCGATGAAGGCGCCTGCCGCCATGCTCTCCAGCGGCTCGCTGCGTGGCTGGCCGGCGGAATGGAGGATATCCGAGACGATCGACTTGCAGCGCTGCACCTCCGCCTGCATCTCCGCCACTTCGGCGGCAAGCGCCGGGTTCCGCGCGATCGCCGGCATGCGGCGCCAGTCGGCCAGGATGACTGACAACGAGCCAAGCGGCGTCCCCAGTTCATGCGCGGCGCCCGACGCGAACAGGCCCATGCGCACGATACCCTCCTCTTCCGCGGCGCGGTGGCGCAGGTCGGCGAGATAGGCCTCGCGCGCCCGGAGGTTCCGGCTGATCCGGGTGATCAGCTGCACGAGCAGCGCGGCGACGAGGACGAAGCTGATCCAGCGGCCGATCGCGAACAGATCGGCACTGTCAGCGACCAGCCCGGCAGGCAAGACCAGCGGCACATAGCGCAGGGTGAGCAACCCGTAGCTCAGGCCGGTCGCCACGACGAGGACCGCCGCCAGCATGGGCGCCAGCAGGATCGCGCCGAGCACGACCTGGAGCAGGTAGAGCGAGATGAAGGGATTGGCCGCGCCGCCGCTGAGATAGAGCTGGAAGGTGAGCGTGCCCATGTCGAGCAGCAGCGCCAGCATGATCTCGATGTCGCGCACGCGGTGCCGCCGCAGCGCGACCGAGGCGACGAGATTCGCCAGCCCGAGCGCCAGCGCGGCGCCCAGCATCCAGCCGAGCGGGAGCACCACGCCGAAGCCGAAATGCACGACCAGGATGGTCACGGTCTGGCCCGCCACCGCGATCCAGCGCAGCTGAGTGAGCTGGCGCATATTGTCCGCGGTGGCGTTCTCGGGCGAGGTGCCGCCGGGCACGGCGGACCGGCCGACCATCAGGGCGAGGAGCGGCGTGTCCATCATGCGGCCTCACGCCCGCGCAACAGAAGGCGGAACGCCGCGATGCACAGCCCGGCCAGGGCGAACCAGGTCAGCGCATAGACGAGATGGTTGTTGCGGAACCGGACGACGGTCAACCCGCCAACGGGATAGCCGCCGGGATTGAGGGCGGCATCTGCATCGATGAAGAAGGGCGCGACTGGCCCGAGGTGCCGCGCCCCGGCGATCGCCGCCACGTCACGCGAATACCAGCGGTTTCCCGCCGGATCGTTGCTGCGCAGGAAAGCGCCGCGCGGCTCGGTCATGCGCAGCAGGCCGGTGACGGTCACCGGCCCCTGCACCTGCCCGGCGGCGCGACGGGACGGATCGCGCAAATTCTCCGGGACGAACCCGCGATTGACCAGCACGATGCCCTGCGCCGTACGCAACGGCGTGAGCACCCAGAAGCCGGCGCCGCGTTCGGTCACTGCCTGCACCAGCGCCTCGGCGCCATGGTCGAAGACGCCGCGCGCGCGGACATGGCGATAGGCATCGGTCCCCCCGGCCACCCTGCCCCATTCGCCCGTCGGTGGCAGGCCGACGGGCGGCGCGTGGACGCGCGCCTCGACGCGCGCGATCAGATCGAGCTTCCAGCTGCGCCGCTCGATCTGCCATATGCCGAGGGCCGCGAAACCGATCGCCCCGAACAGGGCGAGACCGAGGAGGAGCAGGCGGCTCAGGGCTGGTTGCTCATCTCCGGCCCGTTCATCGGCATCATGTTCGCGTTGAGATGATGCATGATCCACAGCGACCCGCTGATGCAGATCAGGATCAGCACGGCCGTGAAGATATAGGCCATCAGGGTCCAGCCGCCCTCGACGCGCGGATTGACGTGGAGGAAACAAACGGTGTGCACCAGGATCTGCGCGAAGGCGGCGACGATGATCACCGCCGCAGTCGCCTGGGGGTTGCCGAGCGCGCCGGTCATCACCAGCCAGAAGGGCAAGGCCGTCAGCACCACCGACAGCAGGAAGCCGACCAGATAGGCGCGGCGCGAGCCGTGCGCGTGGGAAGCGTCAGCACTCATTGCACGGCCCCGAGCAGATAGACGAAGGTGAAGACGCCGATCCAGACGACGTCGAGGAAATGCCAGAACATGCTGAGGCACATCAGCCGCTTCTGGTTTTCCGGATGCAGGCCGCGCTGGCCGAGCTGGAACAGCATCACGCCGATCCACAGGATGCCGAAGCTGACATGCAGGCCGTGCGTCGAGACCAGGGTAAAAAAGGCCGACAGGAAGGCGCTGCGTTGCGGCGTGGCGCCCTCGGCGATCAGATTGCCGAACTCGTAGAGCTCGACGCCGACAAAGGACGCGCCGAGCAGCGCGGTGACGATCAGCCACAGCCGGGTGCCGCCGAGCTTGCCCTGCTGCATCGCGATCATCGCGAAGCCATAGGTGATCGACGACACGAGCAGGATCGCGGTGTTGAGCGCGACCAGCGGCAGCTCGAACAGCTCATGCTGAGTCGGCCCGCCGGCATAGCTGGTGCTCAGCACGCCATAGGTCGCGAACAGCGTCGCGAAGATGAGCGCATCGCTCATCAGGTAGATCCAGAAGCCCAGCAGCGTGCTGCCTGCTGCAGGCTCATGGCCATGATCACCGTCATGGCCGTGGCCGTCTTCCTCGATCAGGTAGAAGGTCGGGGTGCGGCCATCGGCATCGGCAAGCGTCGTCGTGCTCATGATCAGGCTCCCGCCGCGAGCAGCGCGGTGCGCTCGCCCTCGGTTTGCGCGACCTCATCGGCGGGGATGTAATAATCGCGGTTGTAGTTGAAGGTATGGCCGATCGCGACGACGAACAGGCCGACCAGGCTGACCGCGGCCAGCCACCAGATATACCACACCATCGCAAAGCCGAGCACCAGCGCGAGGCCGGACAGGATGACCCCGGCCCCGGTGTTGCGCGGCATGTGAATCGGGCGGAAACCGCTCACCGGGCGCTCCGCGCCGCGTTCCTTCATGTCGTACCAGGCGTCGAGATCGTGCGCGATCGGGGTGAAGGCGTAATTATAGGCCGGCGGCGGCGACGAGGTCGACCATTCCAGGGTGCGGCCGTCCCAGGGATCGCCCGTGAAGTCGCGCAGCTTGTCGCGGTTCTTGATGCTCACCGCGATCTGGATGACGAAGGCGAGGATGCCGATCAGGATGATGACCGCGCCGATCGCGGCGATGACGAACCAGATCTGCAGGCTCGCATCATCGAAGTGGCGCACGCGGCGCGTCGTGCCCATCAGGCCGACGATGTAGATCGGCGTCCACGCGACCCAATAGCCGATCACCCAGCCCCAGAAGGTCACCTTGCCCCAGAAGCGGTCGAGCCGGAACCCGAAGGCCTTGGGAAACCAATATTCCATGCCGGCGAACAGGCCGAACACCACGCCGCCGATGATGACGTTGTGGAAGTGCGCGACCAGGAACAACGAGTTGTGCAGCACGAAGTCGGCGGGCGGCACGGCGAGCAGCACGCCGGTCATGCCGCCGACCACGAAGGTCAGCATGAAGGCGACCACCCACATCATCGGCAGCTCGAAGCGGATCCGGCCGCGATACATGGTAAAGAGCCAGTTGAAGATCTTCGCGCCCGTCGGGATCGAGATCACCATGGTGGCGATGCCGAAGAAGCTGTTGACGCTGGCGCCCGAGCCCATGGTGAAGAAATGGTGGAGCCACACCAGATAGCTCAGGATGGTGATCACCACCGTGGCATAGACCATCGACGAATAGCCGAAGAGGCGCTTGCCGGTGAAGGTCGAGGTGATTTCGGAATAGATGCCGAACACCGGCAGGACCAGGACGTACACCTCGGGGTGGCCCCAGATCCACACCAGGTTCCAGTACATCATCGGGTTGCCGCCGAGATCGTTGGTGAAGAAATTGGTGCCGGCATAGCGATCGAGCATCAGCAGCGCGAAGGCGCCGGTCAGCACCGGGAAGATCGCGATGGCGAGCACGTTGCTGCACAGAGCGGTCCAGCAGAACACCGGCATCTTCATCATCGTCATGCCCGGCGCGCGCATCTTGATGATGGTGGTGACCATGTTGATCGCGGACAGAGTCGTGCCGACGCCCGCTATCTGCAATGCCCAGAGATAATAATCCGGCCCCGTATCGGGACTGTTCTGCAGGTTGGTCACGGGCACGTAGTTGAGCCAGCCGCCGCGCGAGAATTCGCCGACGAACAGCGAGACCATGACGAGCAGCGCGCCCGCGACGGTGAGCCAGAAGCTGAGATTGTTGAGGAAGGGAAAGGACACGTCGCGTGCGCCGATCTGCAGCGGCATGACGAAATTGACCAGGCCGACGATCAGCGGGATCGCCACGAAGAAGATCATGATCGTCCCGTGCGCGGAGAAGATCTGGTCGTAATGATGCGCGGGCAAATAGCCCTGGTTCGCACCGAAGGCGACGGCCTGCTGCGCGCGCATCATCAGTGCATCGGCGAAGCCGCGCAGCAGCATGATGATGCCGAGGATCATGTACATGACCCCGATCTTCTTGTGGTCGACGCTGGTCAGCCATTCGCGCCACAGCCAGCCCCAAAGGCGGTATTTCGTCACCGCCGCCAGGATGCCGACGCCGATCAGAACGACGGCGATGAAGGTCACGAGCAGGATCGGCTCGTGGAGCGGGAAGGATTCGAGGGTGAGGCGGCCAAAGATCGTGCGCGCCAGGCTTTCGGTGAACATTTAACGCTCCTGGTGCGAATGCGGGGCGGGGCTGGCCTGCGCGCCGGGCGGCGGGGTGAGGCTCTCGCCGCTGCCCTTCTCGCCGTCCTGCTTGAACAGCGCGCCTTCGGCCTTGCCCTGGTCAGTGCGCGGCGCGGCGTGGCCGCCCTTTCCGGCAAGCCGCATCATGTCGCTCATGCACGGCGTGCCCGGCTTGACGCAGCGATTGTAGATGCGGTCGAACAAAGTCGCGTCGACGCCACCGAAATAGAGTGGCGGCACCTTTTCGCTCGGGCGCTCCAGCAAAAGGAAGCCGCTGGTATCGAGCGTGCGGCCGCTCGCCTTCACCCGCGCGATCCAGGCGTCGAACCCGCCCTTGTCGACGCCGTAGAGCTTGAAGCGCATGTCGGAAAAGCCAGCGCCGCTGTAATTGGCGGACATGCCCTCATAGCTGCCCGGCTTGTTGAGCACCGCGTGGAGCGTGCTGCGCATGCCCGGCATGGTGTAGATCATGCCGGCCAGCGTCGGCGCGTAGAAGGTGTTCATCATGTTGGTCGACGTCATGTCGAACCGCACCTGGCGATCGACCGGCAGCGCCAGCTCGTTGACCGTCGCGATGCCCTGTTCCGGATAGATGAACAGCCATTTCCAGTCGAGCGAGACGACCTGGATGACCAGCGGCTTTTCCTTCGGATCGACCGGCCTGCCCACCGTCACCCGGTCGAGCGGCCGGAACGGATCGAGCAGGTGCGTGCTCCACCAGGTCAGCGCGCCGAGGCAGATGATGATGAGCAGCGGCGCCGACCAGATGACCAGTTCCAGCGAGGTTGAATGGTCGAAATGCGGATCATAGGTCGCGTCCTTGTTGGACGCGCGGTAGCGCCAGGCGAACACGATGATCAGCGCGATCACGGGAATGATGATGACCAGCATCAGCGCCGTCGAGATATAGATGATGTCGCGCTGCTGCAGGGCGATGTCGCCCGCAGGGTTGAGCACGGCGCGGTCGCAGGCCGAAACCAGCGCGACGAGCGGCATCAGGATGAGCGTTGGCACGAGTCGTCGACTCGCCGGCGTTGGGTGTTCGCGCATGGTCATCGCCTATCCCGACAGGTCTGGATGCCGACATTGGACATTTTGTCCGATACCCTCGCGAGCTTTTTATCGTGCAAGGCGTGTTGTAAAGTGGAATCCTGCCATCAGGCTGTGGAGCGAAGCGCCATGACTGCACCGATCGCTGCGTCGACCTCGACGCCCCTCGAGCGCGACGCGCGCCTGATCACGGCACGCGAACGCAAGATCGCGCCCGGCGAGATCGCGATCGGCGTGATCGTCGGCCGCACCAGCGAGTTCTTCGACTTCTTCGTCTATGCCATCGCTTCGGTCCTGGTGTTCCCCTCGCTGGTCTTCCCCTTTGTCGATGCGCTGACCGGCACGATGTATTCCTTCGCGCTGTTCGCGCTGGCGTTCATCGCCCGGCCGATCGGCTCGCTGATTTTCATGGCGATCGACCGCAACTACGGACGCGGGGTGAAGCTGACGATCGCGCTGTTCCTGCTCGGCGGCTCGACCATGTCGATCGCCTTCCTGCCCAGCTATAATGACGTCGGCATCGTCGCGGTCTGGCTGCTCGCGCTGTTCCGGCTCGGCCAGGGCGCGGCACTGGGTGGCGCGTGGGATGGGCTGCCGTCCCTGCTGTCGCTCAACGCGCCCCGGGATCGCCGCGGCTGGTATGCGATGATCCCGCAGCTAGGCGCGCCGCTCGGCCTGATCGTCGCGGCCGGCCTGTTCGCCTTTTTCCTCGCGACCCTGACCACCGCCGACTTTCTGAGCTGGGGCTGGCGTTATCCCTTCTTCGTCGCCTTCGCGATCAACGTGGTCGCGCTGTTCGCCCGCCTGCGCATCGTCGCCACGCCGGACTTCGAGCATCTGTTCGAGAGCCGCGAACTGCAGCCCGCGCCGATCGGCGAGACGCTGCGCGAGGAAGGCCGCACCGTCCTGCTAGGCGCCTTCGCGCCGCTGGCGAGCTTCGCGCTGTTCCACCTGGTGACGGTGTTCCCCCTGTCCTGGGTCGTGCTCTACACCGGCGAGGGCACGGTTCGCTTCCTGCTGATCGAGATGATCGGCGCGGGCGTCGGCGTGTTGTCGATGCTCGCCTCGGGCATCATCGCCGACCGGGTGGGGCGCCGCGCGGTGCTGGGCGTCTCCGCGGTGCTGATCGGCGCCTATAGCGGCTTCGCCCCGCAACTGCTCAACGCGGGCGGCTTTGGCGAGACGCTGTACATGCTGGGCGGGTTCGTGCTGCTCGGCCTTGCCTTCGGCCAGTCCTCGGGCGTGGTAAACGGCAGCTTCTCGCGCGAGCGCCGCTATACCGGCGCGGCGCTCACCGCCAATCTCGCCTGGCTGATCGGCGCCGGCTTCGCGCCGCTGGTCGCGCTGACCCTGGCGAGCCGGTTCGGCCTGTGGTCAGTGGGCGTGTACCTGCTGTCCGGTGCGGTCTGCACGCTGGCCGCGCTCGGCATCAACAAGGAATGGGCGCGTCCGGGAGACTGATCGGCGACGCCGGAGATCAGACGCAGCGGGAATCGCGTTCCGGCGGGCCGGCGCCGCGGGTCGCCCAGATACCGCCCGGCGTCTTGTACTTCTCGCCCGGCGCGGTCTTCAGGATCAGGTTGCAGCCGCTGACGAACGCCATCTGCTCCACCGTCGCGCCCGACGCGGCGCTCTCGGTATATTTCGCCTTGCGCTGGATGTTGATGCTGTTGACCAGCGTGCGCAGATCCGGGGTGCCGGCACCGACGATGCCGAGATAGCCGTCGGGCTGCTCACCCACCTGGCCGGCCGCGCGCGCCGCCTGATAGGCGGGGTCGCGCTGCGCATAGGCCGCCGTGGCAAGGCCCGCGACCCCAACGGCCGCCGCGATCGTCATCAGCTTCATCATCTTCTTCATCAGAAAATTCCCGGATTCTGCTGGATCAACGCCTTCGCCTCGCCGTCGAGCCGATAGACGACTTCCTGAGTCACGTTGATGTTGAGGTTGATCTCGATCGGCTTGTCCGGCGCGGTCACGTTGACGCAACCGGTGGTTGCGGCGGTGGCGCCCAGGGCCATGATCGAAAGCATTCTCTTCATCCCGTACCTCGTCGGTCTCCACTCTCGTTTCGTCAATCCTGTTTCGGTCATGGCAGTTTCTCGCTTTCGGCAGGCTGAATGGGCTGGATCGCGGGCGGAGTTTCCTCGGGCGGCTTGCCGCGCTTGCGCTGCTCCTCGAGCAGGGCGGGCAGGTTGCGCTGCACCAGGCGTTTCGGGTCGTAGAAGGACGCGGTCGCATCGATCAGGCCGCGAAAGGGTGCCTTGATCCGCACGTTGAAGATGAACGGCAGCTTCTGCAGCCGGTCGAGGATGAAGTTGCGCTTCGCCCCTTCGCCCTGGCCGACGCCTTCGAAGCGCACCTCAGTGATCATCTCGCCCGCGAGCGGACCGTTCATCACCAGCTCGAGGCTGCGATAGCGCAGCGATTTGAGCGCCTGGAAGGCGAGATTGCCCCAGAAACCGACATCCTTCTGGCTGACCTCGCCGACATAAGCGATCGTGCCGCCGCCGGGGCGCACCGTCAGCCGGCCATGCTCTATCCGCCCACCCTGTTCGTCGAAGACCATCGGCAAGGTGCCGTCGAACACGCCGGTCGCGTTGAGGTTCTTGAAATCGAACTGCTGGAGGAACTGGCCGGCATCCATGCCGGTGACGGTGAAGGTCATGCGGCGCTCGATGCTCTGGCCGAAATCGAGCATGGTCGGCTCGAGCACCAGCGACCCGCCGGCAAAGGGCCAGCGCCCTTCCTCGATCTGGACTCGCGTGCCGGCGAGCAGCCGGTAGCGGATCGTGCCGTCATTGACCGCGATGCCGGGATTGATCGTCTTGATCGTCGCGATCTGGCCGGGCGCGCTCTCCAGGTTGAGCAGATCGGTGAAGCGGATCTCGCCGGCGATGCCAGTGACCGGTCCCACGGCGGCGGCGAGATCGGTGCCGGGGGTGCGGAACACGCCGTCACTCGTCACCCCGGCCTGGTTCCAGCGAATATGGCCTTCGCCCGAGACGGTACCGACCACATTCTGAATCACGCCTTTGGTCAGCGAAGTGAGCTGTTCGGGCCGAAACGCCTCGCCAAAGGTGATGCCGGGAACGGTCAGGTCGGCATGGCCGCTGCCGTTCGACAGATCATGCTCGATCGCGACACCGCTGACGAAGACCTGTTTTTCGGGCGTGCTCAGCCGACCGGTGGCGGTGATCCGGTTGTCGGCGAGACGGAGCGCCACGTCGCTGCCGGCGAGCGGCTCGAAGCGCGGCTGCGGATCGGCGTCGGCAACCTTGAGCGTGCCGCCGGTCAGGTCGAGCGCGCCCTTGGCGAAGGTCCAGCGCCCCTGCGCTTCCGACATCAGCAGCGGCACATTGGCGATGCGCCCTGAACCGCCCTCGATCGTGCCGGCCATGGTGCCCCCGGACAGGCCGCCTTCGACTCGCGCGAAGGAGAGTTGGGTGAGGCGGTCGGGCGCGCCGATGCGAACATCGACATGGCGCAGATCGGCGCGGGTATCGCGCAGCCGGAGCAGGAGGCTGGCGGTGGACAGGGTGAGCGGCGAACTGCCGATCGCGCCCGACAGGCGCAGCGCGCCGGACTGGACCCCGCCGCCGATGCGACCGCCGTCGAGACGGAACATCGCGCCGTCGACCGGGCATAGAGTCGCGGATGTCCGCCCCAGCCTGAAGCTCGATAGGGCAAGCGCACCGACCGACAGCGGCGCGCAGGTGCGATTGATCTGGAGCCGGTCGCGCCCGTCCCACAGGCCGTTCACCGGCAGGACGAGATTGTCGATGCGCCCGTCGGCGAGCGGCCCCGACAGAGTGACGCGCGTCGCGATACGGGTCGTGCCGCTTGGCGTCGCGGCGAAGCTGACCGGCGTCAGCGCGAGGCGGGCATTGCCGGCAGCATAGGGCTGCATGGTCGCGGTGCCGCTCACTGGCCCGCCCGCCACCGCCTGCGCGACGCGGATCGTGGCGGTCGGGAGGTTCCCGCCGCCCAGATCGACCGAGCCGTCGAACCGTACGCCCCCACCCGGCCAGGCATAGCCAATGCCTTCTCCACCGGCGATCGTCGCCCAGGCGCCGGAGGCACTTGCAAGCTGGAGACGCGAGACCCTGGCCTGGCCGCGTCCGCCGTCGAGCGAAACGGCGATATCGGCGTCGAGATCGGCGGATTGCGCGGCGGCCACCGCGGCGTCGACTGCCTTGTGGACCAGCGGCCCCACTGGCGTGCCCGCGCCCTTGTCGCGATAGGTGGCCAGCCGGGCCCGCATCAGCTTGCCCAACAGGGCATGGCGGGCACCGGCCTTGCCCTCGAACGCGATGCCCGCCGTGCCGAACCGGTAGGTCCCGGTGAGCGTGGTCGAATCGGCGGCAATACCCCGAGACGCGGCAATGCCCGACACAAGGTCGAGCTTGCCGGCCGTGCCGTCCGCCTTGCCGGCGAAATCGATCGTGCCGGTGAGGGTGTGGAGCTCGGCGGACGGATGGCGAATCTTCGCCACAGAGAGCTTCGCGTCCCCGCGCCAGCCGTCCAGCGCCTGCTCCAGCGTCACCGAGATGTCGGCGCCGGCATCGCTCAGCACGGCACCCGCGCAATCGAGCTTCCCGGCATGGACCGGCCCGCGCAAGGTCGGGCGCGCCGAGGCGATACGCACCGCCAGCACCGCCGTCGCGGGGCCGCTGACGCAGCCGCCGAGATCGAGCCGTTCGGTGATGGCCGCGACCTGACCGGCAAAACCGTCATTCAGCTTGCCCTGCCCGCTCAGCTTGATGCCGATCACGCCCTGCGGCGCGACCAGCCTGATCCGTGCATCCTGCACATCGGCAAAGAGCGCGGGCAGCGCGAAAGGCTTGCCCGAAGGCGCTGGCATCAGCTTGTCGAGCGCGCCGAGCGACAGCTTGCCGTCGATCAGCCGCGCGTTCATCCGGACATGGCCCGCACGGATCGCGGTGACGGTGGCGCCGGACAGGCCGATGCTGGTGCGCAGCTCGATCCAGTCAGCGACGAGATCGGGGTGCGCCGGATCCCCGATCGATACGTTGGTCAGGCGCTGGCGGTTGAGGCCGAGATCGGCGATCTTGTAGCGCGCAGGCACRCCATAGCCCGTGAGCGCCTTGTCGATATAGCTTGACGCAATCGGCTTGCGCTGAGTCCAGAGCGCGACCAGCCCGGCGAGCAGGACCAGCGCCACGACGAGCACGACCCGGCGCACCCGCCGCCAGCGGGGCTTATCCTCGATCGCTTCGTCCAGACTCAGCTCGCCACTCCCGGTTGCGGCACAAGGGCACGCGCTCTTCAGCATAGGGCACGCCCAGGCACGTGCAATTGCGCGTGGCCACCCGGTCTCCAATTCCCGAACCCCGATGAGCGTTCCCGAAAGGGAAAATGGCAGCCGTGCCCGACGTATCCTACCCCCGACGGCGCTACCGGTGTCCGCTCGAAACGACCCTGTAGACGGCGGAGCGGCCGTCCGACCAGACCGGTGCCAGATCGGCGGCCTGAACCCGTCCGACCGGAAAGCCGATCGTCCAGACATAGCCAAACGTCCCTCGATCGAAATCGCGGATCGCACGACCCAGGCCAGGGCTCCCCGGCACCGTCGGCGGATAGACGAGCTGAGACGGATCCCGATCATAAGGGGCCGCGGCCGGGTGCAGGGGACGGACAAGTTGTTGCCCCGCCAGCGACCATTGTTCGTTGGTGAAGACGCGTCGGCGCGCAATCGCGATCCCGGCAATATGGCTCAGTCGCGGATTGTTCCAATTGTCCGCCGCCGGCTCGTCGACCAGCACCAGCACCGCCGCCCCTTCCGGAAACAACGGCACCGCGCGCAACGCCTCTTCCTGGCGCTGGGCGAAAAGATCGAGCGCGATCGTCGAGGTGGCGGTCCTCACCAGAAAGAAGGCCGCCGCCGCGAGCGCCAGCCGGCCCGCAAGCCGGTCTGCCCTTGGGCCTATCCTGATCGCGAGGACGGCCACCGCCACGGTGGCGGGCAGCACGCGCATATCGACGCAGGATGCCCCTGCATAGAAAGCGGGCAACAGAATGAAGGCGACTCCGCCAAGCAGGGCGGGCGCCGCCAACACCGGCGAGAAGGACAGAGCGCGCGAGCGAAGGGCAAGCGCCAGGAGAAGATAAAGCAAACCGGCGCCGAGAATATCGTAGAGCTGCCACCGTTCGCGAAGCAGCGACATTGCCCAGAACAGCTTCAACGGCCAATCGAACCAGTCGCCGGTCGCCCCGGTCAGCCGGTTTTCGCCAGCCGCGACCGTCAACAGCACAGGCAGCGCCATCGGAACACACATCAACGCCGCATGGGAACCGGCACGCCATGGGTTGAGGCCCGCGCGCCGTCGCAACGCCCATTCCGCCCCGAACACGAACAAGCCCAGCATTGCCCAACCAAAGGAATGGCTGACCCAGACCAGCGCGGAAATAGGCACGAACAGGACCAGCCGCGTCCAAGGCCGCGCCCTGTGCGCCAGCCTGATCCAGAGGGCGAGACCAGCCAGCGCCAGCGCTGAAGCGAGCGAGAAGTTCACAAAGCCCGACTGGAACGGAAAGGCATAAGCGAGCGGGAACGCAAAGGCAGCCGTCGGCGGCGGCCTGCCATGTACCTCCCGCGCAAGCCACAGCATCGCGGCGACCGTCAGCATCGGGATGGTCAGCACGACCAGCTTCGTCGCTGGCTCAAGCCCCATGACGGGGGCCAAAGCGAGCACTATTCCGTCCACACCGAGATTGCCGACCAGGGCCCAATGAACCGCATAATGCTGCGCAAGCGGCAATGACCCAGCCTCCGCCATGATCCGGAAACGACCGATATGGCCGGGCAGATCGGTCAAAGGCGGGATGGCCGGCATCAGCAACGGCAATGCCGTGAGCAGAATAGCGAAGGTCGCCGCTGTGCGACTCTCCCACCAGCGCCGGTCCCGGTCGGTAAGCTGCGTCGGAGAATCTTCCGATACGGAACGCCGATCAATCGCGAGGTTCATTCCACGGACCTGAACCGACCGGCATCAAATACTCGCTTCATGGGATTTTCGCTCGCAGGCCGTGCAGGACGCAGGAACCACGGTTGCAGCCCGACTATAAGGGAACACGTAACAGGCGTCGCGGGATGCGCAATTGCGCGTGCCCATCGCTGCCCCTAGTCTCGGACAAAGGATGAGCGTTCCCGACAATGACAATAGCGGCCACCGTGCCCGCCTGCGCCAGCGGCTGAGCGAGGGCGGATCGGACGCGCTGCTCGATCATGAGCTGATCGAATATCTGCTCGCGCTGGCTATTCCGAGACGCGACACCAAGCCGCTGGCCAAGGCCTTGCTCGCCGAATTCGGCGGGATGGGCGGGCTGCTGACGGCCGACCATGAAGCGCTCGGGCGCGTGAAGGGCATGGGCGAAACGTCGGTCGCGGCGGTCAAGGTAGCGCATGCCATCGCGCTTCGCCTGCTGCGCGCCGAGGTGGCGGCGCGGCCGGTGCTGTCCAACTGGCAGGCGCTGCTCGATTATCTTCGCGCCGACATGGCCCACCATATCCATGAGCGGGTGCGGGTGCTTCACCTCAACACCAGGAACATGCTGATCCGCGACGAGCTGATGAGCGAGGGGTCGATCGACGAAGCGGCGGTCTATGTCCGCGAAGTGATCAAGCGGGCGATGGACCTGGGATCGGCGGCGCTTATCCTGGTCCACAACCATCCAAGCGGCGATCCTACGCCGAGCCGGGCCGATATCGAGATCACGCGCAACATGGTGGAGGGCGGGAAGCGCATGGGCATTACCGTGCACGACCATATCATCATGGGCACGAGCGGTCATTCCAGCCTGCGGGCGCTGGGGTTGATGTAGGGCGAAGGGACAAAGTCGACCGGCGTCACCCCCTCACTCCCGTCACCCCGGGCTTGTCCCCGGGGTCCATCGTTCCGGAAAACGCAACGCCGGGTGCGTACGAGGAAACATGGATGCCGGAACAAGTCCGGCATGACGGTGGAACGGGTCGCTCTCTGCTTCCCTCTCAGCTTTTGAGGAACGCCAAGGGGCGGTCGATTGACGTCGCGATTCCTGCCCGGATAGCCTTGCCTGTCTGAAATCATGGGCCACATGCCATGCGCCGTCGCGATCTCCTGAAAGCGCTCGGCGCTGTCGCCCTTGCGCCGCTGTTCGGGACGCTCGACGCCCTTGCGGCGCCTGCACGCGGGCTGGTGAAGATCACCGCGATCACGGCGATGCGGCTGAAGGAGGGGCAGACCCTCATCAGGATCGAGACCGATGCCGGGATCAGCGGCTATGGCGAGTGCGGCGCGGACGGGCCGACGGCGCGGTCAGTGATCGCGGCCTATAATGGCGGGGGCCGCCTTCCGCATCTCGGGCTGATCGGCAAGGACCCGCTGGCCATCCAGGTCCATTTCCACAACATGTTCTATGCCTATGAGCAGCGCGGTCGGGCGATCCGCGTGCTGAGCGGCATCGACATGGCCTTGTGGGACCTGGCGGGCAAGATCCTGAACCAGCCCGTATCGAAGCTGCTCGGTGGCAATTTCCGCGAGGAGATCGATCTTTATTCGCACTGCCCGGGCGGCAATTATCTCGACAAGGCAGAATGGCGCGACCGGGTGCAGCAACTCGCGGCCGACCCATGGGGGTTCCAGGCGTACAAGGTCGACACGCATCACGTGCTCGGCGTGCCGATGCAGCAATATACGCCGTCGCTGGGCCCGCAGGATTTCCGCAGGATGGAGCGCGCCTATGCGTTGGCGCGCGAGGCGTTCGGCGACGACATCGACATCCTGGTCCATTGCCATTGCGAGTTCGACGTGCCGAGCGCCATCGGCATCGCGCGGGCGGTGGAGCCGATCCGTCCGCTCTATTTCGAGGATCCGCTCGCCTCGGCCTGGTCGGAAGGGTGGAACGCGCTGCGCCGCGCGACCAAGGTGCCGATCATGACCGGCGAGAATATGGAGCTGGCGGAATTTGCCGTGCCGTTCCTGGAGAATCAGGCCGTCGACATCTTCCAGCCCGACATCATCAATTCGGGCGGCATCACCGGTACGAGGATGATCGCGGAGATGGCGGCGCGCTACCGCATCCCGGTCGCGCTGCACAATGTCAGCGGGCTGCTGCTCAACATGGCGTCGCAGCAATTGGCAGCGGCCTTGTTCAACTGCCCGCGGATCGAATGCTCGCGCCGCGCGGTCGATTTCAAATGGGCGAAGGCGAACCCGCTGGTCATTAAGGGCGGGCACATGGCGGTGTCGCACGAGCCTGGGCTCGGGCTCGATATGGACGAGGCGTATCTGCGCGCGAACCTTGCGCCGGGCGAGCCGTGGTGGGGATGATCGGCCGAAACGGCGAACGGCCGCCGGGCCCGAAGGTCCGACGGCCGCCCCGGAGGGACTGCGCGTCCCGCTAGGTAGCTTTACGAGCCCTTGGTCAGGAACCCGGTGAGCTCGGTTTTCGACAGCGACTTGCTCTTGTCGGTGTCGGCGCTGGCAAAGGCCTGGTTGACCCAGGTCTTGGTCGCAGCGCTCTCCGCCTTGGTCGTCGGATCGCTCGCCGTCTTCAGCGCGACCATCCACGAACTGAACTCGGTCTCGTTGAGCGACCCGTTCGAGTCCTTGTCATAGGTCGGGAACTCGGTGCTCACCACCTGAGCGATCTGGGCGGCGCTGGTGGCCGGCTGGGACGCGGTCTGGACCGGCGCCGCGGCAGGTTCAGCAGGGGCCGGCGTAGCCTGGGCGGTCTGAGCGGGCGCCGCCGCCGGATCGACCGGGGTCTGTTGCGGCGTGGTCTGCGCGGTCTGGTCCGTCACCGGCGCAACCGGGCTCATCGCCTGGTCGACGGGCGAGGCCGTCTCGGGTGCCGTAGCATCGGGTGCGGCCGGAGTCGCCTCAGGCGCAGTCTGCACCGGTGCGGTCTGAGTAGTCGGCGCCGTCTGGGTATCGGCAGGCTTATCCTGTGCCAGAACAGGGACAGAAATCGTCATGGCGCTGGCAAGAAGAATATATTTCAACATGTGCTCTCTCCGTTGGTGTTACTTCAAGATACATAAGCCGGTCAATTTCCCGTTGACCAAGACTTGAAGATAAAACCCCTCAGCGACCGAGATAGTTCATTTTTTCTCGATTTGAAGCTTCGCCTCGTCCCTGCTAACGCGCGGCTCATCGCGAGTCCGTTCAGGATTCGCGACGAACAGAAACCGGAATTTCAGGAACCGTTGCCATGGTGCCACGCTACTCACGCCCCGACATGGTCGCCATCTGGACGCCCGAAGCCCGATTCCGCATCTGGTTCGAGATCGAAGCGCACGCGACGGACGCGCTCGCCGAATTGGGCGTAGTCCCCAAGGAAGCCGCGAAGGCGATCTGGGAGAAGGGCGCGTTCGAGGTAGACCGGATCGACGAGATCGAGCGTGAGACCAAGCATGACGTGATCGCCTTCCTGACCAACGTCGCCGAGCATGTCGGGCCCGAGGCGCGCTTCATGCATCAGGGCATGACCTCGTCCGACGTGCTCGACACCTGCCTCGCAGTGCAGCTGGCGCGCGCGAGCGACATATTGATCGCCGATATCGACGCGCTGCTGGTGGTGCTGAAGCGCCGCGCGATCGAGCACAAGATGACCCCGACGATCGGGCGCAGCCACGGCATCCATGCCGAGCCGGTGACGTTCGGCCTCAAGCTCGCCCAGGCTTATGCCGAGTTCGACCGCAACCGCGCGCGGCTCGTCGCGGCGCGCGCCGATATCGCGACCTGCGCGATTTCGGGCGCGGTCGGGACCTTCGCCAATATCGATCCGTTCGTGGAAAGCTATGTCGCCGAGAAGCTGGGGCTGAGCGTCGAGCCGGTCTCGACTCAGGTCATCCCGCGCGACCGGCATGCGATGTTCTTCGCGACCTTGGGCGTGATCGCCAGTTCGATCGAGCGGCTCGCGACCGAGATCCGCCATCTGCAGCGCACCGAAGTGCTGGAGGCGGAGGAATATTTCTCGCCAGGACAGAAGGGCTCTTCGGCGATGCCGCACAAGCGCAATCCGGTGCTGACCGAGAACCTCACCGGCCTGGCGCGCATGGTGCGCGGTTATGTGACGCCGGCGCTGGAGAATGTCGCGCTGTGGCATGAGCGCGACATCAGCCATTCGTCGGTCGAGCGCTATATCGGGCCGGACGCGACGATCACGCTCGACTTCGCGTTGGCGCGGCTGACGGGCGTGATGGACAAGCTACTGGTCTATCCGGCGCGGATGGAGAAGAA
The DNA here is from genome assembly GCF_056404755.1 of Sphingomonas sp. P2_B6. NCBI lineage: Bacteria > Pseudomonadati > Pseudomonadota > Alphaproteobacteria > Sphingomonadales > Sphingomonadaceae > Sphingomonas > Sphingomonas sp. P2_B6. The sequence goes on from NZ_JBFUDK010000022.1 coordinate 55,263, forward strand.
CCTCAACAAGATGGGCGGGCTGGTCCATTCGCAGCGCGTGCTGCTGGCGCTGACTCAGGCGGGGGTGAGCCGCGAGGACGCTTATCGCCTGGTTCAGCGCAACGCGATGAAGGTGTGGGAATCGGACGGCGAGCTGTCGCTGCTCGAGCTGCTCAAGGCCGATCCCGAGGTGACTGCGGCGCTGTCGCCCGCAGAGATCGAGGACAAGTTCGACCTCGGTTATCACCTGAAGCATGTCGATACGATCTTCGACCGGGTGTTCGGGACTGGTTATTGAATCAAGATGTCACTGATCGGGCGGCGAAGCGTGTCGATTTGTCGATGAAGCGATTGCAAATGCTGCAACTGCGAAGGCGCGTAACAATATTGCGAGAGTCCGCAACAATCTCCACATAGGGCCTAGCCGGACTTTTCCGGCATCGGAGACCCTACCATGCGCTTCTTTGAAACCGTGGTCAGCACCATGCTGACGTTCACGGCTCTTGCGCTGGTGGTCGAGGTCGTAAGCCTCTGATCCATCGGCCCGCCCACCCCTTGTCTAAAGGGGTGGCTAGGCCGGCGGGATGGCCGACCAGCTCAATCCTTCCATGATATAGGTGGCGTAGTGGAAGTCGCGGATCACCGCGATCCGATCCCCGCGCCAATCGAGCAGCACGACAAAAATGGGTGGACCTGACTCGTCCCCACGCTTCCGGATCAGCAATGCCGGACGCCCCTCCGCGATGCCCACACTTGCCCGCCAGTCCGGCAGCGCAGCGTAGCGCGTGAAATAAATCGACACGTCGCGCGCACCGGACAGCGTCGTCCGATTGGCGAGATCCAGCTTCACATCCTCGGCCAGCAAGGCGCGCAGGGCATCCCAGTCATGGGCGTTGAAGCGGTCGGCATAGGCGCGAAGGCGCGCGCGCTCGGCAGGCGCGATGACCGCCGATATTTCCGCTTGTTGCGCAAGCGCGCGCAGCCTGACCCGCCCGCGATGAAGCGCTGCTTTGACCGCTGGGACCGTCATGCCGAGAATCGCCGCGGTTTCGGCGAGCGAGTGACCCAGCACATCGACGAGCGCCACGGCCGATCGCTGTGCCGGCACGAGATGGAGGAAGCTGCCCAGCCCGGCCTCCACCGCGATCCGCCGGTCGGCCTCTTCGGTGGACGCATCGTCCGAGACGGCAAGAGCATCGCGCGCCTCCTGCCGCCGCCTGCGGCGTAGCGCATCGAGCGCGGTATTGTGGACGATGCGGAAGATCCAGGCGTCGGGCTCGGCCACCTGCGCGCCGGCGCCGAGTGCTTCGGCTGCCTTGGCGAGCGCATCCTGGACGACGTCCTCGCCATCAAAGGCCGACCCCATCATGCGCGCGGCATAACGGTGCAGCCGCGGCCGCATCTCACCCAGCCAGTCGTTCAACCGGTCCGTCACACGCACCTCCACTTTTCCTCTAGCCCAGGGACGCCGCGGGAGACGCAAAGGATTCGGGTGAGGATTCTTTTTCGACCGCCGAATCCTTTGCGGGATCGGCACCGTCTCATCCTCCGACGCGATGCCGCGTCGATAAGGAACCCACATCATGCAGAGAGTGACGCTGGTACGCTATGCGACCAAAGCCGAGACGTCGGACGAGAATGAACGGCTGGCGCGCGCCGTGTTCGACGAGGTACGCGCCAACGCGCCCGATAAGGTGGGCTATGCCCTGTTCCGCGACGGGGACGAATTTATCCACCTGTTCGTCAATCTGGCCGACGAGAGCGCCGATGCGGTGACCGGACTGCCGTCTTTCCAGGCCTATCAGGCCGATCTGGCATCGCGCTGCGCCACGCCGGTCGTGCCGGTGCGGTTGGCGGTTGAACTGGTCGACAGTTTCGGGATTGGTTGATCGCACAGGCCCTCCCCTGACCCCTCCCGCAAGCGGGAGGGGTATTCATAGGGTCAGCCGAGCGCGCTCTTCACCTTCTTGAAGAAGCTCGTGGTCTGCGGGTTTTCCTCGCCGGTTTCGGTGGCGCGGAACTGTTCGAGGAGTTCGCGCTGCCGGGCTGTCAGCTTGGTCGGTGTCTCGACCTCGACCCGGATCACCAGGTCGCCGCGACCGCGGCCCTGCAGCACGGGCATGCCCGCGCCGCGCTGGCGCAGCTCGCGGCCGCTCTGGGTGCCGGCCGGGATCTTGATCGTGTGGCGCTCGCCGTCCGGCCCGGGGATGCGGATCTCGCCGCCCAGCGACGCGGTGGTGAAGCTGATCGGCGCGCGGGCGAACAGGGTCGTGCCCTCGCGCTCGAACAGCGCGTGCCGCTGCACGTGCAGAAAGATGTAGAGATCGCCCGGAGGCGCCCCGCGCGCGCCGGCCTCGCCCTCGCCGGTCAGCCGCACCCGCGTGCCCTCGTCGACGCCGGGCGGGATATTGACGGTAAGCGTCTTGGTCTTTTCGACCCGGCCCTCGCCGCGACAGGCGCTGCACGGATCGGAGATGACCTGGCCCGCGCCGTGACAGCTTGGGCAGGTCCGCTCGACCACGAAGAAACCCTGCTGGGCGCGCACCTTGCCGTGCCCGGCACAGGTGCCGCAGGCCTTGGCGCTGGTGCCGGGATTGGCGCCGGTGCCCTTGCACGAATCGCAGGAGGCCGAAACGTCGACGGTGATGTCGGTCGATTTGCCGCGGAACGCGTCCTCGAGCGTGATCTCCATGTCGTAGCGCAGATCGGCGCCGCGCCGCGCGCCGCGCGGGGCCCGCCCGCCGCCGCCCATGAACTCGCCGAAGATATTTTCGAAGATGTCGCTGAACGCGCCGAAATCCTGCGCGCCCGCACCGGCGCCGCCACCGCCATTGCGGAACGCGGCATGGCCGAAACGATCATAGGCCGCACGTTTCTGCGGGTCCTTGAGGCAATCATAGGCCTCGCTGATCGCCTTGAAACGGGACTCGCTGTCCTTGCACCCGTCATTCTTGTCGGGGTGATATTTCATGGCGAGCTTGCGATAGGATGCCTTCAGCGTGGCATCGTCCGCTGTGCGCTCGCATTCGAGCAATTCGTAAAAATCGACTTCGGTGGTCATCTTGGGCCCCCGCCCTCCCCGTTACCCCTGCTCATCGCAGGAATAACGGGGGGAACGCAACAAGTTACGCTTTGGTATCGTCGACTTCCGAGAATTCGGCGTCGACCACGTCCTCGGCAGGAGCTTCCTGCGCCGCATCGGCGGCAGGCGAAGCTTCCGACTGGGCCTGCTTCTCGTAGATCGCCTGGCCGAGCTTCATCGCGACCTGCTGCAGGGCATTGGCCTGCTCGCGCATCGCTTCCGGATCGCCGCCCTCGACCGCCGTCTTGGCCGTGGCCACCGCCGCCTCGATCTCGGCCTTGAGCGACGCGTCGACCTTGTCGCCATTGTCGGCGAGCTGGCGCTCGGTGGTGTGGATCAGGCTGTCGAGCGTGTTCTTCGCCTCGGCTGCCTCACGACGCTTCTTGTCCTCCTCGGCGAACTGCTCGGCGTCGCGGACCATCTGGTCGATGTCGCGATCCGACAGGCCACCCGAGGCCTGGATGCGGATCTGCTGCTCCTTGCCCGTGCCCTTGTCCTTGGCSGAMACRTTGACGATGCCGTTGGCGTCGATGTCGAARGTGACCTCGATCTGCGGCACGCCGCGCGGCGCCGGCGGGATRCCGACCAGGTCGAACTGGCCGAGSRYCTTGTTGTCGGCGGCCATYTCRCGCTCGCCCTGGAAGACGCGGATCGTCACGGCCTGCTGATTGTCGTCAGCGGTCGAATAGGTCTGCGACTTCTTGGTCGGGATGGTGGTGTTGCGGTCGATCATGCGGGTGAACACGCCACCCAGCGTCTCGATGCCCAGCGACAGCGGCGTCACGTCGAGCAGCAGCACGTCCTTGACGTCGCCCTGCAGCACGCCGGCCTGGATCGCGGCGCCCATGGCGACGACCTCGTCCGGGTTGACGCCCGAATGCGGTTCCTTGCCGAAGAAATCCTTCACGACCTGGCGCACCTTGGGCATGCGGGTCATGCCACCCACCAGCACCACTTCGGCGATGTCGGCTGCCTTCAGACCCGCATCGGCCAGCGCCTTGCGGCACGGCTCGAGCGTGCGCTGGATCAGATCCTCGACCAGCCGCTCCAGATCGGCGCGGGTGATCGTCTTCACCAGATGCTTCGGGCCATTCTGGTCAGCGGTGATGAAGGGCAGGTTGACCTCGGTCGTCGCGGCGGACGACAGCTCGATCTTCGCCTTTTCGGCCGCTTCCTTCAGCCGCTGCAGCGCCAGCTTGTCCTTGGTCAGGTCAATGCCTTCGGCCTTTTTGAAGTCTTCGGCCAGGAAGCGCAGGATCTTGTCGTCGAAATCCTCGCCGCCGAGGAAGGTGTCGCCGTTCGTGGCCTTCACCTCGAACACGCCGTCACCGATCTCGAGCACCGAGATGTCGAAGGTGCCGCCGCCAAGGTCATAGACCGCGATCGTCTTGCCGTCCTGCTTGTCGAGGCCATAGGCCAGCGCCGCCGCGGTCGGCTCGTTGATGATGCGCAGCACTTCGAGGCCGGCGATCTGGCCGGCGTCCTTGGTCGCCTGGCGCTGCGCGTCGTTGAAGTAAGCAGGAACGGTCACGACCGCCTGAGTCACCGTCTCGCCGAGATAGGCCTCGGCSGTTTCCTTCATCTTCTGCAGCGTGAAGGCGGAGATCTGCGCCGGCGAATAATCCTTGCCGCCGGCCTTGACCCAGGCGTCGCCATTCGGGCCCTTGACGATGTGGTACGGAACCAGCTCGGTGTCCTTCTTGGTCACCGGATCGTCGAAGCGGCGGCCGATCAGGCGCTTCACCGCGAAAATCGTGTTCTCGGGATTGGTCACCGCCTGGCGCTTGGCCGGCTGACCGATCAGCCGCTCGCCATCCTTGGCAAACGCGACGATCGAGGGCGTGGTGCGCGCCCCTTCCGCATTCTCAATGACCTTGGGCTTGCCGCCTTCCATCACGGAAACGCAGCTGTTGGTCGTGCCCAGATCGATACCGATTACTTTAGCCATGGTCCTCTTCGGCCCCCGTCTTCAAAAAAATTGCCTCTCGACCGCGCCCCCTGACTGGGCGACGCGGCACTTACTGCTGGCGATATAGGGGGGCTTTCGCTTGCCGCAAGATTTTCGACTCCCCAAGGGTCCCTACTCTCGTCCCGCAATGACCGTGACGGAGCGGATTTTGGCGTGAGGCTAGGAGCAAGGAGGGAGCGATGAAGATTCATCGTGACCCCAAAGGACTCTTGGCGCGCGACGCCGCATCACGCCAAAAGCCGCCCGCCGCGAAGCGGTCGCCCGGAGAGGGGCGCTGGCGGCGTCAGGCTGCKTGCGCGGGCCTACCAGCCCGCGACGGCGCAACCTTCCTTGCCAGCGCCCCTCTCCGGGCGATCACGGCCGTTGCGGGACGAGAGTAGGGACCCTAGAGGCCGGACAACATTCCCGAAGCGGGAGAATATGATGCGTATCCCTGCCCTCCTTGGTGTCCTGCTGGCGCTTGCCGGCTGCGAGAGTCCCAACGAAATCCATGTCACCAAGGCCTGGGTGAGGCTGGCCGCGGTGCCGCGCGGGCCGGCGGCGGCGTATTTCACACTGCATGGCGGACCCGCCGACGCGACTCTGGTCAGTGTGACCAGCGACGTCTCGATCCGCGCCGAGATGCACGAATCGATGCAGACAGGATCGATGGCCTCGATGAAGCCGATTCAGCAGGTCGCCCTGCCCGCCGGAGGCGAGGTCGCCTTCGCGCCGGGCGGCAAGCATGTGATGCTGTTCGATCTGAACCCCGGCATCAGGCCGGGCGCGCCGGTGCCCTTGCTGTTCACCTTCGCCGACGGCCAGCGCGTCACCTACAAGGCCACCGCCGTCGGTGCCGGCGAGGCTTCGCCGGGAAGTTGAGCGCCGACCGCTCCGGCCGCCCGCTGACCGCGGGCGAGATCGCGCTGGCGCGAAGCGTGTTCGGCGACGCGATCGATTATGCGCAAGTGCGAGTCACGCGGCGCAAATGGGCGTTCTTCCAGCCGCGCGAAACGGTGATGGCGCCGACCGGATCGATCCATTTCCATCCCGGGGGCAGCCGCTACCGCGACGATTTCGCCGCCGGGTCGCTCGACGACCAGGGACTGTTCATCCATGAGATGACTCATGTCTGGCAGCACCAGAAGGGCATCAGCCTGCCGATCAGGCGGCACCCCTTTTGCCGGTACGACTATGCGATCCGGCCCGGCCTGCCGCTGCGCCGTTACGGCATCGAGCAACAGGCGGAAATCGTTCGCCACGCCTTCCTGTTGCGCCGGGGAGCGCGGGTGATCGGCGCGCCGGCACTGGCGCGGTACGAGGAGATATTGCCGTTCGGCACCGCGCTGGAGCGGGCCTGACCTATTTTTTCCCGGGCGCAGCGGGGCGAAGCGCCCGGATGCCGAGTTCGATCGCGCCGAGCGGCCCGGCATGGTTGCCGAGCGCGGCGGGCACGACATAAGCCTCGATCGGGTCGAGACCGGGGGCCGCGACATAGCCGCCCAGGCTCGCGACCAGTTTCTCGCGGATGCGCGGGAAAAGATGGGGCGTGCCGACCATCACGCCGCCCCCCATCACAATCCGGCGCGGGATGCCGGTGAGCACGAGCGTGTGCGCGAGCTGGGCCAGCGCATGGGCGACGCCGTCCCATACCGGATCGTCCGCGGCGAGCTGCTCCGCGGCCTTCCCTGCCCGCGCCCGGATCGCCGGTCCCGATGCGAGACCCTCGAGACAGTCGCCGTGAAAGGGACAGATGCCGGGCCAGCCATCACCGGACAACCGTACCGGACGGATATGGCCGAGCTCGGGATGAGACAGGCCATTCGTGGTTTCGCCGCCCATCACCAGCCCGATGCCGATCCCGGTGCCGACGGTGACATAGGCATGGTCGGCGACATCCCGCGCGGCACCCCAGCGCCCCTCGGCCAGCGCCGCCCCGGCCACATCGCTGTTGAAGCCCAGCGGCACGTTCGCGTGGCGCGAGAGTCGCCGCCCGACATCGGTGTTCGACCAGCCGGCCTTGGTCGTCGCGGTGATGAAGCCGTAGTTCGCCACCACCGGATCGATCGAGACCGGGCCGAAACTGGCGATGCCCAGCGCCTGATAGCCCGACCAGCGGCCAAGCACTGCCTCGACCGCCGCGAGCGTTTCGTCCGGCGTGGTCGTGGGGATGCGGACTTCGTCGCGGATATCGTCCGGGCCGGAGCCGAGAACGCAGATACATTTGGTGCCGCCAAGTTCGATGCCGGCGATCAGGGGACTGGTCATGCGGATGCTATCCGCTGCGCGCCCGAATACTGTCAATCGTAGGTCAATGCACGGACCGGCACATTCTTGCGACAAATGGAGTCTAGGGCTCCGACGGTGATTCGAGTTGGAGTGACCATGCGGCGTATCGGCATCCTGTTCCTGCTGGCCTCGGCCAGCGCCCCGGCCCTGGCGGCAGCGCAGGAGACGACGAACGCGGCGCCCGCCCCGGCGGCGGCGCAGAGCGACGACCAGGCCGATCCCGACGAGCCGGACATCATCGTGCGCGGCCAGCGCAACCTGCCCGGCGCGGTGATCGGCGATATCCAGCCCGAGGAACAGCTCGGCCCGGCCGACATCCGATCCTATGGGGTGAGCTCGCTTTCCGACCTGCTCAACGAGCTGACCCCGCAGACGACCAGCGGACGCGGCAGCGGCGGGGCACCCGTGGTGCTGCTCAACGGCAAGCGCATCTCCGGCTTCTCCGAGATCCGCGACATCCCGACCGAAGCGATCGCGCGTGTCGACATCCTGCCCGAGGAAGTCGCGCTCAAATATGGCTATCGCGCCGACCAGAAAGTCGTGAACATCGTGCTGCGCCGCCGCTTTCGCGCGACCACGGTGGAACTGGCCGACCGGGTGCCGACAGCCGGCGGGCGCAACGATGCGCAAGGCGAGCTCGACCTGCTTCACATCCGCGGTGACGGCCGCTTCAACATGCATCTCCAATATGAGGCGCAGTCGGGGCTGACCGAGAATGAGCGCGATATCACCGATCCGGACCCCTATCGCAGCCTGCTTGCCTCGAGCCGCGATTTCAGCGCGAACACCATCTATGCACGGCCGATCGGCAAGGTCTCGGCGACGATCAACGGGCGGCTGGAATATACCGACAGCCTGCGCGCCAACGGCCTGCCCGATGGCGTGACCGACCCGACGCTCGACGGAGTCCTGCCGCTGCAACAGCGTAACTCCACGCTGACTGCGCATCTTGGCACCACGTGGAATGGCTCGATCAGTCCCAAATGGCGCTGGTCCGTCACCGGCAATTACGATCGCAGCGAGACCAAGACCTTCAGCGAGACGGGCGTCGACATTTCCGGCTCCGAGGTCGGCGCGCGCCCAGCCAACCGGGCTTATGGCGTCTCCAACGAGGCGGGCGTCGACGCGCTGCTCAACGGCCCGCTGTTCAAACTGCCGGCGGGCGATGTCTCGACCAGCATCAAGCTCGGCGCGGATACCAGCGGCTTCGATTCGCGATCGTATCGCGCAACCGGAAACCAGACCGGCTCCGTCTCGCGCGATACCGTCAACGGCCAGGTCAACATCGATATCCCGATCGCGAGCAAGACCAACGGCTTCCTGCCGTTCCTCGGCAGGCTTTCGGCCAATTTCAACCTGGCCGAGGACCATCTTTCCGACTTCGGCACGCTGCAGACGCTCGGTTATGGCGCGAACTGGATTCCGGTCGAGGCGGTGCGCTTCATCGTCTCGCACACCGACCAGGAACAGGCACCGAGCGCCCAGCAGCTCGGCAATCCAGTGATCACCACGCCGAACGTGCGCGTGTTCGACTATGTGCAGGGCACGACCGTCGACATCACCTCGCTGACCGGCGGCAACGCCAATCTGCTCGCCAGCAACAATCATGTGACCAAGATCGGCCTGACCCTGAAGCCCTGGTCGCAAACCGACCTGAGCCTCACCGCCAATTACGTGACCAGCCGCACCGACGATCCGATCGCGGCCTTCCCGAGCGCGACGGCCGCCATCGAGGCGGCGTTCCCGAGCCGCTTCACCCGCGACGCATCGGGTCAGCTCACCCGAATCGACATGCGGCCGATCAACTTCGCCGAGAGCAGCCGGTCACAGCTGCGCTGGGGCATCAACTTCTCCAAACCGATCAAATCGAAGGTGCAGAAGGAACTGGAGGCATTCCGCGCGGGCACCGGGCCGAACCCGTTCGCCGGACTTCAGCCGCCAGGCGGATTCAGGCGACGGAATCAGGACGGTGCGAACACCACGCCCGACGGCAGCGCGCGCAACGGCGGCACGCCGGCGGGCGACACGCCAGCCGGACAGCAGGGCGGC
>NZ_JBFUDK010000023.1:0-59151 GCF_056404755.1 Sphingomonas sp. P2_B6
ATGCCAGGACGGGCGGCGATGCGCCCGCCCGCCACGGTAAACAGCCCCCAGTCGGACAGTTTTTCCGGATTGCCCTCGGCGTGGAAAGTCACCGCATCGGGCCGCCCGCCGCACGCATTCAGCAACAGCGCCGCAAGCAGGACGGCGAGGAAACGCAAGGTCATGTCAGGCCGATCACGATGGCTTGCCGCTGTCCTTCGTCATCGCTTCGGGCAGCTTGATCTCGGGCAGGCGGCTGGCAGGCGCACAATCCACATTGGTCTCGATCCGCGGCTTGGCGAACTTGCCCGGGCCGTCGACGTTGAGCAGCTTCGCCTCGCCATTCTGCACGCAGATCCCGGGCGTCTTCAGCTTGGGATTGACGAAGCCGTCCCACAGCACGTCCGGCAGCCTGCCGCCGCCCAGCGCCTTCATCGGCGTGAAACGGCCACTGGGATCGTCGCCGCCGCCGGAGAAGCGGTTGCCCGCGACATAGATATTCTCCGGGAAGGGATCATAGGCCGCGGCGATGCCCCGCGTCGTGTCGAAGCCGGTCGAATAATAGCTCGAGATGATGACGTTGGCGGTCTTGTTGTCCTTCACGTCATTGTCGAAGATCTCGACCTCGTCGTTCGAATTGACGATCACGCCCGATCCCGGCGGCACCGAGCTGACCGCGCTGCCCTTCGCGCCGAAATTGGCGTGGTTGTTGGCCACGACATTGTTCCTGTAGACGCGCGTCTTGCTGCCCGGCACCGGCAGGTTCGGCATGTTGAACACCAGGATGCCGCCGGTATTGCCCGTCGCGGTGTTGCCATAGACATCGGCGTTGTTCGAATTCTCGATCTCGATGCCGGCCACATTGCCTTCGGCGCGGTTGTCGCGGACGATGATGTTATTCGACTGGCCGACATAGATGCCGGCATCGGACGCGCCCTTCACCACCGCGCCCTCGATCAGCACATTGGTCACCTGCACGGGATAGAGGCCATAGGCGCCGTTCGATGTCTTGCCGCCCCCGGTCCATTCCGCGCGCACGCGGCGGATCACGGTGTTCTTCACGCCATTGACCTTCAGCGCGTCGCCCTTCGAATCCTCGAAGGCGAGGTCCTGGATGGTGAAGTCGTCACCGGTGACGAGCATGCCCTCGGCGCCCGAGGTCTGCTTGGCGAAGGACAGGATCGTCTTGTCCATGCCCGCCCCCTTCACCGTCACGCCATTGGCGGTCAGGCTCAGGCTGCGGCTCAACGCATATTTGCCCGCCGGAATCTCGATCACCGCACCGGGCTTCGCATCGAGCAGCTTCTGCTGCAGGTTCTTCTCGAAATCGGGATCGATCACGAACCCCTGCGCATCCGTCTTTGGCCCGCCGCTGCAGCCGCCAACCAAAGCCAGCGCCGCGACGCAGCCGAGAAACGCGATCCTGTTCGCCATCATTCCCTCTCCCTATTTTCTAGAACTTGAAGCCAAGTTCGACCCCGTAGAAGCCGGGCCGGTCGGCACGGACATAGGGCGTCTGGAATATATCCGCCGAAATCGTATTGAGCGTGCGGTAATAGCGCTTGTCGAGCAGGTTCTCGGCATAGACCGCGACCGAGACATGATCGTCGGGCGAACGCCAGCCGATCTTCGCGTTGACGATATCGCGCGACGAGCGCAGCGCGCCGAGCTTCGACCAGTCGACGAACGGGGCGATCGTGGCGTCGATCGCCCGCTGCGCGTCGTTCAGCCGCTGGTGCGAGGTATAGCTGTAGCTTGCATCGGCGAAGATCGATCCATGGCCTATGTCATGGTCGTAATGCGCACTGACGATGCCCCGGAATGCCGGCTCGCCGGTCGGCTGGCCGGAAATGTCGACGCCCTGCTCGATCCGCGTCACCCATTTCGAATTGATCGCGCCCGCCGTCACGCCGATGCGGAGATCCCGTGACAGAACGAACTGAGTCTCCAGGTCCACGCCATAGGCCTCTGAATCGCCCGACCGCGTCACATATTGCGGCAGGCAAACCGTTCCGGCCGGAATCGGCGTCAGCAGGCAATTGGGGTTGGTGTTCGGCTCCAGGCTGATCGACTGGCGGTTCTTGTACTTGAAATAATAGCCCGACAGGTTGAACCGCACCCGCCGATCGAACAGCTCCGATTTGAAGCCCCCTTCGAAATTCCACACTTTTTCCGGCTCGAAGAAGGAATTGATCTCGGTCGAGTTGAAGCCGCCCGCCTTGTAGCCGCGCGACGCGGACGCATAGAGATGCACGTCGTCGTTCAGATCATATTGCACCACGAAGCGTGGGCTGACGTCGCTGAACGCGGCGCGGCGCGTGAACGGCACGCCCTCCAGCGCCCCCACATCGAAGATCACGCCATTGGGGCCAACGGTCGCGCGATAGAAATCGGACACGCTGATAGGCACGTCCGGGAACGCGTCGACGCCGATGATCGCATTGTAGAGCGATCCGGGTGCAGAGATCGCGTCGAGGCCCGGGGCGATGAAGGTGCCGTTGGACCAGGTGAATTTCTTCAGGTCGTGCGTATAGCGGATACCGGCGGTCAGGCTCAGCCGGTCGGTGACCTTGTAGGTCGCGTCGCCGAACGCGGCATAGGAATCGTTCGCCGCCCGGTTGTTCATGTCCTCGCGATATTGCAGCCCGAACACCGGCAGGCCGCCATAGAAATTCAGCAGCGAAAAGACCGGGAAGCCGGCCGCGCCGTCGAGGAGCCGATCGAGCGAATCCGTCAGCAGCGTCGCCGCACTGGTCTGCCGCCCGCGCTCGTGGAAATAGCTCACGCCGGCGATCGCGCTCAGCCGGTCATTGTCGAAACCGACGCGGAATTCCTGATAGAGGCTGCTGTTCTTCTCGATATTCTCGGTGTCGAAATAACGCGTCGGGTCGGCCGTGCCGTCCTCGTCCTCGCGGTTGTGCGTCTCGAAATGCTTGAACGAACTGATGCTGGTGAAGGTCAACGGCCCGGCATGATGTGTCGCCGTGAACGACACGGCGTTCAGGACTCGGGTTTCCTTGTCGCCGATCACATCGTTCGCATAGGGGCCCGCGGGATCAGTGCTCAGCGCATTCTTGCTGATCCCGATCGCGAACGGCCCATCCTTGTTGGTGTCGTCATGATCATACGTCAGCACGAAATCGGTGTCGCTGGTCGGTGCCCAGCGCAGCGCGGCGCGTCCTGACTTGTTGTTCTCGCCCTCGCGCTTCTCGCCCGTCAGCGCATCGGTCAGATAGCCCTTGCGATAATTGGACACGCCGTTGAGCCGCAGAAAGAGTGTGTCGGTCAGCGGGATGTTGACCGTCGCGTCGGCGCGCACCTTGTTGTAATTGCCGACCTGGATCGTGCCGACCAGCTCGCGCTTGTCGCTCGGCTTGTTGGTGATGATCGAGATCGCACCGCCCGAGGTGTTGCGCCCGAACAAGGTGCCCTGCGGCCCCTTCAGCACCTCGACGCGCTGGATGTCGTTGAAGAAGATCAGCGACGATCCCGATCGCCCCGAATAGATGCCGTCGACGAAGATGCCGACCGACGGCTCGGTGCCGATGCCGAAATCGTCGGTCTGCACGCCGCGGATCGCGAAGCTCGGCTGAGTCACCGAGGTGTCGTTGATCGAGAGGCCGGGCGTGAAGCTGTCGAGATCGCCGATCGATTCAGCACTGAGCGAGGCGATGGTCGCCGCGCTGAACGCGGTGACGCTGATCGGGACTTTTTGCAGCGATTGCTCGCGGCGCTGCGCGGTGACGACGATGTCCTCGACCTGCGGGCCTTCCGCCTGGGCAGGGGGCGTGGGATTTTCCGGCGTGACCTGAGCGGCCGCGGGCACTGCCCAGATTGCAGCCACGCCCACCAGCAACGCCGTCTTGCGCAATGCCGTCATCAACTGCTCTCCCCGAACGCGATAACGACTCGGAAGCTATCGCTACTTTGTAGCGAACGCTATCGTTTTTTCAGTTTGAACTATCTAACTGATAATCAACACTAATTTACAGGATCTGGATATGGCCGACCGATTGCGGCGTCGCTGGCTCACCATACCGAAGTTCCGAAAACGCCCGATCCACCGCACCGCGTTGACGTCGCACGCGTGTCCGGCGATGCTTGATGCCAGAAGCGCGACAGGCGCCGGACCGGGAGAGACATCGCCACTCTCGCATCAGGGGCCTTGCCGTGCGCCGCCTTCTCACTCTCTGCCTTGCCGCCCTCGCCCTGCTTCCAGCCGCCCCGGCTCTTGCCCAGCCCGCCCCGGCGAAACGCCTCGTCCTGATCGACGACGACCTGATCGGCCTGAACGGCGTGCCCACCCTCCTGCTCCAGGCGCCTGACGTCGACGTACTCGGCATCACCACCACCAGCGGCTCGGTGTGGCGCGACACGGCGACCGCTTATGGGTTGCGCACGCTGGAGATCCTCCACCGCACCGACATCCCCATCGTCCCGGGCGCGACCTATCCGCTGCTCAACACCCAGGAAGCGACGAAACGCTGGGAGGGATTGTACGGCCGCCTCGTCTTCAAGGGCCCCTGGACCGATTACTGGCCCGGCGACACGGTGCAGAGCCATCCGGGCAATGCCTCGCCCGAGGTCGTGCCGGCGCTGCCGATCGGCAACCCGACCACCAGGGCCTCTTCCGAGATCGCCGCCGCTTTCCTCGTCCGCATGGTCCGTGCCCATCCGCACCAGATCACCCTGTTCGCGACCGGCCCGATGACCAACATCGCGATCGCGCAGAGCCTCGACCCAGGCTTCGCCGCCAATGTGAAGGAGCTGGTCTATATGGGCGGCAGCTTGCTGCCCCATCAGGTACTCACCGGCCCCTCAGCCGAGCAGTTCGCCCGCGAGTTCGTCAACACGCCGCGCCGCGAATTCAACATCCGCTGGGATCCGGAGGCCGCGCGCATCGTCGCCCACGCGCCCTGGCCGAAGATCACCATGGTCCCGGTCGATCCCTCCACCGGCACGCAATGGACGCGGGACTTCCTGACCAGCCTGAAGGACGCGAAGACGCCGCTCACCGACATTCTCCAGACCGGGCTCGAACCCGGTTATCCGATGTGGGACGAGATCGCCGCGATGGTCTGGCTCAACCCGGAGATCGTGACGCGCGCCGATACGCTCTATGTCGATTTCGACACCGGCCAGGGGGCGAGCTATGGCGACACCCTGTCGTGGACCGATGCCTATCGCCCGCATCTCGGCGAGCAGGCCCAGAAGGTCGTCCTGTCGGTGGACAGGACCGCGATGGAGGCGGCGATGCGCGCCCTGTACCGGCGGCCACTGCGACATTGAAGCAACGCCCCGGCCAAGAAGTGCCGGATCGGTCGCAGCTCCCCTTGATGACCATTGCAGCCATGTTACGATTTCGCGTGAATTCCGGGACTCGCGGGATCGCAGGGAGCGGGTGCCCCATAAAATAGGGGATATCGATGTTTTCCAACGCCTCTCGCGTCAACGCTTCCGTCCGCTCGCTCGCGGCGGGCGCCTCGCTTCTCGCCATGGCCCTGGCCGCACCCGCCTTTGCCGAAACGGCGCCTCCCGCTGACGAACCGGCCCAGGCGGCCGATACGCAGGGCGTGCCCGACATCGTCGTCACCGCGACCCGCCGCGCTGAATCGAGCAAGGACGTGCCGGTCGCCGTCACCGCGATCAGCGGGGAGAAGCTCGATGTGCTCAATTCCGGCGGCCAGGACGTCCGCTTCCTGTCGTCCCGCACGCCCAGCCTTCAGATCGAATCCTCGTTCGGCCGCACTTTCCCGCGCTTCTATATCCGTGGCCTCGGCAACACCGATTTCGATCCCAACGCGGCGCAACCGGTGTCGGTCGTCTATGACGACGTCGCGCTGGAAAGCCCGATGCTCAAATCCTTCCCGGTGTTCGATCTGGCGAACGTCCAGGTGCTGCGCGGTCCGCAGGGCACGCTGTTCGGTCGCAACACGCCGGCCGGCGTCGTGAAGCTTGAATCGACCAAGCCAGGCGACGTTTTCTCCGGCTATGCCAGCGCTTCCTGGGCGACCTATAACACGGTCAACGCGGAGGCAGCGGTTGGCGGCCCGCTCGGCGGGGGCTTCTCGTTCCGCGCCGCCGGCCTGCTCCAGCGGCGCGACGACTGGGTGACAAACACCTCGACCACCGGTGTCGCCGACAAGAAGCTCGAAGGCTATCGCGATGCCGCGGCACGCTTCCTGCTCGGCTATTCGAGCGGGGATTTCAACGCGCTGGTCAATCTCCACGTGCGCGATCTCGAGGGCACGCCGCGCATCTTCCGCGCCGGCCTGTTCAAGCAGGGCAGCAATGATTTCTCGCCCGGTTTCGACAAGAGCAAGGTCGCGCTCGACGGCTATACCAGCCAGTCGATGAGCCAATGGGGCACCAACCTCCATCTCGATTATCATTTCGACGGCGTCGGCACGCTCTACTCGGTCACGGCGTTCGAAAAGGCCAAGGTCGAGAGCACCGGCGACATCGACGGCGGCAATAATTATGTCTTCCCCGCGCTGGGCCTGAACAATGCGCTGTTCCCGTCCAACACGGGCGGCGTCACCCGGCCGGAGGAATTCAGCCAGGAACTGCGCTTCGCGACGGAGAATTTCGGCGGCTTCAGCGCTCAGGGCGGCGTCTATTATTTCCACCAGAAGCTGCGCTACCACGAATATAATTATGCGGCCGCGACCGGATCGCGCACGGCGGACAACAACCAGGACATCTTCCACAACAACACCAACGAGAATTACGGCATCTTCGCCTCGGTCGAATACAAGGCGACCGACGCGCTGACCCTGCGCGCCGGCGGCCGCTATTCGCACGACAAGCGCGATGATCGTATCTCGGGCTATTCGCCCAACCTGTTCGGCACCGTCTTGCCGTCGCGCCTCGCGGTCAAGGACGGCGCCTTCACCTGGGATCTGAGCGCGACCTACGCCATCGACCCGGACGTCAGTCTCTATGCGCGGGTGGCGACGGGCTATCAGGGGCCGGCCATCCAGGATCGCGTGACCTTCGGCAGCAAGCAGACGAGCGCGAAGAAACAGACCACGATCTCCGGCGAGGGCGGCATCAAGGGTGCGCTGCTCAACAACGCGGTGCGCTTCGCGCTGGATGCCTATTGGTCGCGCACCAACGACCTGCAGCTCACTGCGGTGGGCGGCGGCACCAATTCGGCACGGCTGCTCAATGCCGATCACGCGATCGGCTACGGCGTCGAGGCGGAATTCGAGGCGCGGCCCGTGCCCGAGCTGAGCCTGACTGCCAGTGGCAGCTATAATTTCACCGAGATCCGGGATCCCTCGATCGGCGTCGGGCCGTGCGGCTCGCTCTGCACGATGATCGATCCGATCGTCGGCGGCCTGGCGAAGATCGACGGCAACGACCTGCCCCAGGCCCCGCGCTGGGTCGCCAACGTCACCGCGCGCTACGGCGTGCCGGTCGGCAATGGCGAGGTCTATGTCTATACCGACTGGGCGTATCGCAGCACCATCAACTACTTCCTCTACGAAGCGGTCGAGTTCCGCGGCCGCGCGCTGCTCGAAGGCGGCCTGAAGATCGCCTACAAGACGGACAGCGGGTTCGAAGTGGGCGCCTTCGCCCGCAACATCACCAACCAGATCCGCAGCATCAGCGCGATCGACTTCAACAACCTGACCGGCATGATCAACGAGCCCCGCATCATCGGCGGCGAGGTGAAGTTCAGCTTCTAGTGGCGTGGAACTGAAGTTCGCTCGATAGGTATTTGAATTCCGTCAGGTTTGTAAGGGAACGAGCTTCAGATTCAGGACACCAGGATCGCGGCGAGCGCCGCCATCGCTACAAACACGAAAGAGCCGCCGTCCGGTCGACCGGGCGGCGGCTCTTGGTTTGGCTCAGCCCTTGCGGACCGGAGCGCTTACTTCGACTGGAAGATGACGCCCTTGGCTTCCCATTCCGCCTTGGTGCGGCAGGAACGCTTGGCGAGGATCGAACCAGTCACCGAGGGGTCGCCGGTCACGGTCGGCGAGAGGCAGATCTTCTTGGGCGCCTGCTCGGTCGTCGTCGGCTGGGCGTTGCCGTTGGTGTTGGCATTGCCGCGCGCGCTTGCCATCGAAGGGACGGCGGCGGTGGCGAGCATCGCGAAGGCGGCAATGGCGAAAGCGGGGCGGGTCAGGGTCGAACGGGTCATCTCAGGGGTCCTCCTTGGCGGTAACACAGGCGGGATTTGCTACCCGCACCTGTACTACTGCATTACCCATGCCAAACAGGTACCGTTACGTATAATCAATGACTTAGCTTGATTTAATGGTACGATACGAACCAGCAATTGCAAGAGATTGGCTATTTTCACCAATCATGGGCGCGCCTTCCCATTCAGGATTCGGACAGGAATGATCGGTGGCGGACAGTCGCTGTCCGCTATCGGACGGCGCTACAGCCGGACGATCCGGGTGCCGATCCGCTCGGCCTCTTCCGGGTCGTGAGTCACCATCAGGATCGGTATCTTCATCCCGTCCCGAATATGCTCGATCGTCCGCATCACTTCCTCGCGCCGTGGCCGGTCGAGCGACGAGAGCGGCTCGTCGAGCAGCAGGAAACGCGGGGCGCTCAGCAATGCCCGGCCGATCGCCACCCGTCGTGCCTCGCCGCCGGACAGGCTGCGGGGCCAGCGATCGAGCAGGGCGTCGATGCCAAGGAACGCCAGGGTGTCGCCGATCGCCGTTCCGCCCGGCGCCCCGTACAGCAGGTTGGCCCGTACCTTGAGATGCGGAAACAGCCGCGGTTCCTGAAACACATAGCCGCCGCGCCGGCGCTCCGGCGGCAGGTCGATCCCGGCGGCACCATCGAACAGCGTTTCGCCATCGACGCGGACATGTCCGGCATCGGGCACGAGCAGCCCCGCGATCATGTTGAGCACGCTCGTCTTGCCCACGCCCGAGGGCCCGAACAACACGGTCGCCCCCTCGCCTGCGGCGAATTCGGCGGAGATCTCGGTGTCGCCGAGCCGCTTCGTCAGCGAGACGTCAAAGGACATGCAGCCCCCTCCCCGCCCGGCGCGCCAGCAATTCCGATGCGATCAGCGCGGCCAGCGACAGCGCGACCGAGATCGCCGACAGTCGCCATACCATCGCTTCGCCACCGGGCTGCTGAAGCGCCGAATAGATGGCGAGCGGCAGGGTCTGGGTCTGGCCCGGCACGTTGGAGACGAACGTGATGGTCGCCCCGAACTCGCCGATCGACCGCGCGAAGCCGAGCACGGCACCGGCCAGGATACCGGGCACGCTGAGCGGCAGGGTGATGGTACGGAACACCCTGCCCGGCCCCGCCCCAAGGGTCCGCGCCGCGCCCTCGAGCCGCCGGTCGACCGCCTCGATCGACAGGCGCATCGCGCGCACCATCAGCGGCAGCGCCATCACCCCCGCGGCAATCGCGGCACCGGTCCAGCGAAACAGCACCGAGACGCCGAACCAGTCCATCAGCCAGCTGCCGATCGGCCCCGCAGGCGCAAAGGCGATCAGCAACAGCCAGCCGGTCACCACCGGCGGCACGACCAGCGGCAAATGGATCACCGCATCGAGCAGCACCTTTCCCGGAAAGCGCCACCGCGCCAGCACCCAGGCAAACGCGAAGGCGATCGGCAAGGTCACTACTATCGCCACTGCCCCGACCTTCAGCGACAGCAGCACGATGGTCCATTCGTCAGGGCTGAGCATCGGTGCGCGCTCCCCCACCCACTGCGTCACCCCGGACTTGTTCCGGGGTCCATCGATCCACGAACGCTGCCGCCTGTTGTGACATGGATGCCGGAACAAGTCCGGCATGACGGACGCGCTTCATCGCGCCGAAAAACCGAAGCGCACGAAAATCGCCTTGCCCTCGCGCGACACGAGGAACCGCCGGAACGCCTCCCCTTCCGCATTGGCCGACGCCTTCAACCGCGCGATCGGATAGGCGATCGGCGGGTGAGACGATGTCGGGAACACGCCCGCGATCCGCACCTTTGCCGACGCCCTGGCATCGGTCGCATAGACGATCCCCAGCGGCGCCGCGCCGCGTTCGACCAGCGCCAGCGCCGCCCGCACATTCTCCGCCCGCACCACCTTCGCGCTGACCGCGTCCCACACGCCGAGCCTCGTCAGCGCCGCCTTGCCATATTTCCCCGCCGGCACGCTCTCCGTATCCGCCATCGCCAGCGGCCCCGCGCCGAGCACGCGCGCCAATGGCCCCGGTGCGAGCGGGATCGTCACCCGGCTCCCGGCCGGCGCCACGATCACCAGCCGGTTGCCGAGAAAATCGCGCCGCGTCGCCGGCACGATCAACCCCTTCGCCGCCAGCGCGTCCATCCATTCCTCATCGGCCGACACGAACAGGTCGGCCGCCGCCCCCGCCTCGACCTGCCGCGCCAGCGCCGAGGAAGCGGCAAACGAGATCACCGGTTTCGGATGCCCCTTGCGCGCCCAGGCGTCAGCCGCCGCCGTCATCGATTCCTGCAACGAGGCAGCCGCCAGGACCAAAGGCGCGCGGGCCGGGGCCGCGCATACCGGCCCGGCCGTCAGCACCAGCAACGCCACGAACATCCGAACCAGCTGTTTCATCCAACGCGTCCCGTCATTGTATACAATTTCTCTGGCGATTTACCCTTCTATAGCCTAGCGCACGGCCGAAACCATTGGCTGGGGGGAGCCTGTGAGGAAGAGGATCGGCTGCCTGGCGGCCATGATGGCGCTGGGCAGTGCTTCGGCGGCGTTTGCCGAGGATGGCAAGGTCGCGATCGAAGCCAGCGTCCGGGCGCGTGCCGAAGTGATCGACGGCCAGTACCGCGCCGGGCTTCCCGCCGATGACGCCGCGCTGCTGTTCCGCACCGACATCTCCGCCACCTACACGAGGGGGCCCATCAGGTTCGGCCTCGAGATCCTCGACTCGCGCGTCTATTTCGAACGCAAGCACAGCTCGATCAGCGCCAACGAAGTCGACGCACTCGAACCGATCCAGGCCTATGTCGCGGCCGATCTCGGTTCCGGCATCAGCATGCAGGCCGGGCGTTTCACCATGGACCTCGGCTCGCGGCGGCTCGTCGCGCGGCCGATCAACCGCAACGACTTCAACAGCTTCACTGGCGCGCGGTTCGACTGGAAGGACAAGGCGGGCGACAAGCTGACCGGCTTCTGGACGATGCCGCAAACCCGCGTGCCGGAGGATTCGGCCGGCGTGCACAGCAACCGCTTCGAACTGGACGAGGAACGGATCGAGCGCCAGCTGTTCGGTGCGATCGGCACCAAGGCCGGCGTGATGGGCGGCACGGCCGAGCTCTACAGCTATCGCTTCGTCGAGACCGACGCGCCCGGCTTCGCCACGCGCAATCGCCGCCTGCTGACCTCGGGCATCCGCCTGTCGCGCGCACCGAAGGCGAATAGGGTCGACTACGACATGGAAGGTGCATGGCAGACCGGCACCACCCGACTTAGCGCCGCCGCCGGCGACCTGGTCAATCACCGCGTCTCGGCCTGGATGTTCCACGGCGCTTTGGGCTGGAGCTTCAAGGCTGCCTGGTCGCCGCGCCTGTCGTTCAACGCCGACTACATGACCGGCGACAAGCCCGGCGGCAGCTTCAGCCGCTTCGATGGGCTGATCGGCGACCCGGCCTATGAATTCACCCCGTCCGGCCTCTATTCGCTGATCATCCGCTCGAACATTGCGACCGTCTCGGCACGGATCGAGGCGAAGCCGAGCGCGCGGCTCGACCTGCATCTCAACCTGCGCCCGATCTGGCTCGCCACCGCGACCGACAGTTTCGGCAATTCGG
This sequence comes from Sphingomonas sp. P2_B6, assembly GCF_056404755.1. Classification (NCBI taxonomy): domain Bacteria; kingdom Pseudomonadati; phylum Pseudomonadota; class Alphaproteobacteria; order Sphingomonadales; family Sphingomonadaceae; genus Sphingomonas; species Sphingomonas sp. P2_B6. The sequence continues at coordinate 11,747 of NZ_JBFUDK010000023.1, forward strand.
GCGTGCGCGACCCTTCCGGTGCGGCCGGCCATTATGTCGGCACGCATCTCGACACGCGGGTGCGCTACTGGCTGATCCCCGACCGGCTGCAGCTCGGCGCCGGCGGCGCGATCCTGTTCAAGGGCCGCTTCATGAAAGACGCGCCCAACGCGCCGCAGACGGGCAACACCCGCTATGGCTTCATGGACGCGACCGTCTTCTTCTAGGGCGGCGAGCGTCAAATCTGATCCGTTCGATTCAACATCAGCACGAACAATGCTGGGTATGCGCCCCGCGACGCCTTCGGTGCGCCGCGCCGCTCCTTCTCATTGTCGGTTGAATAAGAGGGGCATTTTTGCTGCGGATCAGCGGTAAAACTGCGCGATTGGAGCATGTTTTTCCGCTGTTATTCAGTAACAGGAAAACCTGCCTCAAGCCATTGGCATCGAACGCGAAAAATACCGCTGAAATCCAACATAGCAGCGGAAGAAAAAAGTGAATTGGAACGGACACGCAACGAACAGGTCAGTTCGCCGTCACTCGACCCGTCCGCGCCAGCTTGCCCCATCCGACCCGCGGGCCGCGCAGCGCCTGGGCGATCGCCTTCAGCACCACATAATACATTACCTGCCGGTAGCCGATGCGCTGCGGGATCAGCAGCCACAACAGGCTCCATTTCTCCCGCCGCTCCAGCGCGAAGGCGATCACCGCCGCGAGCATGTCGATCGCGGTGAACACCAGCCAGTAGACCAGCATCTTCTCGACATCATGCTGAGTCTGCGCCCAGCCATGCGCCTCGACCGAGATCCAGGTCATGACGAAGCTGAGGATCAGCGCGAGATCGATGATCGGCGAGATCGCGGCCAGCACGATCTGGAACACGATCGCCTGGGGCAGGCCGACCCGCGCCAGCCCCTTCGGCTTGCCATGCGCCATCACTGCGCGATGCTTCCACAGGCATTGCAACGTGCCATAGGCCCAGCGGAAGCGTTGTTTCGCCAGCCCGGCGAAGCTCTCCGGGCTCTCGGTCCAGGCGACGGCATATTGATCGTAGGTCACCTTCCAGCCGGCCCGCTGGATCGCGATGGTCAGGTCCTGGTCTTCGGCCAGCGTATCGTCGGGATAGCCGCCGACGCTCTGAATCGCCGACAACCGCCACGCGCCGACGGCGCCGGGCACGACGGTCATCGCATCCAGCCGGGCCAGCGCACGCCGTTCCAGATTCTGCGCTGTGATATATTCGAGCGCTTGCCACTTCGTGACCAGGTTCACCCGGTTGCCGACCTTGGCATTGCCCGCCACCGCGCCGAGCGCCGGATCGACGAACCAGCGCGCCAGCCGCGCGATCGTCTGCGGCTCGAACTGCGTATCGGCATCGAGCGCAATGACGATCTCGCCCGTCGCCAGCTTCAGCCCCTCGTTCAGTGCCCGCGCCTTGCCGCCATTCTGCAGGGTCAGCAGCCGCACGCGCGGTTCCTGCGCGAACGCCTCGGTCACCACGGCGCTGGTGCGGTCGCTGGAGCCGTCGTCGATCACGATCACTTCGATCCGCACATCGACGCTCGCCAGCACGCCGTGCACCGCGCGCACGATCACGGTTTCCTCGTTGAACGCCGGGATCATCACCGTGACGAAGCGGTTGGGGTCGATCGTCGGGAAGATCGTCCGCCCCTCGCGCCGCGCCTGGATCAGCGCCAGCGCCGACAGCGTGATCGCCCGCGCGATGCCGATCGAGATGGCGAACAGGAAAATCCAGCCCAGCGCCGTGATCGTCGCGCCGATCGCGCCGAAGATGAACAGATCGGTCTCCGCAGCGACCCGGTCGCTTTCGGAAATCACCGGCATCGCCACGTCGCGTGGGATCCCCGCGAGGGTCGAGACGGGCACGAACCGGTATCCCTTGGCGCGCAGCGTCTCGATGATCACCGGCAGCGCCGCGACCGTCTGCGCGCGGTTGCCGCCCGCATCGTGCAGCAGCACGATATTGCCGCTCCGCTCGACATTGGACGCCTCGACGCCCTTGATCGTCTCGTCGATGATCGTCTGCACGCCCGGCCGCTTCCAGTCGCCCGGATCGACGTGCAGGCCGACCGAGGTATAGCCCCGGTTCTGCGCCTGCAGCGCCGGCTCGATTTCGTCGGCCGTGGTCGGCTCGGCGTCCCCGAAATAGGGCGCGCGGAACAGCCGCAGCGATCGCCCTGTAAAGGCCTGGAACAGCCGCTGCGTAGTGTTGAGCTGGAACGCCGTCTCGCTGTCGGTCGCGCCGGCGAGATTGGGATGGGTGTAAGTGTGGCTGCCCACCTCATGCCCTTCGCGCACCATCCGCTCGAGCAAGGGCCGCTCGGTCAGCGCATTCTCGCCGATGATGAAGAAGGTCGCGGGCACATGCTCGCGCTTCAATATGTCGAGGATGCGCGGCGTCCATTCCGGGTCGGGCCCGTCGTCGAAGGTCAGCGCCACCTCGCCCGGCTTGTATCCGGTCCGCGCCACGACATAGGGCGATGGCAGCCGGACGAAGTCGACTGATGCCAGCGATCCGTCCTTGGCCGCGACCGCGTGCCGCACGCCTTCCACCGGCACGCCGGCGATCTTCAAGATCTCGCCGCTGCCCTCGATATCGACATCGGTGCCCGCCGGGATCGCGTTGATCGCGGATGGCGCCGGCAAGGTGCGGTGCGTGCGACCGAAGATCGACCACAGGCCCGGATCCTCGGAGCCGAGCCGCCACACCGCCACCGCGCCGATCCCGGCACGCGACAGGAAGCGCATCTGGTTATAGGCCGATGCCGCGTCGAGCATCCACACGACATGCCGTTCGGTGCCTTCTTCATAAGCGAAGCCGCTATTGCCGCTCGCCTTGTCGAACACCGGCATGGCGCTCGATTCCCGCGCTGCCTGCCAGCCTTCGTCGATCGCCAGCGGATCGCCGCCCTTGCCGTGCCAGTCATAGCCGTAATTGCCGATCGCCACGACCAGCTTGGACGGCGCCACGCCGCGCGACGCGCGCTCGACCGCCTGTTCGAACCAGGCCTGCGACGCGATCGGCCCGGCCTCGCCGCCCAGCTCATGCTCGTCATAGGCCATCAGGAACACCCGATCGACGATCGCGGCATAGGATTTGACATCCCAGCCCGAATCCTCGCCGACCGGCACCGCGATCGCGACGATCCAGCCATGCCGCCCGAACCGCGCCTTCGCTTCGCGCAGGAACGCGCGGTAATCGGGCTGCGCGCTGGGCGGCAGCTCCTCGAAATCGAAAAAGGCGCCGCCCGCCTGGTTGGCCGCCAGCCAGGGTTCGAGCTTGTCGAGCAAGGCCCGGCGCTGCATCGGACTGTCGAGCAGCGCCGCCATGCCCTTGCCGTCCCAATTGCCCTGGAGAGCATTCTGGATCATCGGCAGCAGCAGCGGCCGGTGCGGCGCGCGATTGAGGATCGCCCGCCCCGCCTGGTCGCGGAACACGGTGATGCGGTGGTCGGCGCCCGTCACTGAGACCCAGCCGGGAATCAGCCAGTCGAGGTCCTCGATATGCCGGCGCAGCGACGCGGCGCTCGATTCGTCCCAGGGTACGTGGAAGCCGATCGCGATCGGCGCATTCTCGCGCACGCCGCGCGCCGGGCGGCCGGTCAGCAGCCGGGCATAATGCGTCAGGCCGTGCCGTGCCCGCTTGAGCAGCGGCTCGTGCGGCGGCGGCAAGCGAGTCAGCGCGGGATGTTCGGCATCGACTGGAAGCAGCGGCGCCCTTGGCACCGCACCGATCGACAGCGCCAATGCAGCGAAGGACAGCAGGACCAGTGCAACAAACGCCCCGACCGCAAACGCGAAGCGCCGCCGTCGGCGGCCGGAAGCGTCATAGAAGATCGGCGTGAGGTTCATGGGGTTCCCGGTGCAATCGTCAGTATCGGATGTCGCCTATTTCATTCACGGGATGGCATTGCCCGCTCGATTACATGACAAATCTGTCATCCAGGCGCCATCATGCAAAGCTTTGGCACCAGGGGACGCAGCATGCGCTATTTTCCACACCCATCCAATGGTATGATGGACGCGGCCCGGAACGCAGGCGTAGCGTGAGGTTGGAACGTGTCGCCCCGGCGTATCGCGGGTGGCAACCATGGCCGGTTATGACCGGGGACAAGGGGGGCATCATGCTCAAGCTGACTGTCAACGGCGCCGCGCATGAGGTGGATGCCCCCGCGGACATGCCCCTGCTCTGGGTGTTGCGCGATCTGCTCGGCCTGACCGGCACCAAGTTCGGTTGCGGCATCGCGCAGTGCGGCGCCTGCACGGTGCATGTCGATGGCGCACCGCTTCGCTCCTGCCAACTTCCCGTCGGGACCCTCGGCACTCGTGCGGTCACCACGATCGAGGCGATCGGCGAGACGCCCGCCGGCGCCCGCATTCAGCGCGCCTGGCTCGACCATGAAGTCATTCAGTGCGGCTATTGCCAGTCGGGCCAGATCATGGCGGCGACCGCGCTGCTCGCCGGCACGCCCGCGCCCGACGATGCCGATATCGACGCCGCCATGTCGGGCAATATCTGCCGCTGCGGCACCTATGTCCGCATCCGCCAGGCGATCAAGGCAGCGGCGACGCCCTGACATCAGCCGACCTTCGCGTTCCCGCTTCTTCAAGGTCCTTGCCAATGTCCGTCCTGACCGATCCTTCGCCGACTGGCCCCACACTCTCCCGCCGCAGCCTGCTCCAGGTCGGCGCAGCGGTGGGCGGTGGACTGCTCATCGGCTTCGTCGCGCCGGGCATCATGGCGGCGGAGGCGGCGACGCCGGGTTTCGCGCCCAACGCCTTCATCCGCATCGATCCGGCCGGCAAGGTCACCCTGGTCATGCCGCAGGTCGAGATGGGCCAGGGTACCTACACCTCGATCTCGATGATCCTCGCCGAGGAGCTCGATGCCGACTGGCGCCGCGTCGCCTATGAGCATGCCCCGCCGAGCGACGCGCTCTACGCCAATCCCGTGTTCGGGCTGCAGGCGACGGGCAATTCCAACTCGATCCGCGCTTTCTGGCTGCCCCTGCGCAAGGCCGCCGCGGGCACCCGCGCGATCCTGATCCAGGCCGCCGCTGCCGGCTGGAAGGTCGATCCCGCGAGCTGCCGCACCGAAGCGAGCGAAGTGATCCATGACGCGACCGGTCGCCGCATCGGCTATGGCGCGCTCACCGGCCGTGCGGCGGGGCTGAAGCCGCCGGCCGAACCGCAGATCAAGGACCCGAAGGATTTCCGCCTGATCGGCAAGCCGCTCCGCCGGCTCGACACGCCGGAAAAGGTCAACGGCCAGGCCAAATACGGCATCGACGCCATGCCCCCGGGCGTGAAGTTCGCGACCCTCGCCCATTCCCCCGTATTCGGCGGCAAGGTCGGCCATGTCGACGACAGCGCCGCGAAGCTGGTGCCCGGCTTCCGGCAGGTTGTCGTGCTGGACGATCTGGTCGCGGTGGTCGGCGATCATATGTGGGCAGCACTTCAGGGTCTCGCCGCGCTCAACATCACCTGGAACGAGGGGAGCAACGCCGGCGTCGACACCGCCCAGATCCGCGCCAATCTGGTCAAGGCCAGCCAGCGCCCCGGCGTCAACGCCAAGAATATCGGCGACGTCGCCAAGGCACTCGGCAAGGATCCGATCCAGGCCACCTATGACGTGCCGTTCCTCGCCCATGCGCCGATGGAGCCGATGAACTGCACCGTGCACATCACGCCCGGTGGGTGCGAGATCTGGACCGGCATCCAGGTGATGAGCCGCGCCCAGGCAGTCGCCGCCAAGGTCACCGGCCTGCCGCTCGACAAGGTCATCGTGCACAATCATCTGCTCGGCGGCGGCTTCGGCCGGCGGCTCGAGGTCGACCAGGTCGAAAAGGCCGTGCGCATCGCGCAACAGGTCGACGCGCCGGTGAAGGTCGTGTGGAGCCGCGAGGAGGATATCCAGCACGACGTCTATCGCCCGTCCTGGCACGACCGCTTCAGCGCGACGCTCGAGGACGGCAAGATCAGCGCCTGGCATCATGTCATCACCGGATCGTCGGTGCTGGCGCGCTGGCTGCCGCCCGCCTTCGTCAACGGCCAGGATTTCGACGCGGTCGATTGCGCACAGGACATGCCGTACGACATCCCCAATTTCCGGGTCGATTTCGTGCGCGAGGAGCCACCCGCCGTGCCGACCGGCTTCTGGCGCGGCGTCGGCCCGGCGCACAATGTCTTCGTCATCGAAAGCTTCATCGACGAGCTGGCGCACAAGGCGGGTATCGACCCGGTGCAGTTCCGCCTGAACATGCTGGGCAAGGCGCCCCGGCTCCAGGCGGCGCTCCGCGTCGCCGCGCGGAAATCGGGCTGGGGCAGTCCGCTGCCCCCGCGCGTCGGCCGGGGCGTCGCGGTGCAGCCCGCCTTTGCCAGCTGGATCGCCACCGTCACCGAGGTCGGCGTGTCCGAAGACGGCGAGGTCACGTTGCGCCGTGTGGTCTGCGTCGTCGACACCGGTATCGCGGTGAACCCCGACACGATCATCGCGCAGCTCCAGGGCGGCATCATCTTCGGCATGACCGCGGCGCTCCACGGCGAGATCACGATCGAGAAGGGCCGGGTGCAGCAGAGCAATTTCCACGACTACCGCATGCTCCGCATGAACGAGACGCCGCCGATCGAAGTGCACATCATGCGCAGCGGCGAAGCGCCGGGCGGCATCGGCGAAGCCGGCACCTCGATTTCGATGGCACCGCTCGCCAACGCGATCTTCGCTGCGACCGGCAAGCGGCTGCGCCGCCTGCCGATCGACCGCGATGTGCTGGCCGGGAGGAAGGAAGCATGAGCCGCCGTCGCATCATCGAAAGCGTCATCGCCGCCATCGTCGTCGCCGGTGCCGGAGCCCTGGCCTGGATCGCCTTCGGGCCGGGCGCGATGGATTTCGCCGGCGGGCACCGCGTGTCGCTGGCGGAATATCGCGGCCCCAACGTCACTGGCGTACCCGCCGGCTTCGGCTCGGCCGATCCGGTCGCGCGGGGCAAATATCTGACGCTCGCCGCGGATTGCCAGGCCTGCCACACCGCCAAGGGCGGCGTACCCTTTGCGGGCGGCCTGCCGTTCAAGCTGCCCTTCGGCACGATCTGGTCGCCCAACATCACCCCAGACAGGGCAACCGGCATCGGCGGCTGGACGGATGCGCAGTTCCTCGCCGCATTGCGCGAAGGCAAGGGGCCGAAGGGCCATCTCTACCCGGCGATGCCGTACAGCGCCTATACCTGGATGACGGATGCGGATGCCCTGGCGATCCGCGCCTATCTCGCCACCCTGCCCCCGGCGCGCTTCGAGCGACCGATGCTCACCTTTTCCTTCCCGTTCAACCAGCGCTGGCTGATGTCGGTCTGGGGCGGCCTGTTCAATCCGAACCGCCGTTTCGAGCCGAACACCGACCGCAGCCCCGAGTGGAATCGCGGCGCCTATCTCAGCGAAGCGCTGGCGCATTGCGGCGAGTGCCACACGCCGCGCAACCTGATGCAGGCGCTCGACAATCGCCGCAAATATGCCGGCGCGGTGACCGCCGGCTGGCGCGCGTTCAACATCACCGCCGACAAGGCAACCGGCGTCGGCGACTGGGGCGATGGCGAGCTCGCCCAATATCTCTCGCAAGGCCATGCGCCCGGCCGCGGCACCGCCACCGGCCCGATGGGCGAAGCGGTCGACCTCAGCCTGCGCTACCTGACGCCGTCGGACATCGCGGCGATGGTCACCTATCTGCGCAGCGTCCCCGCCGTCTCGACGTCCGACCAGCCTCGCCCGGCCCCCGGCCCCGCGCCGGTCGGCCACCGTCTGGCCGCCGCGGACGACGCCGCGCCGCTCGGCAAGAAGATCTTCGAGGGCGCGTGCATCGGCTGCCATGCCTGGAACGGCATTGGCGCGCTGACCGGCCTCGCCACGCTCAACGGATCGCGCGCGGTCAATGATCCGGAGGCGACCAATGTCGCGCAGGTGGTGATCCTCGGCGCGCGGCGGCACACGGCGCAGGGCGACATGGTCATGCCGGCCTTTGGTCATGCCTATAGCGACGCGGAGATCGCCGCCGTGGCGAACTACGTCACCGCCCGCTTCGGATCGAAGCCGTCCAGCGTGACGCCGAAACAGGTCGCGGCGTTGCGCAAGGCGAGCTGACCGGGAACTTCTCGCCCTCCATTGGAAATCGTGCTCAGCACTCCTCATATGAGGGGCGCACCGCTCGCGAAGGATTCCCCATGCCCCGCCCGATGAAGATCGATTTCGTCTCCGACGTGTCCTGTCCCTGGTGCATCATCGGGCTGCGCGGACTGGAGGAGGCGCTGGCGAAGACCAGTGACGTGGTCGATGCGCACATCATTTTCCAGCCGTTCGAGCTAAATCCGGCGATGCCGCCCGAGGGCCAGAACATCGTCGAGCATATCGCAGAGAAATATGGCTCCACGCCGGAGCAGTCGGCCGCCAATCGCGAGATGATCCGCGCCCGCGCGGCCGAGCTCGGCTTCACCATGCGCGGCACCGACCAGAGCCGCATCTACAACACGTTCGACGCGCACCGCCTGCTCCACTGGGCCGAAATCGAGGGTCATCAGGCAGCACTCAAGCACGCGCTGTTCGACGCCTATTTCACCGACCAGCAGGACCCGTCCGACCATGATGTGCTGGTCGCGGCGGCGGAGAAGGCCGGCCTCGATCCAGCGGCGGCGCGCGAGGTTCTCGCGACCGGCCAATATGCCGAGGAGGTTCGCCGCACCGAACAGCTCTGGCAATCGCGCGGCATCAGCGCCGTGCCGGCCATCGTCATCGACGATCGCTATCTCATCTCCGGCGGCCAGCCGCCCGAGGCCTTCGAACAGGCATTGCGCAGGATCGCGGCCGAGACGGCGTGAACGCCACCGAGTCGCGGTGACAACAATGGGGGAATGCGTTGGTGGGACATGTGCGCGGCGCAACGCGTGTTGCAGGATCGACACCGCCATTCTGGCGCGAATCACGGCTTGTTACCGCTTTCTCCTCCCGTTCCGGGACATTCCGGGCTAACGGTCTGGCGCGAATTTCCTGTGCTACATTAACATTCTTTGGACTTCGGCGTGGTGAAGAATATATGACGTCCGCATGACAACGCCTCCACCGGACGGGTCGCGGGATCGCCGGATAGAGGATCCTACCAACCTCTGGATCATTCACCCTGCCGGGCGCGCCCTTTTGCCCTGGGCGATGGAGCACCGCGTCTCCGCCAATCTGGTCTCCGTGATGGGGCTCGGTTTCGGAATCATAGCCGCCGCCGCTTATGCCCAATGGCATGACTGGCGCTTCGCTGTGGTCGGTCTCGCTCTCTCGATCTGCTGGCTGATCGCCGACGGACTCGACGGCATGGTCGCCCGCGCGACCAACACCGCCAGCGCGATCGGCCGGATTCTGGACGGCGTGTGCGATCACGGCGTGTTCATCCTGATCTACGTCGTCATCGCCACCTCGATCGGCACCGGCGAAGGCTGGGCCTGGGCCTTGGGTGCCGGCGGCGCCCATATCGTCCAGTCCAGCCTGTATGAGGGCGAACGCGCCCGTTTCCACCGCCGCGCGCGTGGGCTGGCGCGCGGACCGGTGGTTGCCGGATCGGGCAATCTGGTGGTCCGGGCCTATGACTGGATCGCCACCTCGATCGATCGCGCCTCGACTCGCTTCGACGCCTTGTTCGAGGACCGCGCCATCGCCCCCCGGCTTGCCACGGCCTATTCGGCACGGGCGGCGGGGCCGATGCGCCTGATGATCCTGTTGACCGCCAATGTCCGCGTCTATGCGATCTTCCTCGCCTGCCTTTCCGGCGATCCGCGCTGGTTCTGGTGGTTCGAGCTCGTGCCCCTGTTCCTCGTCACCGCCATCGGCATCGGTTGGCACCGCCATATCGAGGCCGTTTTGTTGCGTCAGTTCTCGGCAACCGCACCCGTGGGTGCCACACCTTCTTTTTCTATTCACTCCAAGGATATCAATCGACCATGAACAGCATTCGGATCGCCCTGGTGGGCGTAGGCAACTGCGCAAGCTCGCTGGTGCAGGGCCTGGAGCATTACCGGGACGGCGCCAATGACAATGTCGGCCTGATGCACTGGGAACTCGGCGGCTACCGTCCGAGCGATATCCAGGTCGTCGCTGCCTGGGACGTCGACAGGCGCAAGGTCGGCAAGGACGTGGCGGAGGCGATCTTCGCCAAGCCGAATTGCACCGCGATCTTCTCGCCGGTCGTCAAGCCGACCGGCACCAAGGTGAAGATGGGCAAGATCCTGGACGGCGTCGCCGAGCATATGGAGAATTATGCCGACGACCGCACCTTCCTGGTCGCCGACCTGGCCGAGCCGACCAAGGATGAAGTGGTCGCCGAGCTGAAGGCATCTGGCACCGACGTGCTGATGAACTATCTGCCGGTGGGCTCGCAGGAAGCGAGCGAGTTCTACGCCGAATGCGCGCTCGAAGCGGGCGTCGCTTTCGTCAACAACATCCCGGTGTTCATCGCCAGCAACCCGGAATGGGCGAAGCGCTTCAGCGATGCGAACGTGCCGATCATCGGCGACGACATCAAGGCGCAGCTCGGCGCGACCATCGTTCACCGCGTGCTGACCGACCTGTTCGCCAAGCGCGGCGTGAAGCTGGATCGCACTTATCAGCTCAACACCGGCGGCAATACCGACTTCCTCAACATGTCGAACCGCAAGCGCCTGGCCTCGAAGAAGGTTTCGAAGACCGAAGCCGTCCAGTCGGTCGCGGCAGAGCGCCTGGAAGACGAGAACATCCATGTCGGCCCGTCCGACTATGTCGCGTGGCAGAACGACAACAAGATCTGCTTCCTGCGTATGGAAGGCCAGCTGTTCGGCGGCGTGCCGATGAACCTGGAGCTGCGCCTCTCGGTCGAGGACAGCCCGAACTCCGCAGGCGTCGCGATCGACATGATCCGCTGCGCCAAGCTCGCGCTCGACCGCGGCCTGGGCGGCCCGATCGACGGCGCTTCGGCCTATTTCTGCAAGCATCCACGCACGCAGATGACCGACGACCTCGCCCAGATCGCCGTCGAGGAATTCATCGCGGCGTGATCGACACCGCGATCCTGCTCGCAGCCGGCGAAGGCAGCCGGCTGCGGGCGCTGGCACCCTATAAGCCGCTCTGCGTCGTGGGCGGCAAGACCCTGCTCGAACACGCCATCACCGGCTTCGCCGCCGCGGGCATCACCCGCGTCATCGTCGTGCTCGGCTATGGCGCGGAGGCGATCACCGCCGCGCTTGGCGCACGCGACTGGCCGGTGACGGTCGAGACCGTGATGTCCGAGGACTATCGCAAACCGAACGGCGTCTCCGTGCTTGCGGCGGAAGCGGCGGCGCGGGGTGGCGACGCGCTGCTCGCGATGTGCGATCACCTGGTCGATCCGGCGCTCTACCGGCGGCTCGCCGAAATCGGCGCGCAGGGCGGCCTGACCCTCGGCATCGACCGGCTGCTCGAACAGGAAGCGGTCGACATGGAGGACGTCACCCGGGTCGCAACCGACGGTGACGCCATCGTCGCGATCGGCAAGGGCATCGAGGTGTTCGATTGCTTCGACACCGGCGTGTTCGCGATCGGCCCTGCCCTGTTCGACGCGCTGAAGCGCTTCGAGGCGCCATCGCTCAGTGCGGGGGTTGGCTATCTTGCCGGCCAGGGCCTCGCCCATGTGGCGGATTGCACGGGCATTAGCTGGATCGACGTGGACGACCCCAAGGCGCATGTTCTGGCGGAGCGCTGGGCCTCGCAAGCGGCGTAGCGGGCTTCGCGCCCCTCTCCCGTTCGGGCTGAGCTTGTCGAAGCCCCGTTCTTCCTTTCTCGCGGCAAAAGGGAAGAACAGCCCTTCGACAAGCTCAGGGCGAACGGAGAAGGGTTGGAAATGCCTGTTTGCGAGAGCTTCCGGCCTAGCCCAGACGCCGCTACCGTTCTCCCAATGCGCCTCACATCCACGCCCGACACCGGCCGATGACTGCCCTCGCCGGCATGCTGAGCTTTGCCGGCCGTCCGGACCTGTCCGGCGCCTGCGGCCGGATGCTCGATGCACAGCGGCTCTACGGCAGCGGCAAGCCCGTCTGCTGGGATGACGATGTGCTGGCGATGGGGCGCGATCTTCATTCGACCTTGCCGGAAGATGATTTCGACACCGGCCCGGTGGTGATCGATCACGGCCGCTTCGCCCTGGTCGCCGATCTTCGCCTCGACAATCGCGACGATCTCTGGCGCGACCTCGCCTTCCCGCCGCACGACCTGAACCGTCAGTCGGACGCCGCCGTCCTGATGGCTGCTCTCGTCCGCTGGGGCGAGGCCGTAGTCGACCGGCTCGCCGGCGACTTCGCCTTCGCCTTCTGGGACCGCACCAACCGCCGCCTGTTGCTCGCGCGCGATTTCCTCGGCCAGCGCCCGCTCCATTATCATCGCGGGCGCGATTTCCTTGCCTTTGCCTCGATGCCCAGGGGCCTGCACGCGTTGCCCGAGGTCCCACCCCGGCCCGACCAGGACATGGTCACCGAATTCCTCGCGCTTCTCCCCGAGACCGGCGGACGCAGCTTCTACGAGGGCGTCGAGCGCGTGCCGGCGGGCCATGTCGTCGCGGTCACCCCGGCCGGCCTCTCGACCCGCCGTTACTGGAACCCCGCGCCGCCACTCCTCCGGCTCCGCACCGCCGCCGATTATGACGAGGCGGTCCGCGAACAGCTCGACCGCGCCGTCGCCGCGCGGCTCAGGAGCATAAGCGGGCTCACCGGCACGCATCTCAGCGGCGGGCTGGACAGCGGCGCCGTCGCCGCCACCGCCGCGCGACTGCTCGCCCCCGACGGCCGGCTCGCCGCCTTCACCGCCGTGCCCCGTGCCGGCTATGACGGCGCCGTCCCGCGCAACCATGTCGCCGACGAAGGCCCCATGGCCGCCGCCGTTGCCGCGCTCTATCCGAACATGGCGCATGTGCTGGTCCGTACCGGCGGCCGGTCTCCGCTCGCCGCGCTCGACCGCAACGTCCTGCTGTTCGACCGTCCGGTGCTCAACCTGTGCAACGGCACCTGGATGGACGCGATCATGGACGCGGCAAAGGAGCGGGGCGTCCCTGTCATGCTCACCGGCCAGATGGGCAATATGAGCTTCAGCTTCACCGGTTTCTCCGCCTTGCCCGATCTCTTCGCCCGCGGTCGCCTGATCCAGCTCGCAAGCCATCTCCGGGGCTTGCGGAGCAACGGCGTGTCCCTGCGCAACAGCGCCGCGCATACGCTCGGGCCATGGCTTCCCGCCGGCCTGTGGCGCCTGCTCGACCGCACCCGCGGCCGCCGTCTCGATCTGCGTGACCACAGCGCAGTGAACCCGGCGCGCGCCAGGCGGGCGGATGCCGATTTCAGCTACCATCCGCCGCGCGACCCCGTCGCGGCGCGAGTCCATGCGCTGCAGCGCGCTGACCTCGGCAATTACAACAAGGGCTATCTCGCCGGCTGGGGCGTCGACACGCGCGACCCCAGCGCCGACCGCCGCCTGATCGAGCTGTGCCTGTCCATCCCTGCGACCGAATATCTGCGTGACGGCCGCCCCCGCGCGATCGCCCGCAACGCCTTCACCGATCGCCTGCCCGCCGCCGTGCTGAATGCGCAGCGCAAGGGGCTCCAGGCAGCCGACTGGCACGAAGGCCTCGCCGGAGCCCGGGACGAGGCAGCGGCGGAACTCGACCGGATCGCCGCCGCGGTCGACAGCGCGGGTCCGCTCGACCTGGCGATGCTGCGCACCCTGATCGCCGACTGGCCGAGCGGGAACTGGAACGCGCCCGAGATCCACGCGAAATACCGCCTCGCCCTGCTCCGCGGCCTCTCCGGCGGTCATTTCATGCGCAAGGCCGGTGCGTCACCGGATCAATAGGCGAAGCTCAACGTGACGCTCGCGCTGCGCGGCGCAGCGTAAAAGGCCTGGCCCCACATCAGGCTGCCGAGATATTTCCTGTCCGTCACGTTGCGCACATTCACCGTCGCGCGCACCCGGTCGATCAGGCGAATGCCCGCCATCAGGTCGACCACCGCATAAGCTTCCTGCTTCAGGATCACGTCGCCGTTGACCACGCCGTAGGCCTGTACGCCGGCATCGGCATAACTGATCGCATTCTGCCAGCGCAGTTGCGCGCCGAACCTCAGATCGTTGAACTCAGGCAGGACATAATTGGTGGCGAGCTTCAGCGTTTTGGTGGGCAGATAGGTGCGTACCCTGTTGCCCGCCTGATCTTCGATCTTCAGCCCGGTATAGCCGCCGCTCACGCTCCAGCGATCGGTGATCCGCCCGGCGACCTCGATCTCGAATCCTTTCGATGTCGTATCGACCCCGGCATAGCAGGTGTCGCCGATCGGGCCTTCCGGACATGGGCCGTCCGGATCGCCATAGGTGCCGATCGCCGAGGCGAGGCCCTTCTGCCTGGCGCGGAACAGCGATGCGGTGGCGTAGAGCCGACCGCCGAACCATTCGCTCTTGATGCCGCCTTCGATGCTGCTGCCCGCCGCGGGATCGAGCTTGCGGTTGTCGATGCCGGTCTCGGCCTGCGGATTGAAGATGTCGGTATAGCTCGCATAGAGCGAGACGTTCTTCGTGAGATCGAAGACCGCGCCGACATAGGGGCTGACCGCGCTGTCGTCGCGCGACTGATCGGTACCATAGGAGGTGCCGGTCGATGTCAGCCACATCGCGCTGGCGCCGACCACGGCCTTGAAATTGTCCGCGACGTTGAGATGCGCCGCGCCATAGACGCGGGTCAGCCGGTCGCCATAATCCGCCGCGAGATAGGCTCCGGGATAGACCGGCTCCGCGACCTGCACCCGGCCCCAGTCCTGCACCGCCGGGAAGTCGATCGGATCGGAGGAGAAATTCTCATATTCCAGCCCATCCGATCGCGCGGTCGATACGCCGAATGCAAGCTCATGCTCGCGCCCGAACAGCTTGATCGGCCCCGAGGCGGTGAAGTCGCCGAGATACTGGTCATAGGTTGACGGATAGATGCCCGACATGCCGCCGACGCCGAGCCCGGTCGCCTTGTCCGGATAGCCATAGGCGTAGAGCAGCTTCGATTCCTCGGTAAAGCGCTTGTAGGTGAACACGCCCTTGGCCGACCAGCCGCCGGCGAAGCTGTAGGCGAGCTCGCCGAAGACACTCTGGTCGTGCGTGTCCCAATAGGTCCAGTCGGCCGAGGTCGAAGCGGAGACGGGGAAATCGATCCGGCTGCCGTCGGTATAGGTCAGCGGCAACGCGCCCCACAACACGCCGTCCGCGCGATTGTCCTGCCGGCTGTACCCGACCGTCGCCTTCAGCCGCGGCGTCGCTTCCCAGCTGAGCAGCGCGCCGTACACGTTCCGGTCGACATGATTGTAATCGAGATAGGAATCGCGGTCCTCATGCGCGACGATTCCCCGGACCGAAAGCGTCTCGGTGATCGGCACCGAAACATCGGCTTCGACGCGCTTCTGGTCCCAGGAGCCGAGTTGCGCCGACAGATTGGCCTGAAGCGTGTCGGTCGGGCGCTTGCGGACATAGTTGATCGTCGCGGACGGGTTGCCGATGCCGGTCATGATCGCGTTGGCGCCGCGCACTGCCTCGACCCGCTCGAACAGCGCGGTGTCGAGATCGCCGAACTGGATGCCCCACAGCAGCGGCAGGCCGATCCCGTCGACCTGGAAATTGGTGATGTCGAAGCCGCGCGCATTGAAATAGGTCCGATCGGTCTCGACCCGCTCGACATTGATGCCGACCACTTGGTTCAGCAGATCGTTGACGTTGGTCAGCGCGAAATCGCTGATCCGCGTCCGGTCGATGATCGTCACCGATTGCGGCGTTTCGCGCGGCGTGAGCGTCAGGCCGGTGGCCGCCGCGCTCGGCGTGTCGAGCGTGCCGGTGACGATGATGTCCCCCCGGTCCTGGACATCCTCGTCCCCCGGCCCGGCGGCCAGCGCGGTGCCCGGCAGCAACAGGCTGAAGACGGTCGCAAGCAATGCATGTCGCACGGACGGTTTCATTTCGGCGGATCCTTTGCTGACGTGATGCGCCGGCCGCTAGGGGATAGTTATAATGCGAGTCAATCGCATTATCATTAACGATACCGCGCCTGAAAGCGACGCTGGCGCTGCAAGCCGCGATGCGTCAGAACCGCGGCGATGCCGAAGAACCGCTATCTCACCGCGCCGCCTAGCGACCATTTCGACGGCGTCCGCTTCTTCAATCCAGGCCAGCCCGCCACCGATCGCGCCCTGTCGCAGATACTCCGCTGGAAGCTCGGCGAACGCCCGGCCCGCTGGCCGAAGAGGGTGCCGGTCGAGCAGGCACGCCCCGACCCCGCGCCGGAACGGCTGACGATCACCATGATCGGCCACGCGACGCTGCTGATCCAGGCCGGTGGGGTGAACCTGCTGACTGATCCGGTCTGGTCGGAGCGGGCGAGCCCTTTTTCCAATGTCGGCCCGAAACGCGTGACCGCGCCGGGCGTCGCGTTCGAGCATCTGCCGCCGATCCACGCCGTGCTGCTCAGCCACAATCATTACGACCATCTCGATCTCGCCACGCTTCGCCGACTGCACGTCGCGCATGCGCCGCTGATGGTGATGCCGCTCGGCAATGATGCGATCGTCCGGCGCGCGGTACCCGATGCCCGGATCGCGGTCGGCGACTGGCACGACCGGATCGAGCTCGCCCCCGGACTGGCCACGACCCTGACTCGCGCCAACCACTGGTCGGCGCGCGGCCCGGGCGACCGGCGCATGGCGTTATGGGCGGGCCATTGGATCGACACCCCGGCCGGCTCTGTGTGGTTCGCCGGCGACACGGGTTATGGCGATGGCGCGATCTTCCGCGACATCCGCGACCGCCACGGCGCGCCCGACGTCGCGCTGATCCCGATCGGCGCCTATGAGCCGCGCTGGTTCATGGCCGACCAGCATGTCAATCCGGCCGAGGCAGTGGCGATCCTGCAGGACGTCGGCGCGGCCCGTGCGCTCGGCATTCATTGGGGTACCTTTCAGCTCACCGACGAACCGCGCGATGCCCCGGTCGAAGGGCTGGCGGCGGCATTGGAAGCCGCCGCGATAGCGGCCGCGCACTTCGTCGCGGCGGAGGCGGGCGGCGTCTACCGGTTCTGAGGTAAGCAGCACCTTCATCGCACCCGTCGCATCTCCGTCGACGGTCGTTTCCCGGCTCCGTGGCGCTCGGGTAAATCCTTTCCGGCGATAGCGGGGTTGCATGGGGTTTGCCGCGGCGCATCGGCTCACACGCCGCGGCAAACCCCTTTTCCAGAGCTGCGCCAGATATCCTTATTTGGGCAGCACCGCCGACCTGGTTACCTTGAAGCTGGTCTTCACGCCGGCCGCCTGCGCCATGCCGGGCCGCGACACCGGCTGACCGCCGCCGACCCAGACATCCACCATGCCCGGCACGACCTTGCGCACGCCTTTGTCGTCGACCACGCTCAGCGTCCGGTCGTCGAGCGTGAAGGTCACGCTGCGCGTCTCGCCCTTAGACAGATGCACGCGCTGGAAGCCCTCAAGCGCCCGCACCGGCGCGCCGACAACCCCCGGATGCGACAGGTACAGCTGCACCACCTCGTCACCATCGCGCGCGCCGCTATTGGTCACGTCGACCGACACGGTGACTACGCCCTTCGTCTGCACCCGCGGATTGGCATAGCCGAAGCTGGTGTAGCTCAGCCCATGGCCGAACGGATACAGCACCTCGCCCTTGAAGTAACGATAGGTCCGCCCCGCCATCGCATAATCCTCGAACGGCGGAAGCTGCTCGGCGCTCCTGTAGAAGGTGACGGGGAGCCGCCCGGCCGGGCTGAAATCACCCGCCAGCAGCCCGGCAACGGCGTTTCCGCCCTCCTCGCCCGGATACCAGGCCTCGACGATCGCGGGCACGTTCGCATCCGCCCAGTTGATGCTCAGCGCGCTGCCGTTCATCAGCACCAGCACGGTCGGCTTGCCGACTGCCTGCACGCGCTTCAACAAGGCCTCCTGCGGTGCCGGGAGGTCGAGGCTGGTACGATCGCCGCCGGCAAAGCCCGGCGCCTTGATCTTCATCTCCTCGCCCTCGATCCGCGCCGAAAGACCCCCGACGAACACCACCAGATCGGCCGACTTGGCCGCCGCGACCGCATCGTCGCCATTCTGGCTCGGCGGGCTCCACACGAGATGCTGCTCGCCCCGCGCGCCGCGCTGGAAGCCCTCGACCCGGATCGGATATTTCCTGCCCTTTTCGAGCGTGATCGCGCCCGACAGGATCGAGGGCGCGTCGCCCACGCCCCATTCGTCCACGACGATCTTGTCGCCGACATATACGCGGTAGCCATTCTCGCTCGCGAAGCGGAAGCGATATTCACCGCTCTCCGGCGCCACCAGCGTGCCGGTCCAGCGCGCCGAGGCCGCCTTGTCGCCATTCCATTCGATGATGGCGTTGGCCTGAGTCTTTGTCTCGACCAGCGCACCCTCCAGATTGGTGCCAGCGAAATATTCCGCCTTCAGCCCCGGCGTCCTGCACTCGGCATCGACGCACAACACGCTGTCGGGCACTGCCGGCTCGGCCGGGCCGACCAGCCCGGTGCCCTCGGCAAAGACGATCGTCGATTGCGGGAAGCGTGCGCGGATGCCGTCGAGCACCGTCACCGGTCGCGACGGCGTGCCGTAATAATTGCCGACCAGCGTATCGATCGAATCCGCATTCGGCCCGATCACCGCGATGGTCTTCGGCGCGCCCGCCAGCGGCAGCAGATTGCCCTGGTTCTTCAGCAGCACCAGAGACGCCTCGGCCATATTGCGGGAGAGCGCGCGGTGGGCGTCGGTGTCGTTATCCGCCGCGGTGATGGTGGCGAAGGGCCGGACAGGCGTGTCGACCAGCCCGAGCCGGATGCGCGCCGAGAACAGCCGCACCAGCGACCGGTCGACCGTCGCGATCGGCAACAGTCCCTTGTTCACGGCCTCGAC
This sequence comes from Sphingomonas sp. P2_B6, assembly GCF_056404755.1. Taxonomy (NCBI): domain Bacteria; kingdom Pseudomonadati; phylum Pseudomonadota; class Alphaproteobacteria; order Sphingomonadales; family Sphingomonadaceae; genus Sphingomonas; species Sphingomonas sp. P2_B6. The sequence goes on from NZ_JBFUDK010000023.1 coordinate 30,703, forward strand.
GATCGAATCCGCGTCCGTCGTCATATGGTTGCGATAATCGCCGCAGATCACGTCCATGCCCGCCTGGAACCCGACCGCGACACCCTCGGCCGGCGTCTTGCGGTAATGCAGGCTGTCCGGGCGATAGATGTTCGCCGCCGCGCCGCAATCCGACACGACATAACCGTTGAAGCCCCAGTCCTTGCGCAGACGCTGGTTCATCAGGAAATCATTGGCACAGCCCGGCACGCCGTCGATCGCGTTGTAGACGCACATGATCGACTGGACCTTGCCCTGGGTCACCGTCGTGCGGAACGCGGGGAGATAGGTGTCCTCCAGGTCGTGCGCGCTCGGGTGAACGTCCTCGCGGTGCCGGTTCGATTCCGGACCGCTATGCACCGCGAAATGCTTCGAGGTGGCGATCGTCTTGTAATAATCGGGATCGGTGCCCTGCAGGCCCTTGATGAAGGCAGTGCCGATCCGCCCGGTCAGGAACGGATCCTCGCCATACGTCTCCTGCCCCCGGCCCCAGCGCGGATCGCGGAAGATGTTGATGTTGGGCGACCACACGGTCAGCCCGCGATAGAAATCGGTGCTGCCGTCGGGATGGACGCGTTCGACATATTTGGCGCGGAATTCGGTGCCGATCGTGTCGGCGACATTGCCCATCAGGTTGGTGTCCCAGCTCGCGGCCATGCCGATCGCCTGGGGGAAAACGGTCGCGATCCCGGCGCGCGCGACGCCATGCAGCCCTTCGTTCCACCAGTTATACGCGGGTACGCCGAGCCGCGGGATGGCGGGTGCGACATTGCCCAGCTGCGCCGCCTTCTCCTCCAGGGTCATCTTCGCGACGATCGCCGCTGCGCGCTGCTCGACATTGCCGCCCGCGGCGCGGGTCGCCGGCACGTCCTGCGCAATTGCGGCGCCCGATACGAGGAACGACATCGTCGCGGCTGCGGCCAATAGCTTGAATTTCATGATATCCCTCTCCGCCTTTTGGAGCGGTCTAACCAAAAAATGGTAGCGGTACCAGTCCTTCGGTGGAGATATCGGCGCGTCGCGAAAAAGCCAGAGCACGAACCCCGATCCCGCGGGAACGCCCCCCGCTCTCCGGCCGCGCCCAGCGCCAACTAGCCCCAGTTTCGGTTTCGTTTCCCGCCCCGGCCAGATTTACACCCCGGACCCCCAGCGCTAGCGTCCCCTCGTTCGGCACAGACCATTTTTTGGAAAAAATCAGCGGCTCGACCTCCGTCGATGGTGCGTGCCGCGCTGTGTCTGAAATGGGGAGGGCAGCATGGATCTCGATGTGGCGATAGTCGGCGGCGGCGTGTCCGGCGCGTACAGCGCGTGGCGGCTCCAGCAGGATCGCGGCGACAAGCAGGCGATCGGCCTGTTCGAATATTCGGACCGCATCGGCGGCCGGCTCTACACCACCACCCTACCCGGCCTGCCCAACGTCAAGGCCGAGCTTGGCGGCATGCGCTATATCCCGACCCAGCACATCATGGTCGCCGATTTGGTCAAGCACCTGAATCTGCAGACCAAGGATTTCCCGATGGGGGCGCCCGCACCCGTGGGCTCCAACTGCAACCTCTTCTATCTGCGCGGCAAGCACCTGCGGCTGCACGAGCTCGATGATCCGGACAAGGTCCCCTACAACCTCGCCTGGTCGGAACGCGGCCTCGGCCCGACCAACCTGCAGGTGCAGGTGATGAACAACCTCTATCCCGGCTTCGCCAATCTCAGCCTGTGCCAGCAGATGCAGGTCAAGGTGTTCGGCAAGCCGATGTGGAAATACGGCTTCTGGGACCTGATGTTCCGCGTGCTCTCCAACGAGGGCTATCAGTTCATGCGCGACGCCGGCGGATACGAGGCGAACGTCGCCAATGCCTGCGCCGTCACCCAGCTTCCCGCCACCGAGTACAGCGACGAGACTCAGTTCCTCACGCTCGCGGAAGGATATGACCAGCTCCCGATCCAGCTCGCCAGGGAGTTCAACGACACATTCCCCGGCAAGACGCCCAAGGGCAAGCGCGTCTTCATGAATCACCGGCTGGAGGAGATCATCCTCGGCACCGGCGACTGGCCTTACACGCTGATCTTCCGCCAGACGCATACCGACGACGAGAAGCAGACCCGCGATGTCGACACCGACAAGACGATCAAGGTCCGCTGCAAGAAGCTGATCCTCGCCATGCCGCGCCGCAGCCTGGAACTGATCAAGAGCGATTTCTTCAACGATCCCTGGCTCAAGAAGAACATCCCCTCGGTCCTCATCCAGAGCGCGTTCAAGCTGCTGCTCGCGTACGAGACCCCCTGGTGGCGCTCGCAAGGCCTGGTCGCCGGCCGCTCCGTCACCGACCTCCCCGTCCGCCAGGTCTATTATTTCGGCACCGAGGGCGAACAGCCGAGCGGTGAGCCCTTCCTCAACTCGCTGCTCATGGCCAGCTACAATGATCTCGGCACGGTGCCCTTCTGGAAGGGACTGGAGCGCGGCAAGGCCTATGAAGGCTATCGCCCCGCCTGCCTTGAAGGCGGCGTCGAGAACGTGCTCCCGATCGCGCCCAAGACCGGTTTCCGCGCTACTGCCGAAATGGTCGATGTCGCCAACCGCCAGGTTGCGCAGGTCCATGCCCTGCCGCAGATTCCCGATCCCTATGCCGCGGTCTATCACACCTGGAACGAGGATCCCTATGGTGGCGGCTGGCACGAATGGAAGGCAAATTTCCGCCTCGACCAGATCATGTGCCAGATGCGCAAGCCCGTCGCCAAATACGACATCCACATTGTGGGTGAGGCCTATTCGCTCGGCCAGGGCTGGGTAGAAGGCGCGCTCGACATCGCTGAATCCACCCTGCAGGATTTCTTCGGCATGACGCCGCCGACCTGGCTCGACCCGAGCTACGCGCTGATGCCCAACCCCTGCCCGCCCGGCGATCCCTGTGTCGGCTGCGGCACCGATCTGGACGCCTGCCTGCCCTGCTTCGATTGCGGGACGATGCTCTCGTCGATCACCCCCAATTGCCTGTGCGCCGTCGAGGAGGGCTGAAATGAACGTCGCCGACTATATCCTCGAGCGCCTGAAACAGGCCGGTCTCAGCCATGCCTTCGCCGTCCCCGGCGATTATGCCTCGCCCTTCCTCGACGCGCTCGACGACGATCCCGCGATCGAGCGCGTGCCCAACATTAACGAACTCGGCTCGGGCTATGCCGCGGACGGCTATGCCCGCTTCAAGGGCATCGGTGCTGCCTGCGTGCAGTACGGCGTCGGCACGATGAGCGCGCTCAACTGCGCCGCCGGCTCCTGGGTCGAGCGCGTGCCGGTCGCGATCATCTCGGCCGGCCCGTCCAACAACAACCGCCTGCTCGAACGCCAGCAGCAGATCCTGTTCCACCATTCGACCGGCGACCTCGACGTCAACGCGAAGCTCTACGCCCATGTCACCGTCGCGTCGGAGATCATCGTCGATCCCGATTTCGCCCCGGGCCAGATCGACCGCGCGATCACCGCGATGCTCACCTTCCGCCGCCCGATCTATCTCGAAGTGCTGCAGAATGTCTGGACTCAGCCCTGCGCCGAGCCCGTTGGCACGCTCTGCCCGGTGCCGCAGACCAGCAACGCGACCTATCTTGCAAAGGCGATCGCCGCGACCTGGGGCCGCATTCTCAGCGCCGAGCAGCCGGTGCTGTGGTTCGGCGTCGAGATCCAGCGCTTCGGCCTGCAGGAGCTCGCGCAGAAACTGGTCGATGTCAGCGGCCTGCCCTTCACTACCACCAGCCTCGGCAAGACCGTGCTGGACGAGGCGCAAGCCCAGTTCATCGGCACCTATGCCGGCCCGGCCTCGCCCGCGCTGACGCGCACGATCATGGGCGCCTGCGATTGCCCGATTGCGCTGGGGGCGATCATCACCGACGATTATCTCGACATCATGGCCGCGCGCTATGCCGACATGGTGTCGTGCAACGACGAGGATACCCGCGTCGGCATCGATTATTTCGCGCAGATCACGCTGGCCGATTTCCTGGCGGCTTTGGTCGCCCGTTTCGAGGAAGACGACGCCTTCCCGCGCAGCTTCGAGGCGCCCGACGTCCCCGAAGACACGGACGAAGCCGCGGAGAAGGGCGCGGGCCACGGTCTCACCTACAATGTCTTCTACCGCCAGTTCTCCCGCTGGCTGAAACACGAGAAGCTGATCGACGAGAGCGTGCTCATCCTGGGCGAGAGCACCTCGCTCTATGTCTGGGGCAACCTCATGGGCCTGCCGCGCGACAGCTTCGTCGCGCAGGCCGCCTGGGGCTCGCTCGGCCACGAAACCGGCTGCGCGCTCGGCGTGGCGCTGGCCTCGGGCAAGCGCCCCTGGGTGATCGCCGGCGACGGCGGCTTCATGATGATCTGCCAGGAGATATCGAGCCTCGCCCGGGCCAAGGTCCCCGCCGTGGTGTTCGTGATGAGCAACCAGGGCTATGCGATCGAACAGGCATTCGTCGACATCAAGGCCTTCACGCCGGAAGGCGAGTTCGCGCCCTTCGACGTGCTGCCCGACTGGGACTATCTCGCGCTGGCCAAGGCGTTCGGTGCCAAAGGCTACCGCGTGAAGACCACCGACCAGCTCGCCACCGCGCTGGCCGAAATCGGCGGGCTGACGGACGTGCCCGCGCTGGTCGAGGTGGTGATCCCGCCCAAGGATCTCGCGCCCCAGCTCGCCCGGCTGGCCGCGCCGCCGCCGGTCCTGCGGAAATATCATAGCCTTGAGGAATAAGGGTCGGAGGCTTAGCGCGGACTCCGCGCGGCCTGCGCCGTGCGGCGCTCGATCGCGTGGACTTCGGCGCGGGACAGAAGCACGTCGAGATCCTCGCGGCTGATGTCGAAGCTGTCGGGCAGGTCGGCCAGTGCCCGGTCGATATCCTCGAGATGGAGACCAGACGCCTGGAGCGGCGGCCCGATCGGGAGGGCGACATGCGGATAGCTGTGGCCGGACACGCGGTGGAAGAACATCCCGAGCGAAACCAGCGCGATCGAATTGAGCGCCACGGGCGCGAAGGCGAACGCCAGCCCCGACGCATGAATGTCCTGCGTGCCGATGACCGCGGTCAGCGCCACGGCGCCGCCCGGCGGGTGGAGGCAGCGGCACAGCGACATGGCCAGGATCGCCGCGCCGACCGCGACGCCGGCGGCGATCGTCGGCTCCGGGATGGCGTGGAACGCGGCCACCCCGACCAGCGCGGAAAGCGTATTGCCGCCCGCCACCGGCCAGGGCTGGGCCAGCGGGCTGGACGGCACCGCGAACACCAGCACCGCGGAGGCGCCGAGCGGCGCCAGGATGATCGGCAGATTGTGGGGCGCCATCGGAAACTGCGCACAGACGACGATCGTCAGGGCGATGCAGATGGTTGCGCCGACACTGGCGACGACCCTGTCGCCAAGACGGGCGCCCGCCAGCAACGGCCTGAAAAAACTGATACTCATCGACGCTCCGAATGCGGCAGGACGGGCGCTCTCTCCTCGACGGCGCGCGATTTTGCTACGCAGATATTCTATCCGGGTGCACCGCGACGACAGGTACCCTCCCCCCACGCCGGCACGCCCGTCGTGTCAGCGCTCCATCAGCGCTGCTTCTCCCCAGGTGACGGGCAGCCGATGGTTGTCCGCGCCGCTGCTGCGCGCGACCAGTTCGATCAGCTTCACGCCGACAACCGGCACCGAGAGCGGCCGCGCCGCCGTGCCCCATTTCAGCGGCTGGCTGGTGGCGAGCAGCTTGCCGTCGCCATAGACGGCGAAGGTGACGAGGTGGGTCTTGTCCGTCGCGCTATCGTCCACGCCGACCATCGCGGTGAAGCGCCGCGCGCGGCTATTCCGCACCTCCAGCCGTGAGTTTGCGAGAACCCCGATGCCTGCGTCGAACGGCTTTCCCGCGACGTGGAGCACCTGCCCATAAGGCGCGCTGTCGGCGCGCGCGCCGCCCCAGCCGGCATAGGTGGGCCTGTCGCCGGCGCCGTTGGTGCCCGCCCATCCCGCCGCCGTGCGGAAGATCGTGGGGTCGACGGTCGGGCGGACGACGCCGTCGATCGCCGGGTTCACGCTGCCCGGCTGTTCCGACAGATAATAGCCCCCCTGCAGTGTACGAAGGCCCTTGGCGCGGAAGATCAGCGTCTCGCGCGGCTTGACGCGCAGCCTGGTCTTGCCGGTGAAGCTGGTCCGCCGCTTGCTCCACAAATCGGTCAGTTCGACCGGCGCTGCGTCGCTGAACCTGAGATGCGCCGCGCTCAGATCGACGTCATAGTCGCCCGAGCCTCGGTTGAAGATCGCGAGCGCCTTGTCGCCCGACGCCAGCGTCTTCACCAGGATCTGCAGGTCGCTGGAATCATAGGCCAGCGTCGCCTGGTTGCCGGCGGGGTCCTGATCGAGCGCGATGATGTCGGCATTGCCGAAGATGTCGAGCAGCGCCTTGGGCGTCTTGCGCAGGTCGGTGCCGATCATCAGCGGGGCGTTGAGCATCGCCCAGAGCGCGAAATGCGATCGCGCCTCGGTCAGGTGATCCGCGTCGAAGTCGCCCGCGCCGATGTGCAGCATGTCGGGATCGTTCCAGGATCCGGGATGGGCATAGAGCGACCGCGTCACCGCCGTGTCGTAATTGACCAGCAGCCTTCCCCAGGCCGGCGAGATGTCGTCGCTGGTGCGCGAAATCCCGCCATAATCCTTGCCCTAGGCGCGCACGTTCGCGGCGCCCCAGATGCACAGCGACAACAGATAGTCGCCGTCCGGATTCTCGCGTGACAGCGCCGCGTTGATCTGCCGGAACAGTGCCTGAATCGCGGGAATGTCGGTGCGCGTCACCGCGCCGGAATCCAGGATCGGCCCCAGCGCGCGGAACTTGCCGGAGCGCACCCGGTCATTGTCGGGCGCATAATCGCGCAGGCCGCAGCCATCGACCTTGATGAAGTCGAAGCCCCATTTGGCGAAATAGAGCGCGATATCCTGATCGATGCGCCCGTAAAGACCGACCTCGCGTTCCAGGACATTGCCCTTGGGCAGATCGTCGTCGGTCGGCGACCAGGCTTCGGAACAGGTGTTCCGACCCAGATCGGAATAGATGCCCGCCTTCAGGCCCATCGCATGGAGCCGATCGGTGAACGGCCTGAAACTGGGGGTGTCGCCGCCCACCTGCGCTGATGGAAACTTGTCGGTGCGGATGATCATATGGCCATCCGGCATCCGACGCTTCAGCGCCCAGCCATCGTCGATATTGATGTAGCGATAGCCCTTGGCCGCCAGACCGCTATCGACGATCTGCTGCGCCGACCCGATGATCTTGTCCTCGTCGATGGCGGTGGCGAAGGCGTTCCACGTGCTCCACCCCATCGGCGGCAGCGCGGCCCGCCCGGCGGTATAGCCCGACCAGCGCCCGGTCGGTGCCAGCGGATCGGGCGGAGCGGCGGACAGCGACGATCCGGAGAGCGCGGCCATCAGCCCCGCGGTCAGCAGTTTCTTCATCGCTCTCTCCATCTCGTTCGCGTCCGGCGCATTGAACCGCGCGCAGGGATCATCAGGGCCGGCCGAAACCACCCAACCAGGCCGCGGCAGGTGCCGCGCCTATGGGCTCACGGCCGGCCCGCTCTTTCAGTTCCGGAACAGCAGCGGGGCCATTTCGTACAGGCTGCGCCGCCAGGACAGGAATTCGTGTCCCGTATTGGGCGACACATAGAAGACGCTGTTGATCCCGGCGGCCTTCAGCGCCTCTGCGTTCGCCCGCGGGTCGGCGCGGGGCACACCCGGAGGCCCGGCCATACCCCGGCCTTCGAGTTCGCGACTGCCGAAGCTGACGAAGGTCAGCTTGATCTTGTCCTTGTACCCCGGGGTGCTGTTGACGTCGTCGACCGAGACCGTCCCACCGCTCAGCAGGCCGATATAGGCGAATGTATCGAGATTCTTCGGCGCGATCAGCTTGGTTTCGAAACCGCCCATCGACAGGCCCGCCATCGCGCGCTGGCGCTGATCGGCCAGCGTGCGGAAGTGCGTATCGACATAGGGGATCAGTTCCTTGACCAGTACCGTCTGGAACGGCTTGATGTCGAAACTGGCGAGACCGCCGGGGCTGCCCGGGCGCACGTTGTTGGTCATGCCATAGGTCATCACGATGATGAACGGCTTCGCCTTGCCGGCGGCGATCAGATTATCCATGATCAGATTGGCATGGCCCTGGTTGGACCAGGCGGTCTCGTCCTCACCCCAGCCATGCTGCAGATACAAGACCGGATAGCGCGCGCGCTGGTTCTGGTCATATCCCGGCGGGGTGTAGACAAAGGCGCGGCGTTGCGTGCCGGTACTGGCGGACGGAAACAGCACCTGCTCCACCCGGCCGTGCGGCACGTCCTTCAGCGCATAGAAATCCGCGTCGTGCGCCGGAACCTCCACGCCGCTCTCCCACCGCGTCGAGCCGTAGAAGTTCAGCGTCCCCGGGTCGTTGAACGTACCGCCGTCGACAGTCAGATGATAATAATGGAATCCCTCGTCGAGCGGCCCCTCGGTGGTGCCGGTCCAGGTGCCGTCGGCGCCCTTGGTCAGCACGGTGCCGCCGCGGCCGCCCAGCCCTAGGCTCACCTTGACGGCCTGTGCATCGGGCGCCGTGACGCGAAAGCGGACATAACCCTGCGAATTGACCTGCGGATATTGTTGCCCCGGCTGGTTTACGGAAGACGGCTTGAAATCCTCGACGATCGCCGGCGCGGCGGTTTGCGCCGACGCCGATCCGACGGCGGCAATCGCGGCAAACAATATGGCTGCAGCTCTTTTCAAACGATCCTCCCAGGAATGTCGCGGTCTTGAGGCCCGCGTTGCTCTTATTACTCGGACTTATTGCAAGACATCGGCAACGCTGCAAGAGGCCGCGCAGCCGAAATACGGCCGATCCAGCGACGCTGCTGCCAACTTGTCAGACTTATCGCGGCGCAATCAAATGGTCGCTTGCCTGTCGTTCACAGGGGCGAGCGAAGGCCGATAAAYGGTCAGCGAGCCTATTGATCGACACCCTCGGGCTCGATCGCCATGACCTTCGCCGATCCATATGCGACCATCACACCTCGTGCGGCCACCGCGAACATCCCCGGCTCGGCCTGACCGCCCCTCCGGCGGCCGCCCGTCAGCGCGGGCTCGTCAGCGGAGCGGACAGATAGCAACCGAATTCCTTCACGAAATCGACCGAGACACGGGCATGGACCCGGCCCTGGCGGTCCAGGAATTCGCCATGATCGTCGATCGGCACGAAGGCGCCGTGCCAGACGCCCGGATGGATATAGAGGCCCCGCCCGTCCGAGCGGAAGGTGGTGAACTTGTCCGGCGTGACATCGTCGCCGGGCAGGGCAAGCGGCACCACGAAGCTCTGTCCGTTCAGGGGATAGAAAAGCTGCCCGCCATCGGGATGATAATTGGCGCGCCAGATGAGCGCCCGGTCGCGCGCGCCGCCCGTGCCCTCCGACGTCGCCTCTTCGGGCCAGTTGCTCCAGCCGAAAAGATAGCTGTCGCCCACCGCATTGTTGCGGGCGTAGAGCGTTTCGCCCTTCCACCAGAATTCGAACAGTCCCTCGGTGACGCCGCCCTGGTCGCCCGAATTCGCGTCCACCGGCCGCCAGCCCTGGGCCGGCCAGCGCACGATCTCGATGGGAAAGCTTGCGGGCTCGTCGACCAGGCAACCATAACCCTTCAGGCTTTCGTCGGTGGCCATCAGCAGCGGCGTCTCATGGACCTTTCGGACGCCCGTGGTCGGAACATAGGCGATCTCGCCCGGGTCGAAGTTCATCTCGCCTCCTGTCTATGCCGCGGCGGCGGCGGGCTCGGCGCCCGCCCGTTCCGCCGCTGAATCATGGCCCATCAGCCATATGACGATCCCGGTCAGCAGCACGCCGCCCGCGACCACCAGCAGGCCATAGGTGAAGTCCCCGGTCGAGTCCCTGATCCAGCCGATTACGAAGGGGCCGGCAAAGCCGCCGATATTGCCGACGGCGTTGATCAGGGCGATACCGCCCGCCGCCGCCGGGCCGCTCAGCCGCGCCGCTGGCAAGGTCCAGAAAATCGGCAGGATCGCGAGCGTGCCGACGGCGCCGACGGTGATGGCCGCCACCGACAGGAGCGGCGCGTCGGGAAGGAAGGCACTTGCCGCGAGGCCGAGGAAACCGACGACCGACGCCGCCGCGATATGCAGTACCCGCTCGTTGGTCCGGTCGGAATGACGGCACCACAGCACCATGCCGATCGCGGCGAGCCCATAGGGAATGGCCACGGCATAACCCACCATCGACACGGGAATGCCGGTCGACCGAAAGATCTGGGGGAGCCAGAGGATGACGCCGTACAGCCCGATCTCGACCCCGAAATAGGCGAGGCACAAAAGGAGCGTGCGCGGGTCGGTCAGCATGCGCAGGAAGCCGGAGCCGTAGCGCGCCTCACGCTCGGATGCCTCGGCCGCGAGGGTGCGGACGAGCCATTCCTTCTCCTCGGCGTTGAGCCAGGTTGCCTGCGCCGGCGCGTCCGTCAGATAGAAAAGCGTCGCGACGCCCAGCAGCAGCGACGGAATCGTCTCCAGCAGGAACAGCCACTGCCATCCGGCCAGCCCAAAGGCGCCGTCCAGGCTGAGGATGGCGCCGGAAATCGGCCCGCCCAGCGCGGTCGAGATCGGAATAGCGGTCATGAACAGGCCGATCAGCCGCGCCCGTTGCGACGCTGGCACCCACTGCGTGAGGTAATAGATGACGCCGGGGAAAAATCCCGCTTCCGCCACGCCCAGCAGGAATCGGACGATGTAGAAGCTCGTCGCGCTTTTCACGAAGACCATGGCGACGGCGACGAGCGCCCAGGTGATCGCGATCCGGGCGATCCAGCGTCGCGCCCCGACCCGGTGCAGGATCAGGTTGCTGGGCACCTCGAACAGGACATAGCCGATGAAGAAGATGCCGGCGCCCAGCCCATAGACATAGGCCGAGAAGCCCAGATCGCGGTTCATGCCCTCGGCCGCGAAACTGACGTTCGAACGATCGATGAACGCGGCGAAATAGAGTAGGGCAAGGAAGGGGATCACGCGTGCGCCGACCTTGTTCAGCGTCACGGACTCGATGGTCGTCGTCATGATCCTGCGGTCATTCACATCACCCATCATCGCCGGCGGCATGCCCGCTCCTGGCGCAATAGAACGACTCCGTAATGGATATGTGACGGTCGGCGGATTTTCGCGGGAGAGCTTTCCGCCGAACGCCGCTATTTCACGCTCGCGCCCGCCGCCAGCAGGTCGAGGCGCGGCTTGCGCAGCCCTGTTTCGGCATGCTCGCCCGCTGCGTCGACCACCAGCACCTGGTCGCCCCGGTCCATCGGCCAGGCCGCGAGGCCCTGCCCACCGGGATTCCCGGTCCTAGCGAAATTGGTCCAGTACCGGCCCATGTCCGCGGCGATGCGCCGGTCGAACGGCACATAGGTGCTGCTGGACCAGGGGAAGGTCCCCAGATTGCCGAACACGAACTGGATCTCCGCGCCGTGCCCCGCGCCCGGCGTGGCGCTGCGATAATCGTGCGGCACATAGGTGAAGAAATAGCGATAGACCGGCTGGCCCAGCCGCGCCTGCGCGGCGGCGAGAAAGCGGGCCGGCTCGGTGAAGACATAATCGGTCATCAGATTGGCGGCGACGACCTTTTCGTCCCCGGTCCTGCCCGGATCGAACAGACTCATCGCCAACGGGCGCGCCGGTTCGGGGATCAGCGGAAAGACCGTGACGTCCGGATGCTCGAGCAGCGCCGGGAAGAGATCGGCCTCATAATCATTGGAGCCGATCAGCCAGGGAACCGGGGCCTGCCTGCCCTCGGCAAAGGCGCGGTCGACATTCCCCGGAACCAGCACGCCGTCGACGATCGGCCCCGGCCTGGCGTCGCTCGCGGTCGGCGCGGATTGTCCCGCCAAGATCGTCTCGAGCGGCAGCGCGCGGAGCGCGGCCATGTCCGCCGCGCCCGTTGCCCTGGAAAAGGCGTCGCCCTGCGTTTCGGCGGCAGCGAGCGATTTGGTGTCGATTCGTCCCAGTCCGGACTGCGTGATCGCCTTGGCGAACAGGCCCCGCGCCGACGGCGAGACCATCAGCAGATTCACCGACATGGCGCCGGCGGATTCACCGAAAATGGTGACATTGGCGGGATCGCCCCCAAAGGCCGCGATATTGTCGCGCACCCAGGTCAGCGCGGCAATCTGGTCCATCATCCCGAAATTGCCGGTGACAGCCGCCTCGCGGGTCAGTGCCGGATGGGCGAACCATCCCAGCCGCCCCAGCCGGTAGTTGAACGTCACCACGATCACGCCGTTGCCGGCCAGCCTCGCGCCGTCGACCATGGCATTGGCGCCATCGCCGCGCACGAAGGACCCGCCATAGATCCACACCATCACCGGAAGGGGACCGGCGGCGGCGCGCGGCTTCCAGATATTGAGGGTCAGGCAATCCTCGCTCTGCACCGGATCGGGGCCATAGCCACCCGTTTCCGGATTGTGCTGCGGACAGGCGGGGCCGGGCGCGGCCGCCTTTCGCACACCCCGCCACGGCAGCGCCGGCAGCGGCGCGCGCCAGCGCAGCGCGCCCAGCGGCGGCTGGGCGAAGGGAATGCCCTTGAAGGCGAGGATGCCGTTCTCGACCGCCACACCCTCGACGCGGCCGGCCTTTGTCGTGACGATCGTCGGCGCCGTGGCAGCGCGGGCCATCGCCGGGCTGGCCATGAAGACGCCGGTGCAAAGGGCCAGGGCCGTCATGAAGGTCCGCCATATCGCCATCACCGTCTCCCCGAATGTCCGGCGAGCCTTATGCGAGATATGTGACGCTTTGTCCGGCGCGCGGCGACGGTCCCCTTATTATCGCGATCGCCGCCACCTCCCGCACCGGCACGATTGTTATTGCGATCGCTTCTCAGTTGCACTAGCAACCGCGTGATTCGAGGATCGAACGAACCGCGGCGGCGCGCCGGGTTCGCGCGCACATATTGGGGACATGGTTTTGACACGCACCGCATCACTGCTGCTCGGCGGCTCGCTCTTCGCACTGGCCATCCCCGCAGCCGCGCAGACCACGGATGACAGGGCCGACCCAGGCGACGATATCGTCGTCAACGGCACCTATACCTTGCCCAACAAGATCGACACGGCGACCGGCCTCGGCCTGACGGTGCGCGAGACGCCGCAATCGGTCAGCATCATCACAGCGCAGCGCATCCTCGACCAGAATCTGACCACCGTCGCCGACGTGATCCAGAACGGCGTGGGCGTGACGGTCAATGAAGTCGACGATGTCCGCAACAGCTTCTACGCGCGCGGCTTCGAGATCCGGAACTATCAGGTCGATGGCGTGCCGACCGCCTGGACGCTCGCCGGCGGCGCGGGCGAGACCATGGCCGATGTGTCGATCTACGACCGCGTCGAGATCGTCCGCGGCGCGACCGGCCTGCTCAGCGGCGCGGGCGATCCATCCGCCTCGGTCAACCTGGTCCGCAAGCACGCTGATGGCACCGATTGGACCGGCTACGCCAATGCCAGCTATGGCAGCTGGAACACCTGGCGCGTCTCGGGCGATGTCGGAGGCGCGCTCACCTCGGACGGCCGCATCCGCGTCCGCGCGGTCGGTCGCTACGAAGAGGGCGAAAGCTATATCGATCTCTACAAGAACCAGAAGTTCGTCCTCTACGGCGTGGTCGATGCCGACATCACCGACAACACCCTGCTACGCGCCGGCATCAGCCACCAGGAAGGTCGGCCGGATGCGCCGACCTGGGGCGCCCTGCCCAGCTTCTACACCGACGGCAGCTTCGCGGTATGGCCGCGCTCGCATACGCCCGCGGCGCCCTGGACCTTCTGGGACACCGTCAACCAGAACATCTTCGCCACCCTGAGCCATGATTTCGGCGGCGGCTGGAGCGTGACCGCCAATTACAACCGGATCAAGAATTCGCAGTCCACCGAGCTGCTCTACCTTTCCGGCCTGGTCGACAAGGCGACCGGGGATATCCAGTTCGGCTATCCCTACAAGGACAAGGGCAAGAGCATCCAGAACAGCTTCGACGCGCAGGTGAAGGGCCGGATCAGCCTGTTCGGCCGCGATCATGAGCTGGTGCTGGGCGCGCTACACAGCGTGCAGAATCGCGACGACACGACCTATGCCGCACTCGCCTTCCTGCCCGGCACGGATTTCGCCACGCTCGGCGGCAGCGCCTATCCCTATCCCGGTTTCTCGACCACCGGCTCGCTGGACGTCAAGGAACGTGTCGAGCAGACCGGCTACTACGGTGCACTCCGCCTCAACGTCAGCGACCGGCTCAAGCTGATCGGCGGCGGCCGCCTGTCGAGCTGGAAACAGACCGGCTTCTCCTTCGGCATCACCAGCAATTACGGTGACGACAATGTGTTCATCCCCTATGTCGGCGCGCTCTATGACGTGACTTCGAACCACCGGCTCTATGCGAGCTACACCAAGATCTTCCAGCCGCAGAACGCGCTGGACGTCAATTTCCGGCAGCTCGCCCCGCTCGACGGCAAGGCCTATGAAATCGGCCTGAAGAGCGCCTTCTTCAACGAAGCGCTGCAGACCTCGCTCGCGCTGTTCCGTATCGAGCAGGATAATCTGGCGGTCCTTCTCGGGATCGCCACGCCGCCCGGCGGCCTGCCGCAGAATTATTACCGCGAGGCCGACAATACGGTCAGCCAGGGCTTCGAGCTCGAAGTCACCGGCAAGCCCCTGCCTGGCTGGAATGTCAATTTCGGCCTCAGCCATTTCAAGATCGAGGACGAGAATGGCGGGCCGATCAACACCGATCAGCCGCGCACGCTGGTCAAGCTGTTCACCACCTACACCCTGCCCGGCGCGCTGAGCGGCCTGACGGTCGGCGGCGGCGTCAATTATCGCAGCAAGGCCTATTCGACCGGCGCCAACCCGGTCACCAACGCCGCCTTCCGCTTCCAGCAGGACGGCTATGCGCTGGTCAGCCTGATGGCGCGCTACGCGCTCACCGAGAAGCTGCAGCTCCAGGCCAATATCGAGAATCTGCTCGACAAGACCTATTACAGCCAGATCGGCTTCTACAGCCAGTATCGCTACGGCGCGCCGCGCAGCTTCACCCTCGGCGCGACCTACCGCTTCTGATGGCGGACGCGCTTCTCATCGCGGCGAGCGCCAGCGCGGCGGGCGGCAGCGCCGCGCTGCGCTTCGCCTGGTCGCTGCCCCGGCGCTCGCGGGCCTGGAACAGCCTGGGCTGGGGCCTGTTCGCGCTCGGCGCGGTGCTGGGCTGGCTCAGCGCCGGCGCCTGGGGCGCGGCCATCGCCTCGCTGTTCGGCATGGCGGCGGCTTTGCTGTTCCTCGCCTACGCAGCCGCCACTGCGCCGGCCACCACCGCCAAGGCCTCCAACCGCCGCGCCGGCGCGCTGCCCGAAGGCGGCGAGCCCTGGCGGATCGGGCGCCGGATCGGCACCTTCGCGATCGTCGTCCTCGTCGCGATGATCGTCTCGGTCGGCCTCGCCGTCGCGGCGCGTGGCCTGGTCGCCTGGTCCGGCGCGGGCGACGCCAATGCCAATGTCGCGAGTTTCTTCGTCATGCCGCTCGCCTGGACCCTTCTCGCCTTCGCCCTGCTGATGGAGGAGCGCCGCGCGCGGCAATGGCGCCTGCTTGCGCTGTGCGCCGTGCCCGGCGTGCTGGCGGTCGTCGCCGGAGTGGCGGCATGACGGTCGCGCCCGAAAGCTCCACGGTCAAGCGCGCCCTCTCCGCCCATGCCGCGATCGGCCTGCTCGCCGGCATGCTGCTCTATATCGTCAGCCTCACCGGCACGCTCGCGGTCTTCTACGAGGAATGGCAGCGCATCGAGCAGCCCAACGCGCCGGAAATGGCCGCGATCGATCCCCAGGCCGTCCAGCGCGGCGTCGCGGCGGTGCTGGCCAGCGAAGCGGGCAAGCCGCGCACCACGCATCTCTATGTCCACCTGCCGGTCGAATCCCTGCCCCGCGCCACCATCACCACCGACACCCAAGCGGCGCATCTCGACGCCAGCGGCACGATCGCGGGCAAGGAGGAGATTGCCTGGTCCGATTTCCTCGTCGAGCTCCATTATATCCTGAACATCCCCGGCGTGGTCGGCATCACCATCGTCGGCATCCTCGGCGTGATGATGCTCGCGCTGGCGCTGTCCGGCGTCATCGCCCATCCGCGCATCTTCCGCGATGCCTTCCGCCTGCGCGCCCGTGATGCGAACGGCCTCGGCCTCGCCGACTGGCACAACCGGCTGAGCGTCTGGACCCTGCCCTTCACCGTCGCGATCGCGCTCACCGGCGCGCTGATCGGCCTGGCCAGCGTCACTGCTTATGGCGTGGCGCAGCTCAGCTATCGCGGTGATCTCCTCGCCGTCTACGCCCCGATCTTCGGCGCCGAAGGCAAGCCCGACAAGAAGGCCGCGCCCGTGCCCGATGTTGCGACCGCGCTCGGTTACATGAAGGTCCACCACCCCGGCCTGCGCCTCACCTATGCCACCCTGCACGATCCGCTGACCGCCGGTCAGCACATCCAGATCCTCGGCACGCCCGAGCGCCGGCTGGTCTTCGGCGAATATTATAATTTCGACGGGCGCGGCCGCTTCCTCGGCACCGCGGGCCTGTCCGACGGCGCGCTCGGCCAGCAGGCCTCGGCCTCGACCTATAATCTCCATTTCGGCAATTTCGGCGGCCTGCCGGTCAAGATCGTCTATTTCATCCTCGGCCTGGCGCTGACCGGAATCTGCGCGACCGGCAGCTATATCTGGCTCGGCAAGCGCCGCCGCCGCGGCATCGACGAACCGCGCCTGCGCGCGATGTGGGATGCCGTGGTCTGGGGCTCGCCGCTGATCCTCGCCGCGACCTTCATCCTGCGCAAGCTCGCCGGCAACGGCGTGCCGCTCGTCGCGACCTATTGGCTCGCCACCGCCGCGCTGCTCGTCGCGGCCTGGTTCATGCCCGCGCCGGGGAAGCTGGAGAAACTGCTCAGCCGGTCGCTCGCGGCGGCGCTGCTGCTGGGCTCGGGGCTGGCGATTGCGGGCTTCGTCACCACCGCCTGACCGCGCCGCGCAATCTTTAGTGACCGGCCCGGGCCGCCATGCTAGCCGCGGCCGCTCATCCAGGGGCTTTGTCGTGACGATTGCCGGCGCATTCCATTTCGTCGGCGACATGCCCGATATCGCCCGATCGCTCCGGGCAATGGCGCTGGGCCCGGGCAAAGCCCGCCTCCACCGCGAGACCGATATCCTCCTCGGCGCGTGTGACGATGGCGAGATCGCGGTCGAGGGCCCTGTCGTCGCGCTCTTCCACGGCCGTCTCGATCAGGCGGATGGTCTCCAGGGCCGCTCCGCCGCCGCGATCGCGATCCAGGCCTATCGGCGCTGGGGCGCTGACTTTCCGGCACAGCTGATCGGCGATTTCGCCTGCGCGATCTGGGACGGCGCGACGCGGCGCCTGCTGCTCGCGCGCGATCCGTTCGGCGCGGAGCCGCTGCATTTCTGGCGCGACGGGCGTTCCATCCTGTTCGCGACCGAACCGCAGGGCCTGCTGGCGCTGCCAGAGGTGGCGCGGGAGATCGACCAGCGCTGGGTCGCGCGCTGGCTGGCGCTGCTGCCGCAGGACGAGCCCGGCACCGCCTATCGCGGGATCGATCGCGTGCTGCCCGGCCATGTCGCGATCCTCGACGAGGTTGGGGTCCGGCAGGTGCGGACGTGGAAGCCGGAAGAGCTGCCGCCCGTCAGGCTGGCCCGCGACGCCGATTATGCCGAAGCAGCCCGCGCACTGCTGGACGAGGCGATCCGATGCCGGATCGCCGGGGTCGACACGGTGGGCAGCCAGTTGAGCGCGGGCCTCGACAGTTCGAGCGTCACCGCGCTCGCAGCGCGCCAGCTGGCCGAACGGGGACTCAGGCTGACCAGCTTCACCGCGGTGCCCGTTGCCGGATTCGACGGCGGCTCCGATCGCGATCACCTCTGGAACGAAGGGCCGCTCGCGGCGCGCCTCGTCCAGGCCTGTCCCAATATCGATCATGTCCTGGTGCCCAACCGGACCGGACCGCTGTTCGACACCTTCGATCGCGTCTCCGGCACCGCGGGCATGCCGCCGCTGGTGCCGGTCAACCAGGCCTGGGTCGAAGCGATCGGCCATGCGGCAAAGCAGCGCGGCGTCACCGTGATGCTGAGCGCCGGCAAGGGCAATATGTCGATCAGCTATGACGGCTTCGGATCGCTCACGGATCTCGCGCGGCGCGGCCGGTGGATCGCGCTCGGGCGGCACATGGCAGCGCTGCACCGCGCCGGCCATGGCTGGCGCACGCTCGCCGGTCGCGTGATCCTGCCCGCGCTGCCCCGGCGGCTGCGCCAGCGAACCCGGCGGCTGATCGGCCGGCCGGAGGAGCGGCTGCGCGATTTCTCGGCGCTGCGCACCAGCTTCGCCGACGATCTGGGCGTACTCGACGAAGCCGAGAGGGTCGCCGGCAATGTCGGCCATGACGCCACCAGCCGGGCGGCGCGCATGGCCGTGCTCGGCCGGGTCGATCCGGGCATGCTGTTCCGCGCGGAGCGGCGGCGCTTCGGCTTCGTCCAGCGCGATCCGATGGCGGATCGCCGGCTCGTCGAATTCTGCCTAGCCATCCCGCCCGAGCAATATCTGCTGCACGGCGAAAGCCGCTCGCTCGTCCGGCGCGCGATGGCGGGGATTCTGCCCGATCAGATCCGGCTCGAACGCCGCCGGGGATTGCAGGGCGCCGACTGGGCGCTGACGCTCAATGCGGAACGGGCTCAGATCGCGGCCGAACTCGACCGGCTGGAGCGCAGCCCGCTGGCCAGCGCCAGTCTCGATCTGCCGCGCCTGCGCGGCCTGCTGGACAGCTGGCCCGAGACTGGCTGGCATAGCCTGCACGTCATGCGCAGCTACCGGCTGGCGCTCATGCGCGGCGTGGCGACGGGCCGTTTCCTGCGCCAATTCGAAGGCGGAAACGACTGATCCGGATCAGGAGTAATCCACGCCCGCGTCCGGGGTGGAACCCGGGGCGTTTTCGGCGCTGCTGGCCTCAACGAAGGTGGCGACGGGCTTGTGCCAGTCGCTGAGTGGGGCTTCCGCCGCAGCGGGCTTCGTCTCTGCTGCTTCTTGAGGTTTCTGCACGCTTTACCCCTGTATCTTCCGATGCTCGTCACCGGTAGCGGACGTGTCGCATGCTGTACAGCCGTGTCCGCGGCGTTAACGCCCGTTTTCAATGGATAAACCGCAATTCGCGCATCATCGCGCCGTGATCACGGACGATCCGCGCCGCCTGGGCGGGGGTCAGCGTGCCGGACCACCCGCCCGGCGTGCCCGGGCCGAAGAAGCGGTTGGGCGCATGCGGCGAGGATTCGCGAAACCCATTACGCGCCTCGGCGGCGGCGAGCCGGTCCAGCCGCGCCGCGTCGATCGCCACCGCCAGGCGCGCCGGATCGGCCGCATGACCGAACGCTCCGGCAATCGCCGCGAACCCCTTAACCGGCGCGGCGACCAGATCCTCATAGCGGATGAGCGTGAGCGGCAGGCCAGAGCCGAGCCAGCTCGCCGCGTGCCCGCTCCAGCTCGACACGAGCTGCGAGACCTGCGGCCGCAGTCCCGTCCTGCTCGTGCCGAGCGAAAAGCGCGGATGAGCCATCGCATCGATCGCCTCGTCGATCGTGAACCCGAAATAGCGCGCGAACGACACCACCACGTCGCGCGGATCGCGCACGATCAGGACGACCCGGTCGATCCGCTCGCGGGGAAAGGGCGGTTCCGCCGCGCCCGCCGCCGGCAGCCAGGCGTCGTGAGTCTTGATCGGAAAGGCGCGCCTGCCCGCGGGAAGCCCGGCCCGGTACGCGATCGGGCGCAGACGGCGTTCCTCGTCGGGCAGCAGGTCGGAAGTCTCGATCTCCAGCGCATCGTCGATGAAGGCGCGGTCGGCCGCGATCGGGCCTTCAAGGGCGTTGAGATCGAGCGCGCCGTCCCCGCGCACCAGCGCCGTCAGCACCGCGCGCACCCAGGTATTGCCCGATCGCGGATAGGACGCGATCAGGCCGACCCCGCTCATGCCGCGACATGCGCCTCGATCCGCCGCACCAGCGGGTCGAGCCCGGTCAGATCGGGGCCGCGCGTCAGGCGGTGGACGGCGGTCGCGCCGACGATCTGCCCGACCGCGGCGAACAGCTCGGCCGCGCGCCCCCAGCGCAGCGCCGTCCGCTTGCGATAGACCTGTTCGTGCAGCCCCATCGCCGCTTGCGGGACCGCCAGGCGCATGATCTCCGCGCGGCCCGCGATCGGCGCGGCGAGCGTCTGAAGCAGATAGACCGATTCCAGCGGGACCGGGGTCGCCTGGAAGTCGGCTGGATCGCTGAACCGCAGATAATATTTGTTCTGCCCGAAGCGGTTGGCGTGGAGCCCGTCGGCGGCGATGCGCATCGCCTCGAGCGAATCCTGCCACAATTTCACGCGCGGAAAGGCGGGGCGCACGACCGGCCCGCCCGCCGCGCCGGCATCGATCGCGCAGACATCGTCGGAGACGAGCCGGTGCCCGCGCCGGACCAGGGCGGCGGCAAGCGTCGATTTGCCCGCGCCGGAGAAGCCCGAGATCGCGATCGCCCTGCCCGCGACCACCACGCACGACGCGTGCAGCGGGAACAGGCCGCGGCGGTGGCACAACAGGCCCAGCATCGTGCCGAACAGAAAGGTCCGCACATCGGGGCTGTCCACGTCGATCTCGGGATCGATCACGATCTCATGATCGCTCCGCAGCCAATAGGTCGCGACTCCCTCGATCGAGAGGCGCGCCTGCCGCTCGGCATTGACCTGCAGCAGGGGCGAGACGTCCTCAGCCTCCGCCAGCCGCGGCGGAATCGTCCCGCTATGGATCAGCAGGTCGGGCTGGCGATCGTCTCCCGTCCAGGGCGCGAGCTCGGGCATGGCGATGCGGGTGCGCACGCGCCAGCCGCACAGGAACCTGTCGGCCGGCATCGCCCCGGCGTCAGACGACATCGATCAGCCCCCGGGCGTGCAGCGACGACAGCAATTCGAGGACATCGGCGGCGATCAGGGCGCGATCGGCGCGGTAATCGGCGGCCAGCGCGTCGCACAGCGCGTCGATCGTCATGGGCTGGTCGAGACGGCGCCAGATGTCGCTGCCGATCGCGTCGAGCCCGCAATAGACGCCATTGTCGACGCTCATCATCAGGATGGTGCCGCCCGCCTCGGTCGCCAGCTGCTTGCGCCCCTGCGCCACCCGGTCGGTGAGCTTCAGAACATCGGACATCTGGATCGGGACCTCGCTCGTCGGGGTACAGGAACAACCCGCGACGGGGCTTGTCCCGCGCAATCAAATACTTCTCCCGCGATGGCAACCCAAGGCACGGATTTTTCGGGCGACACGACGCGCGACGGGGTCAGGCGACCTGCGCGTCAGCGACCATTCTCCCAGCGATGGCGATACCAGCAATTGATCGCGAAACGGCTGTCGAGGAACGCGCCGGACGGGCAGGATACCGGCCGCACCTCATGCGGTGCCCAGGCCGGAAACAGCAGCAGCAGGTCGCGATCGGGCGCGATATCGGCAAAGGCGCGCCGCCCGTCCGGGCCCGGCGCCATGGCATGCAGCCGCAGCGCGCCGCCCGAAAAGCCCTGTGGCTGGCGGTGGAAATAATGGACCGCCGCCAGCACGCGTGCCGTCGCCGATCCGGGCCGGTCGGTCGCGGTGTCGATATGCTCGCGGTAAAAGGCGCCGTCGCCATGCTGCACCAGCTCCAGCTCCAGCGAATCCAGCCGGATCGGCGGCAAGGCCAGGTCGCGCACCGCCTCTTCCAGGAGGCCCCGGAAACGCGCCTCCACCTCGGCCCGGAGATCGCCGAAATCGCGCAACAGGCGCGACGCGCGGATCGACCGGTCGACGCGTTGCTCGCTCAGCCGGGTCGTCTCGAAATCGCCTTCCCGCGCCGCGACATGCGCGAGCAGCCGCTCGACGACCGCCTCGCCGAAAAACCGCGCCACCCGGCGATGCGGCGGAATGTCCTGAAGGGGATTGGACGCGAACACAGGCACATGCCCCTAGCCGTTAGCGGCCTGGAACTGAAGGTCTTCCACTACAAAACTGCCGTCATGCTGAACTCGTTTCAGCACCCAACGCTCCACAAGCGTCACGTCGGCCGAAATAATGTCGCGCGCCCGTCAGTCGTTGATGTGCGCCCCGGCAAAATCGCGCAGGTTGATCGTCAGCTGCAGGTTCAGCGCATGGTCCATCTGCGCGCGGGCGCCGCTGCGGCCCGGACGATATTGGTTGAGATACCCGATATCGGTCGTCACCGCCCGCCCCAGCGGCAGGGTGACCCCCACGATATTGCGCATCCGCTCATAACCGCTGCGCTGCCCCCAGCTGGTGCTGTTGGGCAGGAAGAAGCTCTCATGGCTGGCGAACAGCGCGACGCCCTTGTCGCCGACCTCGTGATTGTAGCGGATCAGCGGACGGATGCGGAAACCCACCTCGCTACCCCGCGGGTTGAACCGCTCGTCGACCCGGAAACGCGTGGTGACCGGCCCGAACGTCCCCACCATCTGCTGGCGCAGCCGGTTCTCGTCAGCACCGCTATTGCCGTTATGCGCCCCGACCCAGCGATAGCCGAACCCCAGCTCGATCTTCTTCGACACGCGATAGCCGAGCAGGGCGCCGAATTCGGTCTGGTACAACCCATCCTGCCGGTCGCTGAACCGCGCGATCTGCTCGAGCGTGACGCGCACCCGGTTCGCGAGCGGCACATTGGTGTTGACCTGCAGCCAGACCTGCTCGTCCTCCTGCTGCGCGCGCGCCGGCGTCGAGGCCAGCGCGAGCGGCAAAGCGGGAAGCAGGCGGCGCAGGGCCGGGCGTCGGGAACGGCTGGGCATAAACGATCCTGATGTCCTGAATCCGAAGGCAGTTCGATACATATGTAAGTCCGTCATGCTGAACTGGTTTCAGCATCCAAGGCGCAACGACCAATGCCGCCGCTTGTGGAGCGTTGGATGCTGAAACGCGTTCAGCATGACGGCAGGTAAACGAACCGCCGGTTCGGGACACTAGCCGCACCCCATCCGCCTGTCATCCGCCGGTGCTCCCGCGAGCGGGGTGGATACCGGCGGTTGCCGGAAGCAGGCGCGTCACGGCTTCCCATCTGACGCGCTTCCAACAGGCCTGACACGCCGGCGCTACGCGTAAAATTACCCCTTACTTTGCCACCACCCACCCCTGCGGCGACCACCGGTACACATAGGCCGATATCCCCCGCCCCGCCGTCGCGAAGCTCTCCGCCACCAATTTTTCGATCTTCCGCAGGTCCTTGCCCGGCGCGACGGTGCCGATCAGCACATTGTCGTCGGACGGAATGGCGACGAACAGCCGTCCGCCGGTGGCAAGCGCCAGCGCCCGCCACCGCTCGGGTTCGAGCATCATGCTCGCCCCATAGTCGATTCCCGCCACCACCAGCAGCTTGCCCTCGACCTCGCCGGGCTCGGGCAGCTTGGGCAGGGTTGCCAGCACCTGTCGCGTGGCCAGGGCGATGGCGTCGTCCTCGCCGAGCCCAAGTTCCTTCAACTGGGCATGACCGGAGATCTTGGTCGTATTCGGGTAATCCGCGCCGAGAATCACCGAGACGCCCTCGGCAAAGGGTCTGGCAATGGGCGGGTCCGCCTTGCCGTTGGTCCCTTCTGCGGCATCGCCGATTTCCCTGGCATAGGCCGCGGCATAGTCGCTGGAGCGAATGAGCAGCCGGAGCTGCGCCGGCTTGATCGCCTCCTCCATCGTCAGGGCCTCGGCGATCCCGCCCAGGAAATGCTGTTTCTCCATCGCGCAGTCCGCAGCGCTGTTGATGTCGCAAAAGTGCTGGATGCGATCGAGGTTGATCTGCATCTCTTCGCCGGCGGGCGGTTTGATCTTGATGGTCAGCGGGTCGGGCGTCGTTATTTCAGCGCTCGGCAACGCGGCCTTGATCGTGGCGATCGTTTCGTCGCGCAGGGTTTGGGCCTTTGCAGCGGTCGCGGAGGCACTTGCCAGCGTCACGATCGCGAATAACGTTGCCGTTCCGATTGTCCGCATGCTCGCCCCCGTACCCACATGATCGCCCTACCCGACGACTCATCTGCCGGTAAGCAATCGGTTCTACTGCCGGCACAGGTCGATACGAAGCGCTTTGACGCCACCGAACTCGGTGGCGGTCCCTTCGATGGGGTAGCTGGGACAGGCGTGCCCGACGCTCGAATGCCCAAATGGCCCGCTCGCCCGGCACCGGTTGCGTGCCCGCCCGTTCCGCCCCTAACCTGCCCGCGCCATGCAAAGACCGATCGACGCCACGCGACGCACGCTGTTCGTCTGGGTCGCCCTGGCGACCCTGCTGGCCTGGGCCGTCGTGATCGCCGATCTGGCGCGCGGCGGCCGGCCCGATCCGCCGTCGCTGCGCGCTGCGGCAACGCTGCTCGACGGCTCCTGGCGATTCCACATCGGTGGCGATCCGCACTGGGCAGACGCCAAAACGGACGACAGCGATTGGGAAACGATCGACCTGACCGCCACGCCCGGCAGCCATGACGGCGATGTCGGCCTGCCCGACTATGTCGGCGGCTGGATGGCGCACGGCCATCCGGGCTATACCGGCTACGCCTGGTACCGGCGTGTGGTGACCGTGCCGGCCGGGCGCGCCTCATGGGACATGCTCGGGCCGACGCTCGTCGAGGACGGATACGAACTTTATTGGAACGGCAAGCTGCTGGGCGGCTCGGGCAGGCTCGGCCCGCCTCCGAGGGTCGTCGGCACGCGACCGATGCGCTTTGCCCTTCCGGCCGATGCGGCAGGCACGCGCGGCGTACTCGCCGTCCGCACCCTCATGCTGCCCGGCTCCACGCCCAGTGCCGAAGCCGGCGGCCTGCACAGCCCGCCCATCCTCGCGCCCCGACCGGTCAGCGACGGGCTTCACCGCGCGCAATGGGAGCGGACGATCGCCGGTTATATCGTCGACGCGATCGAGCCGCTGGCGATGTTCCTGCTGGCCGGACTGGCGCTCTGGTGCCGGAGGCGCGGCCATTTCCGGGGCTTCCTGCTCTTTGCCGCCATCGCACTCGTATTGACGGGGGCCCGCCGCCTCAACAACGCGATCACTGCCTGGACCGACCTGATGGACCTGCCCACCTACGCGTGGCTGGCGACGTTCATGTGGATACCGACGGTGGCCGCCTGGGCGCTGGCGTGGAATCGCTGGTGCGAGCGTCCATGGCGCATCATCGATGTGACGGCGCTCGCGCTCGCGGCCGCCCAGATCGTCGCTGCCGTGACGCACGCGACGAGCGTGACAAGCGCCAGCCGCCTCGGATCGATCGCGCTCTTCGTCGTCATCGGCGCGCGCATCGCCCTGCGCGGGCCGATGCGGAGCACGCCATCATCGCTCTGGCATTGACCACCCTCGCCTTCTTCGGCGGCGAGTTGCTGGACCCGATCGGCGTGCCGGGCATCTGGTTTCCGTTCGGCATCGGGGTCTCGCGGACGCAATATATCTACGCGGTGCTTATTCCGATGCTGGCGGTGCTGATCGTGCGAACTTTGGGCGAGCCGCGCGCGGCTGCGAATGCCGGTGGCGGCGCAGGTATCTAAGAGCGCGCAAGCACGACCGCGCGCTTCGGTCAATTGAGTGGTCTGTCACCGGAACCCGCGGAGAAATTCTAACGCGATCGTCGCGGGGCGCTGCCAAGTCGCGTGGCGTGACGCCGCTCACTCATCGTGACTTTCCTTGTGGTTGGCGACTTACGAAAACGAGTTCACGATGCCCCCCCCGAGACGTCAAACGTCCATCGCCCTCCGGAACAAGCAAGGTATTTCCCGGGTGGAGTACGTGCGGCGCCACCTAGACACCCGAGATTGGTGTCAGCAACCACATGCTGACAAAGACCGGACCACAATTTACCCAATGGAAGCTCTCACCGTTGTTCCGGAATTTCACTGGCACGACATGCATCAATCAAGAGTTGCCACTTTGTTGGATCTATGAGACCTATGGTCAACACACGACTCTTCCAGGGGGTACCATGGCTATTCTGGGTAATCGCTTATCTCGTTGGCTGGCGCTGGGTATGGCGCTCCTCCTGGCGAGCATCGCCGCCGCGGCACCCGCTTCTGCGCAGGCTACCCGAACCTGGGTGTCGGGCGTCGGTGACGATGCGAACCCATGCAGCCGCACGGCACCGTGCAAGACCTTCGCAGGCGCAATCAGCAATACTGCCGTCAGCGGCGAGATCAACTGCCTTGATCCCGGTGGGTTCGGCGCCGTCACCATCACCAAATCAATCACGATCTATTGCACCGGACTCGGCAACGGCGGCATCTTGTCTACAGGTACGGCGGGCATCATCATCAATGCCGGGGCAAGCGACGTGGTCATCATCGATGGCCTCGAAATCGACGGTGCTGGCGTCGGCCTTAACGGTATCGATTTTATTGCCGGCGGCTCGCTGATCGTGCGCAACACGGTGATCCGCAACTTTGCCCGGGCCGGGATCGATTTCTCGCCTGCAGCCAGTTCCAAGCTCACGGTCGACAACACCACGATCTTAAATGTCGGCAACGTCGGAGGATACGGGGCGATCAACGTTTTCCCGACGGGCGCGGCTTCGGTTCGCGCCAACGTATCGCGCAGCCAGTTCAGCAACGCCAGCTTTGGCATTCTGGCGGTCGGCAGCAGCACCACCGGTTCGATCTTCATCGCCCTGAAGGATACCAATATCACCAACAGCGGACAGACGGGTGTCCGCACCAGCAACGGGACCGCCGCCTTTTCGACTATTTCGCTCGACGGCGTCGTGGTCGCGGGTAGTCAAACCTTCGGCATAACCGCAGCCGGCACGCTGGCCGGTATATTGGTCAACAATTCCAACATCAACAACAATGGCGGCGGCGTGAATGCGTCAGGCGGCGGTGTCATTTATTCCTATGGCAACAATCGCTTGAACGGCAACAGCGGTAACGACGGTACATTCACCGGCACGTTGCCGCTGCGTTGATCTGCGGGGGATCGTCGCGTTACGGAATTACATGGGGGAACCCGGTGACAGTCCACTTACTTACCTCACCGGGCAGCTGAATCGACTTTCGCAGCAGATATCATCCTCGCTGCACGATCCCGCATTACAGGAATTACGGTGCCAGTTTACTAATTAGCGCTTCCAGTGGCTCTTCACTTAACTGGGCGCGCTTCATATCGCCGCTGGAGTGCACCCCTAGATTGAGACAGTAAAATTAGGGACAGCCCTTTTGGAGGAGGGTTTGATGTCCAAGATTGTTCGACGAAGATTTGGCCGAGCGTTCAAGCTGGAGGTGGTCGCTCGCATGGCGGCGGGCGAGAGCGGGACGGCGCTATCGCGCGAGTTGGGGATCAAGCGGACGATCCTGTACCGTTGGCGTGATGCGGTTCGCGATGGTGGCGAAGAAGCGCTACGCGATGGCCCCGGCCGCCCGGCAATGGCGTGACGGGGTCATCGCCCAGATTCAGGCGATGACAGGTCTGCAAGGCTGTGGATCGATGCTGTCGGTGGAGCAGTTGTGCCGGCTCTCTCTGGTGAGCCGGGCCGCTTTCTATCGGCGTTGGCACGATAGCGCCCCCAAGGTCGAGGAGACGGCGCTGCGCGATCGGCTGCAACGCCTTTGCATCACGCACCGGCATTACGGCTATCGCCGGATCGTAGCGCTGCTCAGGCGCGATGACTGGGTCATCAACCACAAGCGCGTGCTTCGCCTGATGCGGGAGGACAACCTGCTGTGCCTGAGGAAGCCACTGTTCCGGCCGGCCACCACAGACTCGCGCCATGGCTGGCGGGTGTGGCCCAACCTGGCGCGTCATCTGATGCCCACCGCCGTCAATCAGCTGTGGGTGGCGGACATCACCTATGTCCGCCTGGCCGAGGCGTTCGTCTATCTCGCGGTGATCCTCGATGCGTTCAGTCGCAAGGTGGTCGGCTGGGCAATGGCGGATCACCTGCGCGCGGAGCTGGCGCTCGATGCGCTTGCGATGGCGCTGGAGCGGCGCCCGGTCGTATCGGGTGCGCTGGTCCACCACTCCGACCGCGGCGTTCAGTACGCGTGTGGCGATTACATCGCCCGTCTGGAGGCCGTCGGTATCCTGCCCAGCATGAGCCGGATCGCCTGCCCGTATGACAATGCGATGGCCGAGAGCTTCATGAAGACGCTGAAGCAGGAGCAGGTAAACGGCGCAGACTACCGCGATCTCGCGCATGCCAGGGCCGAGATCGGCGCCTTCATCGAGCAGGTCTACAACCGTCAGCGCCTGCACTCCGCCTTGGCCTATCTGTCACCGGACGAGTATGAAGAAATGTCGCCAGGGGTGCTGCGCAGCAGCCCCTCGCCATGACAGCAACGCGCTGTCCCTAATTATCGTGTCTCAACACTGGGGTGCACTCCA